>CAZQOT010000167.1:0-1526 GCA_964595115.1 uncultured Muribaculaceae bacterium | reverse complement strand
TGTTATCAGATCAAAACGGTGAGATTGGCAAAATGTACGGCATATACAATGAAGAAGCCGGTACTGAAACAAGAGGAAGGTTTATTATAGATCCGGACGGCATTGTTCAAGGATTTGAGGTATTAACTCCTCCCGTTGGAAGAAATGTTTCTGAAGGAATCAGACAATTAAAAGCATTCCAACATGTAAGAGCAACAGCCGGTTCAGAAGTAACTCCTTCAGGATGGAAACCGGGTAAGAAAGTATTGAAACCGGGTCCTGACTTGGTAGGAAATGTATGGAAAGAATGGTATGTTAAGGACGCATTTGATGAATAAACATACATATAAATAATTGTATTTTATTTTTATACTGTTAAAGAAACAATCAAGACCAGCCGCAGTGCTGGTTTTTATTGTGCATTTAACTTACCGTTCCAATAATTCCAAAATAATCTTGTTAACGTATGTGAAAATGTAGATGGCGGGATGAAATTTATAGATGATGGACGATTAAGGATTTTTATTTGATATCCGTATTAAGAAATCTTACTATTAACGGTATGAATTCCTAAGTACTGCTGTAGGAGAAGAAAAATTAAGTACTTAAGTTCAGCTTACCTTTTTATTTTTACAACTTAACTCCCCTAACATGCAACATACTGATTCTCTATTTACAACCATAGTTTTTATAAATATACTTATAACATAAATAAGAAAGAAGGTTATTGTTATGGGGTTATTTGTAATTATTATGGTTTTTATTTTTGAGATTGCTTTCATGGTTTATTGCATAAAAACTAAGGATTATCAAATTAAAGCAAAAAGTTGGTTTAGGATTGCGTCATTTATTATTCTTATAGGGTTTATATTAACATCTATAATTGATTGGGGCTTTCAGTGGTATTTACTTGGACTTTTACTATTTATACTTGCAATAAACGGAGGACTTAGATTATTTGCAAATAAGATTGGTAAAAGGCCATATAAAATGTGGCGTGTTGTTTTTAGAGAAATATTAATGGTATTGATTTTCACATTCGCTGCTATACCGGCAATTGTATTTCCACAATATGATGAGCCTCAAATGACAGGAGAATATAAAGTTAAAACTTCTACCTACTCCTATACGGACACAAATCGAATTGAAGCATTCACCAATACCGGTGAAAATCGTAAATTAACTGTTCAGTTTTGGTATCCTGAAAAAACTGATGAAAAGTATCCGCTTATTGTTTTTTCTCATGGTGCCTTTGGAGTGAAGATGAGCAACACATCTACTTTTATGGAATTAGCAAGTAACGGCTATGTAGTTTGTTCTATAGACCACCCGTATCATGCAGCAGGAACTTTAGATACAGATGGAAAGCTTACAATTGGCAGCAGTAAGTTTATGCAAGAAGTTATAGATGCAAACAGTGATATCTACAGTGAAAAAGAACAGTTTAAGCTTTATGAAAGTTGGATGAAATTAAGAACAGAAGATATTAACTTTGTTATAGACACTATACTTAAAAATACCGAGAACAGAAGCACAGAGGTTTATGG
>CAZQOT010000166.1:847-1543 GCA_964595115.1 uncultured Muribaculaceae bacterium | reverse complement strand
CATCTGGAAATCGCCCGCCTGATTTCAGAGCGGGCCGGTGTGGGTTACGACCGGGAGGAGATCATTTCCTTTGAGGGAGCGGTCCGTTTTGTCAACCGTGTGATGGAAAATCATTTGACCGGACACATCAATGAGTGTGTGGTCAAGCCCCGCTTTGATGAAAGCCGGCCGGCCGTTGTTGAAGTTACTGACTTGTCTTATTCCTACCCTGCCGCGGGGGGGCCGCCAATTGAGGCGCTCCGCTCTGTTTCAATGACAGTGCGCCAGGGAGAGATCCTGGGCATCGCCGGGCATACGGGTTCAGGCAAATCGACCCTGATCCAGCATTTGAATGGCTTGATGCCCGCCCATAAAGGCCATGTGATTGTCCTGGGGCACGATCTGTCAGAAAAAAAAGAGATCCGTCAGATCCGGCCCCAGGTCGGACTTCTTTTCCAGTATCCTGAAGACCAGCTCTTTGAGGAGACTGTGGCCCTTGATATCGCTTTCGCGCCCAAACAGCAAAAACGATCACCGGAAGAAGTCGAGAGGGCCGTCCTGCGGGCTGCCGGACGTCTGGGGATCGAGTCGATTCTGGACCGGTCGCCCTTTGAGTTGTCGGGCGGTCAGCGCCGCCGTGTAGCCATCGCGGGCGTGCTCGCCGCCGAACCCGCCATTGTCATACTGGACGAGCCTGCGGCCGGGCTTGATCCCGCC
>CAZQOT010000166.1:0-837 GCA_964595115.1 uncultured Muribaculaceae bacterium | reverse complement strand
TCAAGGATCTTCTGACACTTTCAGCCGAGGGGGCCACCCTGATTATTGTCTCCCACGACATGGAGATGATGACCCGTTATGCTGACCGGATCCTGGTTTTAAAGGGGGGCGGGGTCGCCGGAATCGGTACACCTTCAGAAATCATCGCCTCCGCGCAATTTCTGGACCAGGCCCACCTGGATATGCCTGCACTCAAGCGATTTTTGGACGCGCTGGCCGATGAGTACAAGGATCTCGATACGTCCTGTTTCAATGTAGGGGACGCCGCCACGGCTCTATTGTCTGCGAAACGGAGGACGCCCCATGGGTAAAAGCATGCTGGGCCGCTCGGTCCCCGGCAACTCAATCCTTCACAGGACGGACGCGAGGATCAAGTTCATCGCCGCCATTCTCATGATGGTGGCGACGCTTTCCATCCGCGACGTCCGTGTCATGGCCCTCTTTCTTGTATGGACCATTCTCCTGATGGCCGTGTCCAGGATCAGGCCGGGCATTATCCTCCGAAGCGTGCGTCCCATCGTGGTCATCATTCTATTTGCCGTCATACTCCACCTGCTGACAGTTGAGGGGCGTGTCCTGGTTCAAATAGGCTCGCTTAAAATCACGGAAGAAGGCCTTTTGTCAGGTCTCATGACAGCGCTCAGGCTCTCCTTGATGATCATCAATACATCGCTACTGCTGACCTTGACCACGACGCCGCTGGCTGTCGCCGATGCCCTTGAGAGTCTTTTATCCCCGCTTCGCTACCTTAAGTTTCCCGTCCATGAGTTTGCCATGATGATGTCCATCGCCCTCCGCTTCGTACCGACCCTGATGGATGAAGCCGTAAAAATCATG
>CAZQOT010000165.1:0-1560 GCA_964595115.1 uncultured Muribaculaceae bacterium | reverse complement strand
TGTAAGGGATTCTTTTGATTTCACCATTCTTATTTTCCTTTGATTCGATTTCGGGAACGCCAAAACCAATTTCCTTAAACGCACCGTTTGTATTCAAAATAGTTTTGAAGCCATTCCAGAATTCTCCTCTTGCCTTCTTTCCGCCATCTTTTTTGCTCGTATCTTCGCCCATGTCTAGGAGGAGGTTGGCCTCAATATATCTTTCGGAAAACGGAATGTTTCGGATGTACCATCCGAAAGCAGGCGTGTAAGCAAGGTTGCACAAAATGAGTGCCCAGGTATATGTAGCATCTATGTCTTGATTCTGGATGAATTCACCAAAGGATGTCAGCTTTTTGTTTGTAGTGATGCCCGCATCATTCATCATGCCAAACATAACATCCGTCTTTCGGTTGCCGGGTTCAAAAGACTGGTCTTTCAAAAACTCCTCAATCCAGATTGCATCAACGCCGACGCTCAAGTAACGATTAACGCCTTTTAATGATTTCATAGCTTTACTTCCTTTCACCGAGTTGTAATATAAACAACCACTTAATATTTTCAGACAAGCGTGGCAACGCACACAAGCATCTGATATTGTGAGTTGTCCGTCTTTCATTTGAATATTTCTGCCAGGGCATTCTGCGACGCAAGTCATACACTGTATGCAATACTGTGTTTTTGCAAGAATGCTTTTGAAGTAATAAACAAATTCTATTGAGTTCTTTGTTCTTCCCGTGTTTTCAATTTCAAAAACTGTAGTATCTCCGTCAATTTGCAGAACACACTTCCGAACTACTTTATGGTACTCAAGATGATATGCTCTTTCAGAATGTTCATGAATATCGCCCAAGGTCTTATACCATACCTTCCACTCAGGCTTAAGATTCCTTACAGTGAATTTTAATAGACCTCTCTCTTCCTCAAATTCAAATAGTTCGTCCTCTGAGAATTTGAGTTCTCTCCCGCTTAATCGTGTTTTCCATCCACCAATTTCAAGGAAATGCGCCGCATTATTCCCGGACAAATCTTTTTTGCTATTTCTCACAATTTTATCGCAGAAAAACTCCACCGTTTCTGGAAAGCATTGTCTCTTGATATACTCATGCTTTTCAGATGAGTTTGGGCACATAATACATCCCACACGATTAAATCCGTATGTATAAGCCTTATTTAGTGGCAGTTCCTGAGAGAAAATATATAGGAATACTTCCGCGGATGACCATTCAAGAATAGGATGAAAACTGTGCTGCCCAGGCAATTTTTTTCCTAAACTTAATTCATCATATTCCGAACGTGACGCACTTTCATCTCCACGAACACCAGTTATCATCATAGAGTGAATTCTGTTCATGTTATGAATCTCGCACAATCTGTTTATAACTGGAGCCGTCTTATGAACGGTACAGCACCACCTTAAACGACGTGCTGGCGGTCCGAACAAATCCCATGAATCAGATGCCGACATATCCGCTTTCGCAGTATAAAAAGCAATTTCTTTTTCGAGACAATATGTCTCAATTTCGGAAACAAGGGTTTTTGTTGTTGAGAATTCCATGTCAGTATCAGCAAATAGAACCT
>CAZQOT010000164.1:0-1580 GCA_964595115.1 uncultured Muribaculaceae bacterium | reverse complement strand
ATAATAACACTAGTCAGTTGACAATCTCTAAAAGCTCCTGAGGCCTAGGTGTTCAACTGGAATATCTCTTATGGTGACTGGAATAACTACATCTGATGGTCCGTTATAATCGGTTATAGTTCTTGTAATTTCATCAAATGTAAAATACATCTCATCAGAGGCAAATTTTAAACAACCCGTTCCATCTCCAACCATTAAGTTATCTGCTGTCCCACAAGCCACTAAGCCTTTCCATTGTTTTGAACCAACAATGGTTACATAAGGTGTGGTTTCTGTTTCGTTAATAATTATTGATGCATAATTATCCGGAGAAATATCAAGCTCTTTTTTGATATTTGCTCGATTAATTTTTGTTATATCGTAATGTCGATTTGCCGTTCTTTTTACCTCCACTGCTTTGATAACAGATTTTGTATCTATTACAAAACTTTGAATCTTTGATTGGCCGATTATCGAAGAAATACTTGGAATTGCTATAACAAGCAATATTGCTAACACGACAATAACTGCCAAGATTTCTATCAATGTAAATCCTTTTTTATTCATTACATGCACTCCCTATTATATTGTTATCCATATAATAGAATATCATAGATATACGCTTTTTGCAACCGAGAAATATATTTAGTTAAAGACAAAAAAAACGAGTATTTATATACTCATTAATTCTTGTTCTTTTATTTTTAATTATCATTTATTTTTTTTATTTTATCAATATACTTTGCTCTTTAATATTTATCTTGTTTTGAAGAATTGTTATGATTATTGAATAATCAAATCATTTGTGGTTGGAACACTTATTGAATCAACATTATTAATACTAAAATAATTGACATTAATAACAAGATCATCAACATAATATATTATTCTGTATACAAATTCCTCTGCATCTATATATGCCTCTACCCTTGGGGTTTTTTCAAACTTAAAGTTACTAATACCGATCTCATCAAAAATATTATTAACAATATTTTTAGAAATTTTAAAATCATACACATCATATGTTTTTTGACCTATTTTTTGTTCCCTTACTGCGTCTTTATTGGCTCTTTTAATTCCTTCTAAAAATACCCTTGGATTTGAATATATAACTTTGTCTGTTGTTTCAATATACTCCCCCTCATCGTTTTGAATATATATTTTTCCATCTTTTATATATGTTGTCTTTTCGTCATCACCAACACTAATTTTCTCTTCTATAGAATCATTAGAGACTTTTTCCGCTATTTTATAATCAGTATCGTTATAATTATAAATTTTAACAATTTCATTTACTCGCTCTTCGCCTACTTTACCATAAATTCTTAAATCAATAGCGTATCCCCTTAAATCTTTCCCTATTTGCATATTTTCATATGCTTTTTTTAATTTTCCACTTCCACACCCCATCATCATAAAACAAATTATAATAACTAATACTACCTTTTTCACTTTCATTCCTCCAAAAACTTTCATATGTTATACAATAACAATATATCATTAGGTTTATCAATAGTCAAATTAAATAATTAAATAATTAAATATATAAATACTGCATATAATTAATAACAAATCATATTATTTAATTGACTTTAAAGACT
>CAZQOT010000163.1:0-1609 GCA_964595115.1 uncultured Muribaculaceae bacterium | reverse complement strand
TTCAGACCGTTGACAAAGACAATGGTCTTTTCTTTTTGATAAATATGTAGTAAAATAAATATAGATGGAAACCTTTCGATTATCCAAATGAAAATTTCCATCTTTTTTATGCTCAAAAACTAGATAAAACTAGGTAAATATAGTATAATTAATATAGGATAATCGAGAGGAAATGATATATTGATAACAATAAACAAAAATATTCAAAGTGAAATTGTATGTATGATGATGGAAGATATGGTTCCAGAAAACAGCCTGTTTAGAAAAATAGATAAATACATTGATTTCACTTTTATTTATGATGAAGTTAGAGATTTGTATTGTGAGGATAACGGAAGACCAAGTTTAGATCCAGTAGTACTGTTTAAATTAGTCTTTATTCAAGCGTTAGATGGAATAAAGTCTATGAGAAAGGCATGTCAAAAGATAAAGGTGGATGCTGAATACAGATGGTTTATCAATATGCCATTCGGCACCGAGACACCTCACTTCTCAACATTTTCAAAAAATTATGAAAGAAGATTTAAAGATAATGATATATTTGAGAAAATATTTATAAATATAGTTAATCAAGCTATTAAATACAAATTGGTTGACGGAGAAATATTATTTACCGACTCAACACATAAGAAAGCCAATGCTAATAAAAACAAATATGTCGAAGCGGTTGAAACAACTGTTAAAACAAGACGCAAATGGTTAGAAGATGAAATCAATGAAGAAAGAATAAGCCAAGGTAGGAAACCATTTGAATATGAAGATGAAATTGAAACCAAGAAGATAAAACAAAGCACTACTGACAATGAAAGTGGATACTATCATAGAGATAATAAAGAAAAAGGCTTCATGTACTTAGATCATCGAACAGTAGATGGTAAAGCCAATATTATCGTCGATTGTTATATAACTAAAGGTAATGTTCACGATTCAAAACCTTATACAGACAGAATGGAACATATTAAAAATACATTTAATTTTGACATCAAAAAAGTCGCTTTAGATTCTGGTTATGGAAGTATAGATATTAAAAAATATTTAGTAGACAATAATATATTTGGAATTATCGGTTATAGAAGATATGGAAGTAAAGAAACTAGAGATTTCAAGAGGAAGTTTATATTTGAAAAAGGATTAGATGCTTATATAAATAAAGAAACCGGTGAGGTACTAGAATATACAGGTTTAATAGATAAGAATGGTTATAAAAAATATGCAGATAATGAAAAGAAAGTTACATTACTAAGGCATATAAAAGAAGAACTTAATGAACATTACAATCTAAATAGATTATCTGATGATGGTAAAAATTTATACAGTTTAAGAAAAGAAACAATTGAAAGAAGCTTCGCTGACAGTAAGCAGAATCATGGATTTAGATATGCACAATATAAAGGGATTAAAAAGAACCAGAATTACACCTGGTTGATTTGTGCTGCTCAAAATATGAAAAATATATCAATTAAGGTAAGTAGATATGAACAATATGAATCAAATACCACCTTAAAAAAGGCAATCTTGTCAATCTTCAAATTTTTATTCTATCCGCGTCAAAGATTTAGTTAAAAAGAAATCCCCACTTTTGTAAAAGTGGGGTTTGTCTACAGTCTGA
>CAZQOT010000162.1:0-1622 GCA_964595115.1 uncultured Muribaculaceae bacterium | reverse complement strand
GTTAATGTAAAGAGGTTTGGGGATTTTTAGAAGAATTAAACTAAATTGGTAATTATTATTATCAATTTTTTTAATAGAATGTTGATATGATTGCTTGTTTTGAAGAAAGAGTATAAGTTTCTTTCTTATGAAACATATCAAAATGTGAATAATTCATATTTTGATTATTAATATTTATTATTGTATTAGAATTGAAATTATTTAAATATAATTCTTTTATATTAAAGTCATTTTTATAAAATAATCGTAATTTTAAAAATTTTTTAATTGTACTTACTGAATAACCTTTTGGTCTGGACGAAAACAAATCTGCTATATTATGAGATATTTGGCTTTCCATTGGACAACTTAATTTGTATTTATATAAATTATTAATATTAGACCAGTTATTTAAAATATATTCTTTTTTTGCTTGTATAGTTAATGTTCTATGACTATTTTCTTCTATTAATGAATCACAGCATTTGATAAAGTCCTTTTTGTCATTATGTAGTACATAGTTAGTTAAAATATTTTCAATATTGATATTTTGTGCTATATGATGAAGTGCTTGTTTAAAATGAAATTTGTCTAAACCAGGAATAACATGAATTCCTTTATGAAAATAAAAATGATCTTTCAAACTTTTAATCCATTTTGCGCCATCACCGAGGATGAAAATAGTTTTGATTTCATCAACATTATAAACTGTATTTATATAGTTTAAGCAATCATCAATAAAAGAATTATCATAAGATGCAAAGGACATTTTATTAACTAATCTTTTGTTTTTGATATTTTCAAAAACAACAATCGATTTAATCATAATATCATTTTTATCATTATTTTGGGTATGAATAAATTTTTCATCAGCAATAATAGTTAATTCAACAGGTGCAGGTAGTTCTTTAATAATTGGATTTGATATTTTGGCTGACATAATAATATTTCTAACTGTTTGTCTAGAAATATAATTAAAAGAAGATTTTATTTTGATTCTATTTCCAATTAAATCATTAATGTATTTAGCAACTTTCGGATATGAGTTATTTGCTGCCTGCTCAATAATAGCAGCTTTTAAATAAGGATCAAAATAATCATATTTATGAAGACCTAAGATCCTATCAACATAACAATAATTGTTATTATTAATTTTTGATGTATAAAAAGTACGATTAAAAGTTATTTCACCAAAGATAGTCATTATAGTTCTTGAATGATGAGATTTAACTGTGTATTTAGACTTTCTACCGTTAGAAAAACAAAAAGATTTATCTAATGATTCAATAATAGTAATAATGCTTTCTCGCGCAATTAAACATAAACTTTCATCAAGATTTGAAAGTAAATTAATGTAATTCATAACATTACCATTAATATCAATCGTATCTAATTGTTTCTTTAAATTTACAGAAAAAGTATCAAATATAATTTTTTTTAATAAATCGTTATAGTTTTGTAGTATAATATTCATGGGAGGACCTCCTTAAATGTTGATGTTTATAATTACATTTTAGCAAAGGTCTTCCTTTTTGTATACATTCCCCCAAACCATTATACACAATCTTTATTTATTTTTTATTGTAATTATATTTGAAAACATATATAATTATTATAAGGTATGGTGATAATATGAAAAAAGC
>CAZQOT010000161.1:870-1626 GCA_964595115.1 uncultured Muribaculaceae bacterium | reverse complement strand
ATCAACCAGTTCCAGCTCGAAGAATATGGGCAGGATTTTGGAGCCGATAAAATCGGCATGAGCCCAGTTTTCCACAGCCGTGTCCAGCCATTCCTTGATCCGTTCACGCACGTAGGCATCCATGCGGGGGCGGTGTTTTTTGATCAGCAGGATGGCGAGGGTACCAAATTCGTATTTACCGGTTTTGAGTAAGATGAGCCCCAGCTCCGCTATCTCGCGAGGGGTGATTTCATAGTCGTCCAGGATGCGGTCTCGCAAGACCTTCAGCTCTTCATCCTCAATGCCAAAGGCATCGTAACCCTCGGTGAAATTACGCATATTGCGGAGGGCCAGCACGGGGTCTTCACGATCGAAACAAAACCTTTCGATCTCGGTATATATACTCTTAAATCTCTTGTTCATCTCAGTCATGTTCATCTTCTCCACCAGATAATTGCCGGACAAGTCTGCCCGGACTTTGTTATAGACATCTATCTATGAAGCAAGGATTGTTCCAAACACCCGGCAGATGGGCCGGATGCCTGGCTTGCTCATAGCTCTACTACGAAATCTCGCCGAAAATCCCGCTGTTCCCCGTGATCTACATAGCCCAGAGGATTCCGCACCACCCTGGTCTTTCCGATATAGCGATCATCAAAATCGTGGGCATGTCCATGCGCCCACAGCGATATTTCGGGATGACTCAGGATCAGATCATCCAGATTGGAAACAAAACCGGTGGAGAGATCCGAACCTCTGAACTGCTCCGGTTCGCAC
>CAZQOT010000161.1:0-860 GCA_964595115.1 uncultured Muribaculaceae bacterium | reverse complement strand
TTCGCACTGAAAACTGGGCAAATGATGGGTGAGCAGGACGGTTTTGCCGGCAAAAGGCTGGGCAAGGGTCTCCTGGATAAAGCTCAGGGACAGATCGTGATAGCCATTGCTATCTTCCGTTAGGATGTGGGTTTCGGTACCTCGGGGTCCGTCTTTGTAGATAAAGCGATAATCGTTCAGACCGTGTTCCACTTTGAATTTGGCATGGACAGGGATGTGGCTCCACAAAAGAGAGGCTATGATGCGGATATCCTCATGAACATAAACCGCATTGTTCAGACGGAAATGACGCTCTGCAATCTCTTTATTTACAAAAGGATAAGCGCTTTCGATATTAGAGCCGTAAAACTCATGATTGCCATAGGTAGAGATTACCAGGGCAAAATCCCGGCTAAAACCATCTATAAAAGGCTGGATCTGCTCAAATTGCTTGAGCGTGCACAAATCTCCTGCAATCAAAAGAAGATCAGCCTTGGGCAGCAGCGGATTTTCGCTGAGCCAGGCGCGGTTTGCGGGAAATTCCAGATGCAGATCAGAGACTATCTGGATCTTCATAAAAGCTCCTTTGTCCTTGGTTTGGCTTGTCTATTCATATATTCCTCTTTCGCCAGAGTATAATGCTGCCGGATCTGGTCAAGAGCTAATTGAGAATTGGTAGCTAAACGCAGGACCGGACTCTTGCTCCGGTCTATGCTCTAGCAATGAGTCAGGCGCTCCATCCCTATTACTTATGGTAGAGATGCCATGGAGATAAGAGGATGTTTTCCACGGTATCTCCACGGTATCTCCACGGCAAGCCATGAGGAATGTAGAATGTAGGATGTAAAATGTATAATTACCCCCAATTCGTGCTAATCAGT
>CAZQOT010000160.1:0-1657 GCA_964595115.1 uncultured Muribaculaceae bacterium | reverse complement strand
TGAAAAGAATGCGGAAATGTTACAAAAGATAGACTCCATAAAAAATAAATTAATTGAAAAAGGTAAGAAAAACGGGTTTATAACATATAAGGAAGTTTTAAAATCATTTGAAAAGCTTGATATCAATCCTGAATTTATAGATGACTTTTATAAACAAGCTGAAGATAATGACCTTGAAATATTAGGATTTCAGGATGATATGATACCTGAAAAGGTAGATGACGACGAAGAGGAAACAGAAACAAAGGAAGAACCGGATTTTTTTGTAAGCCAATCTGATGACGATATTCTAAAAGGGGTTAATATAGATGACCCCGTAAGAATGTACCTTAAAGAAATAGGAAAAGTTGCATTGCTTACTGCAGAAGAAGAAGTAGAATTAGCAAAAAGAATGCAAGACGGTGATGAAGAGGCTAAAAAAAGATTAGCTGAAGCTAACTTAAGATTAGTAGTAAGTATTGCAAAGAGGTATGTAGGCAGAGGTATGCTATTTCTTGATTTAATTCAGGAAGGAAACCTTGGTCTTATTAAGGCAGTCGAAAAATTTGATTACACTAAAGGTTTCAAATTCAGTACTTATGCAACCTGGTGGATACGCCAGGCAATTACAAGGGCAATTGCAGACCAGGCAAGAACCATAAGAATACCTGTACATATGGTTGAAACTATAAATAAATTAATCAGAATAAAAAGACAATTATTACAAGAATTAGGAAGGGATCCGACTCCTGAAGAAATAGCCCTTGAAATGGAGATGGAGCCAGAAAAAGTAAGAGAGATATTAAAAATTGCTCAAGAGCCTGTTTCATTAGAAACGCCGATTGGTGAAGAAGAAGATAGCCATTTAGGTGATTTTATTCCTGATGATGAAGTTCAAGCACCATCTGATGTTGCAACATTTACATTATTAAGAGAACAATTGTCAGCTGTGTTACACACTTTGACAGATAGAGAGCAAAAAGTGTTAAGACTAAGATTTGGTCTAGATGACGGAAGAGCTAGGACTCTTGAAGAAGTTGGCAAAGAATTCGACGTTACAAGAGAAAGAATTAGACAAATTGAGGCTAAAGCTTTAAGAAAGCTAAGACATCCAAGTAGAAGCAAGAAGTTGAAAGACTACTTAGAATAGAGTGTAGGGATTTGAGGGAATGCAGAAATGCAGGAATTCGTGTCGTTCTGAAGGTTTAGCCTGAAGAATCTCTCTAAATTATAAAATAGCGTAATATGAATTTTAAATGGAATGTTTACATTCCATTTTCTTTTATATAAAATATTATTTTCATAACAATATTATGTCATCTTGGGAGATAGTAAGATTTCTATAATTCTGTATTAAACAAAAGGGGAGATAAGATGAACCGATTAGAAACAATAAAATCAATGGTTATAAATTGTAATACTGTGGCTGATATTGGCACTGATCATGGTTTTGTAGCAGAAATGATATTAAATGATGGAATTGCTAAAAGAGTTATTGCTACGGATTTAAATCAAGGTCCATTAAATAGGGCTGTTGAATACCTAACATCCAAAAACTTATCTGACAAATGTGACTTTAGATTAGGTAGCGGTTTGACTGTACTTAAAGAAAATGAAGCTGACACAATAATAATTGCTGGAATGGGTGGCGATTTAATATCAGATATATTACATACTT
>CAZQOT010000159.1:0-1665 GCA_964595115.1 uncultured Muribaculaceae bacterium | reverse complement strand
TATCCATCGTTAATAAATCTCTATAATTTTGTTGTCTTAAAACTTCATATACCATAATTGCTACACAATTGGACAAATTTAAAGTTCTAGTTTTATTGGTCATTGGAATTCTTAAACATCCATCTAGATTATCTTTTAAAATATTTTTAGGTATTCCCGTACTTTCTTTACCAAAAATTAAATATATATCTTCTTTTTCGTTACTATAATCAAATGTTGAATGAGGTTTTGTTCCATACCTAGTCAAAAAATAATATTTACCTATATTCTTGTTTTTAAAATCATCATAATTTTCATATACAGTATAATCAATGTATTTCAAATAATCCAAACCACTACGTTTTAAATATTTATCATCAAGGGAAAATCCAAGGGGCTTAATTAAATGTAATTTTGAATTTGTTGCCACACATGTTCTCATAATATTTCCCGTATTTTGAGGTATCTCAGGCTCATATAAAACGATATGTATCATCTAATCCCCGATGATATTGTTTTCAACTAGAAATTGATTTACTGTATCAATTGATAAACCTTTAGAACTGACAAAACCAATCATCTTGGTGTGATTATAGATAGCTACCGTAGGAACTTCATTAAGTATTCTATTCTTTGATCTTAATTCATCATTATTATATTTGTTATCAAATGCTACTTCAAAATTATTTTTATCTAATTCATCAACATTCAAATACACAATTGTTTCTTTTAAATTGTTATTCAAAATATAATTTTTAAATTTTCCTTCAAATATTCTGCAATCAGAATTACTTGGTATACAAAAATATATTACCGAACGAGGGTTTTCATTTGTATAATTAATTAATTCACTATCTTTTACTTCTTGAATATAAGTTGTAATTATAGGCGTATTTAATTTATTTTCTAAATACACTTTATGCCATTTTAACGCATATAAACATGCCCCAACAGTGATAGCAATTATGAATATTAGCATCATCACATTCTTATATTTCTTCAATAAAATCACCTTCTCTATTTATATATTTATTTTATCATATTTATATATCAATTGATATAGACTTTATAATTTTTTACAACAATAATATAGATTAAAAACTACAGTATAGCTAAACGCAAATATTTTTTTCTTCTTTTATCATAAGATACCATGAAAGAAAAGGAGGTCATAATATGGATAATACTAATCAACTAAGAGTCCTTCCGTGTGGATGTCCTTGCAGGTGTCGTAAAAACCATTTTAAACCAGCTATTGAGACTTTTGGTTATATATATAATTTAGCAACTATCATCGATGCTACTATATTAGGAGGCAATACCATTAATTTTAGCAGTAATGGTCCATTGCAAGGAATAAATCATATTATTGGAGCAGAAGGTGTTACTGTTACTAGAAATGGAGTATTTCAAATAGATTATTCTGTTTCAATTACAGCTGGAGTAGGCGCTTCAGTGGCCCTTGCCGTCAACGGAGTAATACAACCTTCAACAACCATAAATTCGTTAGTAGCCCTTGGAAGACTTAATGGAACAGCTATGCTTAATTTAAATGCTGGAGATGTCGTAACCCTTGTCAATAACTCACTTGTTTCACTCACCCTAGCCTTAAGTCCTAATGTCAGTGCTCAATTGAATATTATTCAATTAAGCTAAAAGAGAAAGAAGTTATTCTTCTTTCTCTTC
>CAZQOT010000158.1:0-1684 GCA_964595115.1 uncultured Muribaculaceae bacterium | reverse complement strand
CTCGGTTATAACAATATCGGAAATATCAAAAACTATGTTGCTTTTATTAAGGCTTTTGTTTTTTCCGTATTCTTCAATAAAAGTTGAAAATACCTCTTCGGTTGCTTCATCAAATCCTCCCCAGCCTCCAAGGTGAGCAATCTGAAGCCTGAGCCCCGGAGTTTTGGCGATTACCTCATTTATAAGTATCTCGGCGTCCTTTTTCCCGAATTCAGCGCTGCGGCTTCTGAAATGCAGAATTATCGGTATTCCTCTATTGGCGGAATGCCATAAAATTTAACTGCCGCCCACAAAAGACTTATGGCAGTACCGCATCCGTAATTCAAAAAAGGATCTGCGTGCATATTGGCCGGTGAAGCATATTTAGGTCATGTTGAATTTTCCGATACCGCTTACTATTTGCATTTGACCGCCGATTTGTTTCCTAACATAACAGAAAAGTGCAGAGCTTATTGAGGGATGTCATACCGAAAGTGAGGAATTGCAATGAAACCGACTGATTTTGCATAATACCTTAACGACAAAAGGCGGATTTGGTTTTTGCGCAAGACCAAGTATTTACTGATAAAACAAGGGATTTGCTTTTAGCAAATTTCAAACTTTTATTCTTCATCACTTACATTTATTTCACCATGTTCATCTTCATACTCCTTAACACACCTTCTGCAAAGATGCTCCAGTAGATTACTGGTACTCCTTGTTTCTTGCTTAGCAATATGTTTGATTTTTAATAATGTAATTTCCTCTAAATGAAAAGTAAATGGTGCTTTGTTTGTAGGCATGATATTCACCTCTTTCTGTTGAACTGTTATTAAATTATATAATAACAGTTTATAACATTTGAACACATTATTATACAGCAACCGTTATTAAATAGTTGAATAACAGTTTAATATATGGTAAAATATTTTTTATAAAAGTCTTATATTATGTGGAGGTGCTTCTTATGAAAAAACTTATAGAAAGAACATTACTTAAAGGAAGGATTGATGAAATCGGAAGATTACTGCTAACTCCTGAGCAAATGAAAGAACTAAAATTTGCGGAAGGAGAAACTGCCTTTTTGGATTTTGGCGATTCGTATATTATAATTGCAAAGGAGCTTGGATATTCCCTTGCCTACGACCGGGTAAAAGTCATGGTAAACGGTGTTCATATCGGACGTGACATCTGCCGTTCAAAACTTTTTATGACAGAGGACAGAAAGATTGTCGAAAATGTACCACAAAAAGTATATGACTCAGATGGTACTTACCTAAAGAACGATATAATGAATGTAGTCTATTACAACATAGAATTTCTGATTGATAATAACCGTATCATAATCCCCTTAACTGATGAGCAACAGCAGGCTGAACTAAGTATTTTGAGGGCAGTAGATGAATTTGGGAGGATTATCATTCCGAGGTATCTTAGAGAATTGCATAATCTTGTAGATGAAACGGGAGTGAAAGTTAATAAAAATCGAATTCTTATATCTAATCATATTACACGCAAAACACAGATTGACCAACTTGGGAGGTTATTAATACCCAAAGATATTTTAGAATTCCTTAAAATAAAACCTAAGATGGAATTGCAAATTGAAACAAGCGAGAATATCATATTATCAAAACCTAAAAAGTAGGAATCATATCACGTTTGAGTAGCGGGATGATATCACAAAATTGGAGAACCAACGCAT
>CAZQOT010000157.1:0-1685 GCA_964595115.1 uncultured Muribaculaceae bacterium | reverse complement strand
TTCCCGATATATATCAAAAAAGTGTATATACAATAGATTATAAAAAATTAAAAACATGTAGTATTAAATGTATTATTTTTGATGTAGACAATACTTTAGCACCCATATCAACTCCTAAACCCTCTCGTAAGGTAAAGGATTTAATAGAGAGATTAAAAGATTTAGGTTTTAGAGTTATAATTATGTCAAATGCTTCCAAAAGACGTTTAACACCATTTAAAGAAATACTCGAAGTAGATTGTGCAGCATCTTCTAAAAAGCCATTTGGCAAAAAATTTAAAAAAATACTTAAAGAGTATAATTTGAAGGTAGATGAGGTTGCTATTGTGGGCGATCAAATGATAACTGATGTATTTGGTGGTAATAGAGTGGGTATTACAACCATATTAGTTAATCCCATTAGTGCTAAAGATCAAATATTCACAAAAATATTAAGAATATTTGAAAATATAATAATTAATAAGGCAAAGAAAAAAGATATGTTTGTGAAAGGACAGTATTATGAATAAAAGGTGTCATGGCTGTGGGGTACTATTACAAATTGATAAACCAGAATTAGTTGGTTATATTGAACCAACCATGTATGAAAAGTCTAATATGTGCAGACGTTGTTTTAGATTACGTTTTTATGGTGATTATATTTATGTTAATAAAAGTAATGAAGATTATGAAGATATGTTGAAAAGTATTAGCAGTACCGGTGATTTAGTATTATTTACAGTAGATATATTTAATATTAATGATGAACTCATTTATGTTGATCGTATGTTAAATAATCCTATGATTTTAGTTCTTACTAAAAGAGACTTACTTCCTAAACCAGTTAAAGAACGTAAGATAATTGATTATATAAAAAAATATAATTTAGATGTTATCGACATAATTGCAATTAGTAGTGAAACTAATTATAATTTAGATTTCTTATATAAAATGATAAATAAATATAAAAAATCAAACAATGTTTATATCGTTGGTAATACTAATGCTGGCAAATCAAGTCTTATTAACAAAATGATTAAGAAGTATTCTAACAGTAATTTACATATCACAACAAGTTTGTTGCCAACTACGACACTAGATTTAATGGAAATAAAATTAAACGATAAATTAACAATTATAGATACTCCTGGATTGATTGAAGATGGTAATATTGTTAATCATTATGATTATATGACTTTAAAAAAAATATTACCTCGAAGCGAGATAAGACCTCGTACATATCAACTTGATGGTAAGCGCTCATTAATGTTAGAAAATATTGCACGTCTTGATTATGAGGATGGTCCAACAAACAGTTTTACATTTTATATTGCTAATGAACTTAATATTGAAAATGTTAAGTTTGGTCAAGAAATAAAGATAACTAATCAGAAAAAATATACATTTGATGTAAATTCGAATGAGGATATTGTTATCAGTGGCTTAGGCTGGATTAAGATTGTAAAGGCTGGAATTGTTTCCGTTATAGTTAATGACAAAGTTAAAGTATTTAAAAGAGAAAGCATAATTTGATACTATTTGACGTAATATATCAATGATATTGTTAAAAATGTATGAAATAGCAATTTTAATATTGCTTTTTTCAAAAATATACGATAAAATAAAGTAGTCAATTTTAGTGGTGATATCATGGGCTTGTAGCTCAGCTGGTTAGAGCACACGCCTGATAAGCGTGAGGTCGATGG
>CAZQOT010000156.1:0-1705 GCA_964595115.1 uncultured Muribaculaceae bacterium | reverse complement strand
AAAAACGTTTGTATTATGACAAACGTTTTATTTTTTAGCTAATTGTGCTCCTTTTTCTTCTTGAACTTCTTGAATATATTGTTCTAAATCATAGTCTTTTAATACTTCTTTTTTTATGATACCAACTTGTACTGCCCATTCAGGTGCACCACAGTATATACGATTCATGTTGTGTTCCAAAGATTTGTTAGGATTGTAATACTTGCTGTTTATTGATTTGTTCATTATTGAGACAAAAGTTCTAACCATTGCTATTGCGCCAATTTCTGGGGATCTGTAACTAAGAATATAATATCCATTTTTTCCTTGAGCTCTAAGACCGCCAAAATTATTTTTCTTTACACAAGCATTTGAAGTGCCACGCCCTGTTTCTAAACGATAGACAGCCAATAAAGTAGCAATTGTATCAACATCATTAAGTCCATATATCGAAGCATATTTTAAAAGTAATTGTTCTCGTTCTTCAGTAGAAATATCAGATTTAATAGGTGATTTGTCAATAGTTTTATTTTCTTTGTAAATACCAGTTATAATTGTTAATACTCCTAATTCTACATTAATATAATCACTTTTTACTTCATCTTCTTGTTCCTTTACTAATAGATAAACTTCATCGTAATTAAGTCCAAATATAGTGGAATACTTATAAATTAAATTGTCAAATTCATCTTCTTGCTTTTGTTCGGCCATTTGTTGTAGTGATTGGTAAATAGCAAGTTCTTTTGAGAAATCACGAGTATATGTTACTGGCATTAATCTTTGGCTTACAGGTATTGATTCAACGATTTCAATCGTTGGACTGGCTGATTCTATTGTAGTTATATCATTGGGTAAATTTGTTGATAACATTGCCGCTACTAATGGACCCACAATAGCCCAAGCAGTTAAACCTCCAATAATTTTGTTTATATGGTGATGTGGATTGTTCTTTTGTAAAATAAAGTTTTCATTATGATTTTTTCTTGTTATAAAAATAAATCTTGGCATTTGTTCACTTCCTTTTCTAAGTAACATACTTTAACATAATTATTAATTAAATATCAATACTTTTTGTCAAGTATTTGGTTTATTGGACATAATAATTGCTTTTTTTGCTAAATTTTATTATAATAGAAGTGGTGGTAATATGAATGAAAACATATTTAGAGGATATGATATCAGGGGAGTGTTTCCTGCTGATTTAAATGAAGATGTTGCCTATACAATAGGACAAGCCTTTGGTACAAAGTTAAAGAGTGAAGGTAAAGGGGACACTATTATTGGTTATGACAATAGAGAGTCTTCTCCAATTCTTTTTGAGTCATTATCTAAAGGAATTATGGATACAGGGGTTAATGTTATTAAATTAGGGTTAGTTACAACCCCAATGTATTATTTTTCTTTGTATCATTTTAAAGCTACATCAGGTATTATGATAACAGGTTCACATAATCCTAAAGATGAAAATGGTTTTAAATTAACGTTTAACGGAATATATAATGCTTACGGTGAATATATTCAAGAATTTAAGAATTTAGTTTTATCAAAACAATTTATGGTAGGTCAAGGCACCTGTCAAGGCACCTTAAGAGAAGAAAATATTAAAGAAAAATATATAGAATATATAACTAGTTCCATTAAATTAGGCGATAGGAAATTAAAAATAGTGGTTGATTGTGGTAATGGTACTGCATCTGTCATCGCTAAAGATGTTTTAGATAAGATG
>CAZQOT010000155.1:0-1736 GCA_964595115.1 uncultured Muribaculaceae bacterium | reverse complement strand
TTGATGTATATACAGGATCTAACATTGAGGATAATAAAAAATCAATTGCGTTAACCCTAACATTTACGGATACAAATAAAACATTAACCGATGAAGAGGTTAATGCTGTATTCAATAATATAATAACTGAAGTAGAGACAAAGTTAAATGGTATTCTAAGAAGTAAATAATCACTGTTGTTTAAACTGAGAAGAGAGAAGATCTAGAAGCTTCTCTTTTTCTTCTTCACTGCAGGAAGTCCATATTATTTCAAATAAAACACCTAAGCCAGGAAGGGTTATTTCATCTTCTTTTTCAACAGATTCTTCGATACTAGCTCTAATATCTTGACCTGAGAGATCTTTAAAATTATTTTTTATGTATGATCTTATATCAACATCCATTTTTATCACCCAATAGTATTTTATCCAAGTTATAGTAAAATATGATAAATATATTAGTTTACATAAAATTTAACTTGTGTTAGAATAAGCGGCAAGGTGATTTAAATGAAAAAGGTGAATATCATAAGTAGTATTAAAAGTGACAATCGTGATTTGTTAGAAAGTGGGTATGTTTTAAAAGACCCTTTTAATGAAATAATTGATAGGTTTGATAACCAAAAGATTATTATAGTAGGCCCTTCTAGTAGCGGGAAATCATTGTTTGGGCAGTATTATGTTAATATCCTTGGACAATCTTATTCTAATGGTATATATTATCCAATGCGAAAAGTAGGGGAAGATGTAATATATACATTAAATGTTAGTAAGAAAAAATTAGAACATTATGCTGAGATGAAAATGATAAAGTATTTATGTACGATGGTAAAACAATCTGATTATACTTTATATAATTCTGATTTTAAACAAATTGATGAGGAAAATAGAGAAGATATAAAGAGATTGATTTCTAATATTAATAAAGAAAAAGCAATAGGTACCTTCTTAACCTTTGGACAATACACAAGAGGACTAGTGGATGGCATAAAAAGGAAAATGCAAATTGGTTCATTAGAAATAATCTTTGATATGCTTGATAGCCATAATCAGTTAATCCAAGAAACAATGAAGAAGTATTTTACTTTGTTTGATAGAAGTATTGTTTTAACTCAAGATA
Organism: uncultured Muribaculaceae bacterium; assembly: GCA_964595115.1. Lineage (GTDB taxonomy): Bacteria > Bacillota_I > Bacilli_A > RF39 > UBA660 > CAZQOT01. The sequence goes on along the minus strand of CAZQOT010000155.1, from coordinate 638 downwards.
AGGAAGTATCTATAGATGATTATAAAAGACAATATTTGTTAGATGAAAAATATAGCATTATTGATTTAGAATATTGCTACGATTTAGAAATACTGAGATCTATTGTCAACAAAAGGCTTATGAAAATACAAATGGAAACAGGTGCTTTGCTTGGTTATGATGATATTTATCAAATAATTAATTCAAGTATATTTGAAAATCAAGTGGCTGCTGCTAAAGGTGACATAAGTGCTATTGTACATGGAGTTTATTATGCTCTTGATTATATAGTTAATGAAGGTAGAAATCCTTTAACTAAAGCAGTAGACTATAAGTTTGGTTATAATAGTGATAGATGTATTGAGATGGAAAATAAAAAGCAGATATCTAATCCGGCAAGAGTTTTAAAATTATAATAAAATATTATTTAAAAATAATTTAATTTGTGTTATCATATATATGTATAAATAGGAGGAAAATTATGAATACAGTAACTGTTATTTTAATCGTATTGGGAGTCATTATTTTATTACTTGTTTTCTTTGTTATTGGCACATATAATGCTTTAATAACACTTAGAAATAGAGTTAGTGATCAATGGGCTCAAATTGATGTTCAATTGAAAAGAAGGGCCGATTTAATACCTAATTTAGTTGAAA
>CAZQOT010000154.1:884-1778 GCA_964595115.1 uncultured Muribaculaceae bacterium | reverse complement strand
GCTACTATGATCGCCGGCAGGTATGTGCAGTTTGAAGTTATGCCTTTTCAGTTCAAAGAGTTTCTGGATATGGTCAGGGAGAAGACTGGTGACTCCAAGGAGGAAAAATCATTTCGTCTCTATCTTGAGATGGGTGGCATGCCCTTCTTGAGTAATACGCTGGGACAAAAGCAGGATAGTATGGTCTACCTTAAAGATACCTTTGATTCGATTGTTATCAAGGACGTTCAGGGGAGGAATGAGATCAGGGATCTGGATCTGCTGAACCGCCTTGTACACTACGTCGTGGAGCAATGCGGGCAGACATTCTCCGCGAGAAGCATTCACCGCTACCTCAAAAGTGAGCAAAAGAAAACGACCGTGGACACGATACTCAATTACCTTGCCTATTGTGAAGAAGCATTTATCTTTCGCCGTATTAAGAGGCATGACGTGAGGGGTAAAGAAGCTTTCAGGTATCAAGACAAGTATTACCTGACAGACCATGGATTCAGAGAAGCGCTGGGATACAGTAATGCGGAGCAGGTCCAAGTTGTTCTCGAAAATATTGTCTGCAATGAGTTGCTGAGCCGAAACTATGACCTTTCGGTGGGAGACTTGGGCGGGAGAGAGATTGATTTCGTTGCGAAACGGGGCAAAGAGGTACTTTACATCCAAGTATGCTATCTGCTGGCTGAAGAAACGACGATCCAACGGGAGTTTGCGGCACTGAAGGGCATCGCAGATAACTATCCCAAGTATGTCTTGAGCATGGACGAGCTCGACATGAGCCGGGATGGCATCAAACACATGAATATTGCTGATTTTTTGATGCAGGATGAATGGTGATTAATTTAATACAGAATTAACTTCTCCTACCAATTGTCAAATTCCCGGCTGTCGATGAAACGGAGC
>CAZQOT010000154.1:0-868 GCA_964595115.1 uncultured Muribaculaceae bacterium | reverse complement strand
AATTGGCGGCAGACGTCATCGCGGGGACTCAAAGTGACATCCCGCTTTTCACCGTTTCCCAGTTTGATCCAGAAGCGGATTGATTTGATCTTTTCGCGCTGGCCGCCCGACATGGCGCCCAGGACGGCTCCGAGTGAACCGGCTATTTCGTGTCCCATGATGGTGTTGGCCAGGGTATCGTCATAAGTTTGGCTGTCAATCTCCCGGATGACGACATCGGCCAGGCCGTATTTACTGATGTCGCCCTGCAGTTTCAATTTGGCGTAGCCGCCAACTATGGCGGTGAGAACTCGAAGGACAATGAAGAAAGCGGCCAGAATCAGTCCCCAGCGGAGTATGAGGGTAAAGGTGCGTATAGAATCGTCAGTCTGCATGAGGGTGAAAAAGATGGTGAAGCCTGTCATCTGAACCTCCCTGATGGCGGCCGGGGCGGCAAGGCCATGCGTCACATGTTACATGTATCCTTTGTGCTTGTTAAGCATGGACTGTGCTCACTATAATGCAGCTGTCATTCATTTGACAAGAAAGAAAAAGTTCAATTCCAGTCTGTTCGCAGACATCAAACAAATCAATGGAGGAAAATATGAAAAAGTATCTGATGATCATTCTGGCGCTTGCTCTTGTCTTCGCTCTGGTTGTCGGTTGTGCGCCCAAGAAAACACCAGGATCGACTGTAGACCTCGCAGCCGCTGAAATTACTGTTCAGGTGGAAAAAGAGTGGATGGACTATTACCAGGCTGCCGCGCAGCGGATCATGGGCGACAACCCCGATGTTGTCATCACGCTTCTGGAAATCGGGTCTTTGGATCATCTGGGTATTCTGGATGAGACAGATGCCGCAAATCCGGACGTGGCTGATGTCTTTGCC
>CAZQOT010000153.1:0-1804 GCA_964595115.1 uncultured Muribaculaceae bacterium | reverse complement strand
ATATTGGTACTGATTACAATGTTGTTGCAGTCTTTGCTGATGCTAATGCTGGTATAGGTAAAGCAGTAACTGTAACTATCAATTTGCTAAATACTTCATTAACCAATAATTATAATTTAAGTACTAATGTTATTAATTCAACAGCTGACATTACAAAATCTTCTGGTTTAAGTGGAGTTATTGCAAGTGAATTTACAATTCTTAGATCATATGTTGGTGATTATTCATACAATTTAAGTAATGTTGAATTAAACAAAACGGATACAGGATTAGTTCAATACAGTCTTGGAGCGTTAGTGGGTAGTGAAATGTTTACAATCAATCCAATTATTGGAGATGATAATGAAACACTAACATTTAAATCTTCTGGTTTAGATAATGGAATAGCAAGTTTAATTATTGTTGTAAGTTCTCAAAATTATGATGATGCTAATGTAACTATGAGTTTCAGTTTATATGATAAAGAAGAAGTTAGCATTACAGGGATAAGTGTTGCAAATAAAATATATGATGGGAAACCAGTATTAATTGGTGGAACGCCAATATCAAATTTAATTGGTAGCTTGCAATCAGCACTTGTATCAAATTATACTTATACTTGGTACGATACTAACAACATAGTATTAGAATCTATACCAACAAATGCTGGTGAATATAACCTAGTTGTTTCAGTAGCAGAATCAGATCTTAATTATTATGGAAGTGTAAATATTCCGTTTACTATAAGCAAAAAAGATTTAATTATTAAACCAAAAGATTATTCAATATATAAAGATTCTTTATTACCAAACATTGATGTTAAATATATTGGTTTATCTGAATTTGATACATTAAATGAAAATATTGTTTATAATTATTTAATACAAGATAAAAATGGTAAGGTTGTAACAAAGACAAACATTGCAGGTATTTATAATATTACGTTTAAAGAAATACCTTCTATTGAAAATAATAATTATAACATTACTTATGGTACAGGGAAATTAACAATTAAATCTAAACCGGTTATTGTTAATTATCAGACAAAAGAAACTGATACTAATATTCAAGTGTCTGGATTAGAAAAAAACATTAACATTCCAGAGAAGAAACATACTGATGTTTTAAAAGTTGATGTATCTGTACAAGTAAAATCTATCAAAGATAACAAAGATTATTCTCAAATAATTGATAAAGCTAATAACGATTCAAAAGAAGAAGGCTATACACTTTATGATATATTTGATATTTCAATTATTAAGAAGGTTACTAAAAATGATGGGAATGTTTTAGAATCAACTGTTTCAAACGATGATATAACAGGGCCTATTGTTGTAAGAATACCTATTCCAGAAAGCCTATTAGATAATGATAATCTAGTTGTAGCGTATATTGATGATGATGGTAATGTGAAATTTTTAGAAACAATTATTGTTGATATTAATGGGCAAAAATATTTAGAATTTGAAACTGATCACTTCTCATTTTATGCTATTATGGAAAAACAAGAAGATTTATTGGACAATGATATTGATAATTCAAATAAATTTGATTGGAGTAATTTATATCCAATATTTACAATTACAATAATAGGTACAATAATAGTATTCTTAAGTTTAAAAAGTAAAAAAGAAGATAATTAAAAAAATATAAAAAAATAGCAATTCAACACAATGTGAATTGTTATTTTTTAAATTCTAAAATATTATTTGTTAATTAACATATATTTTATTGGAGGAAATATATGATGAATTAAAATGAAAAATTATATTTTTGGTCTTCTATAATGAGAGACCATGGAGAATTTTTATCAACTAGTTTAGCA
>CAZQOT010000152.1:0-1808 GCA_964595115.1 uncultured Muribaculaceae bacterium | reverse complement strand
AAAGCCTTAGACGAAACAAATAATGCTTTAATCCAAGCGTTAACCGAAGATGATATTGAAATAGCAGATGGTAAAGCAACAGTGACTTTTGCAGAAGGCGTAACAGCTGAAGTAAGTGTAACTGAAGCTCCGCTTCAAGAAATGACCGGAACAGTAGTTATTATTGGAGTCACGGAATTTGGAGCAACATTAACCGCAGATATATCAGGCTTAACAAACGTTGGGACACCGACATATCAGTGGAAGCGTGGCGGAGTAGAGATACCTGGGGCGACAGAATCAACTTATAAATTAGTTAAGGACGATATAGGCAAAACAATCACAGTAGACGTTACAGCAGATAATATTTCAGGAAAGGGTACTATTACCAGTGAAGCAACTGGATTAATAGCCAAGGCAACTGCAACACCACCGGCAGCACCTGAAGTTAGCGACTTTGGCCAAAATTATGTAAAGCTTGTGTATGATAATTCGCTTGAATTTAGTAAAGATGAAGGGAACTGGCAGGAAAGCAATTATTTTGGCGGATTAAATGAGGGGACATCGTATACATTTTATGCCAGAGTGAAAGAAACAGATACACACTTAGCATCATTAGCAAGTCCTGGGACAACAGTCACAACCCTAATACAACTTGCTCAAGTACAAAAGCCAACATGGGGCACGGATGCGATTACTTGGGATTCTGTACCTAATGCATCACACTATGGAGTTTGGATATTTATGGATGGGATAACACAAACCGTAGGAGGAGGATACGTTTATGGGGGTGCGATTTCCTATTCTATTGAAACTTTTAGATCAGAGATTGCTGAAGAAGGAGCTGGAATATATAGAGTACAAGTAGCTGCTCAAGCCCCCTTAGGGAATGTATATATGAATGGACCGTATTCGGAACTTTCCGATCCTTACGTAACAGCATCCTCAAATGGGATAGCTATAGCTACGGGAACAACAACGATCACCTTAGGTGGATCCATCGCGGGTTTAGAAGCAGGAGATATTGTTGTTAAGAAAGACGCTACAACATTAGAAAAAGATACAGATTATATACTATCTCCTGACTTAAGCGGAACTACATTTGATATTACATTCTTAGCCTCTGCAGCCCTCAATCGCGAAAGCGAAGTAACAGTGGAGATGGCGAAAGATGGGTATGCAATTAACGGTGGCAGTGCAATCACAGTAGAAAACACTATTCCAGAAGCCAGCACAGTAACCTTTGACAGTAAAGGCGGCAGTAGTGTAGAACCAATAAAAGTAGAGTATGGAAGCACAATAACATTACCTGAAGCCCCAACAAAAGAAGGATACAGTTTTGGTGGTTGGTTTATAGATGAAACTTTCACGGATGAATTTACAGAATCAACAGAAGTAAAAGGAGATATTATCCTCTATGCACAGTGGACAGTCAATCAATATACAATAACTTTCGATAGCGATGGCGGCAGTTCGGTAGCTCCGATCACCTTGGATTACGGTGCAGCTGTTACAGCATCAGCAGACCCAACGAAAGAAGGTTATACATTTACAGGCTGGAATCCGGCACTACCGGAAACCATGCCAGCTAATGATTTAACGATAACAGCACAATGGACAATTGATACTTATATAATTACCTACAATTTAGACGGTGGAACAAATGACGATTCCAACCCGGCAACTTATACAGTAAATGATGAAGTAGCATTAGTTCCGGCAAGCAAAACCGGATACACTTTCGTAGGCTGGTTTGACCAAGAATCAGGTGGAAGCAAGGTTGAAACAATTCCGTTTGGTTCCACTGGAGATATTACATTATATGCAAG
>CAZQOT010000151.1:0-1877 GCA_964595115.1 uncultured Muribaculaceae bacterium | reverse complement strand
CCACTCGATTGTTTCGCCTTGAGTTACTGCTGCGTCCGCTGGGATATTAAATTTAATCTTATGGAAAAATACAGCGCGGTATTTATCAACCCCACTTACTTTCTTTTTGATGATTATACCAAAGCCCAAGTCTGGGGCTTCCATATCGTCGTCATATACGAGTTCGCTGATATTAGTTTCCGTCCCAATGGTTATTGTGTCAGCGGTAATTCCGAGAATAGCCGCTGCCGCTGTTTGGGAAATCTCATCAGTTGTCACACTAATAGTACCCCCAGCAAATGAACGATCAGACTCTGCGATCATATTATCAGCGTAAAGATTATTGTCGTCGCTGCTCTCAATTGTAGCATTGAATTCAACCGCTTTAGCAAATACCGCACCGCCTGTATATGAAATCTCTCCGTCAGTGTTAACATACTTACCATAATAAGGTTTACTTACTCCAATTGTTGCCATTATATTACCTCCTATTCAAATATTTGTTTTACTTCTTGATCATATTTTTTCTGCATTTCTTCAATTGCTTTTTTCTTGCTTTTATTTACAGCGGGTCTTACAAAAGGTTTTTTCTTCTGCTTACTGGACCCGCTTTCCATCACTCTGGCCTTTAATTGATTAGGCACTCCATCTCTGTCGTATCCGTCAAAACCAACTTTTGTATTTACATTACCTTGAGAGTCAACTCCCGGAGGAGTTATACCAAGACTTTTTTCTAAATCACCTGTTGAGTATTTAGATCCGGCAAGGTTTTTCTGCAACTCTTGTCTTATTGCATCTGCGACAGGCTGCGCCCCTGCCATAACCACGTTTTTTGATATTTCTTCTGACATTTTACCGAGTTTTGAGATTTGGAGTGCAAGATCGTCAACTCCTCTTATGGTCATTTTAGCCATTAAATCAACTCCCCTATAAACTCAAAAACCCACTCATAGTGTATATATTTTGTCTCTTCTTCATATTGTACAGAGTTAAGGGTCCAGGCTATATCAATAGAATTTAACTTCTGTTGAATGCTTACCATATTAGGGTCATACTCCATTTTAGTGAAATAGTCGATTGTACCTTGAATGACTTGGCCGGCTTTGTGATTATCTGCATGGATGCTGCTTGATTCTGTGTCTTCTGCCCATACAATGTATTTGTCCGGCTTATGAGTTGCTTCGTAATGAAAAGTGTCCTGCGTCACTTCAAGGAGTGCGTCCCTTAAATCAGTTAGTTTCATAGGCCACCTCCAAACGCTCAAGCGACAGATCCATGCATGGCGGGTCTGTTTCTTTAGGGTACTGTACTTGTACTATATCGTATTGCTGACCATTTAGTATTGCCACATCATGAACAGTCACAGAGTTAATCCTCTGCGTTCTGATCAAATGTTCAATCTGTGCTTGGTCCTGTTTAGCCGTCCAATAACGATTCATTCCAACTATGCGCTCTTCAAAACGTAAGCCCTTAACCTTAATAGTTAATTTATTCTTTGGTTTATTCCCGGCTGCAGCTTCATTCTGTACAGAGTATATATTTATAACTCCATCGTTAAACTGTTGTGTCAGGGTTTTCAGCTTCATAGGCGGCCACCTCCGAATCTATCTGAAGAGCTATTAATTCATGCAAGTAATTCTGCTGGAATGCTTCAAGAGCGTTTGATCGTACATACCTACAATAATCAAAGAGCAGTTCTTTTGGTTTGTCCTCTGCATCAAAATCTAACTCTTTCCCTGCAACTTTATTTAAATATTTCTTTCCTCTTTCAATTATTCCTGCAATTTTTAGGTCTGTTTGAGTATCAATCCAAGTAATATCTAAATAGTTTTTTACTTCATCAAGTAAAGCCATTAACATCACCGCCTAAATAACAAAATATTCTGATTTAACCGCTG
>CAZQOT010000150.1:0-1883 GCA_964595115.1 uncultured Muribaculaceae bacterium | reverse complement strand
TTATACAAAGCATATAAATCAACACATAGGTAGAGAGAAAGTAAATAGGACAAGGATATAAATAATGGTGGGCTACACTTTCAGGCATGGAACTTAAAAGTAGGATATCTTTGCAATCATTCTTGAAGTGATATTAGCTATTATGCTGAGATATACCTTGAATCCATAGTATCCCCATCTTCCATCCCAAAACCAGATGCTCCATATAAATCCTTTTTTGTTAATACCTTGCCACTATCAATACTTTTGAAACTTAGTGAGTTAAGATATTTGTCTACATATTTTTGACCACTTCTCAAATCTTCCATAAGTTCATCTAAGTAAGCCTTCTCTGGATGTAGAATTAGATATTCCTTTATATCTTCATATAGTACTAAGAAATCATTAAAAAACTGCTCACAACTAATACACAAGCCCTTTACTCCCTTATCCTTAACTAGTTGCAGGTGCTTCTCTGTAGAGCTGTAGTGTACATATACACCTGATTTTGCAAGATAGTTATGTGCAATTCCATTCCTGATAGTCTGTCTAAATACATTCCTTAGTGGGTCAGATTTATATTTACTGTTAGTCTTTGCCAATTCATTCCAACAAATTGTGAATGCACAATTTTTATCACCACATAATAGAAATCCAAGCAATTCCATTCCTGCTAAAATTGTTATTAAGCAAGGATAACCTACTCCACTTTCATCTTCATGTCTTGCATTCAGAATTGCCTTAATGTCCTCAATAAGATAAGTATCTAGCTTAATAAACAAATCAGAGATAGTAATATCAGTAGAAATATTAAAATTTTTTACTTCAGACATTTTCTTAGTGATAAAGTTTATCTACAAGTGGGTCTATTTGTTCCTGTATAGAGTTGAGAGATTTATCAATTTGCATAACTTGAGTTGTTGTAATCTTTGAACCTTCAGCTTCCTTCTTCAGAGAGATGTATCTATTGACCAAAATCTCAATTTCTCTAACCAGATTCCTATCAGGATTCTTAGGAACAGGTAGGCTTCTTATTTGGGAACCCTTTAAATCATAATATCCACCTCCAACCTTTGTAGAACCAAAATAAAATTCATAGAACTTATCCATAATCTCTGAATTTAAGATTGCTAACAGAAGTTCATTTGAAAAATCATTTTTCTTTCCTACTATGTAATAAATTCTATCTAATACATGAACTCTCCCACTTTTTAAAGTTGCCCTCAATTTTAAAACTGTTCTAGGAAGAATAACCATCTCATTCTCAAATTCTTTTTCCTTTTCTTGAGCATATTGAGAGTTTTTATAAGTAATCACTGAGCTGGAATTGTAATTAAAATATGGAGAAGATAAATCTTTTGATTTGTATGCTTTGTAATCTCCCTTTGTATCTATATCAATCTTGGAATTTGGAACACCCCTTTGTATATATTCAATATGAGAACCCAAAGGTTCTGTTTTTTCTAATATGTTTTTTAGTCTGGTATATAGCTTATATTGATTTCCAAAACCTTCAAAACAACTTTCATCTCCTAGATCAAACATATGGATATTAGATTCTTGTTGCTGATCTCTATTACTCTTAGTCATAACAAAAACATATGGATATACAGAAGCATTACTAAAGACTTTTTCTAGAGATACATTCCAAATATGATTAAGAGCAAACTTCTTCTTAAAAAGAAATAGCAACTTTAATCCGTATTCTGATCCAAGGAATTTATTAGGTTGAATAAAACCTAGTTTCCCTGAGATTTTTAAAATCCGTTCTGCTAATTCATTGAACAAGATGTATATATCATATTGTCCATCTGCAGTATCATACTTCTTTGAAAAATAGTCTTTCTGTTGTTCATCAAGGGAAGTGTTTCTAATATATGGTGGGTTCCCTATTACAGCATCAA
>CAZQOT010000149.1:0-1916 GCA_964595115.1 uncultured Muribaculaceae bacterium | reverse complement strand
GGAACGTATCAACCCCGGTGATAAAGTTCACAGACTGACAACCATTAAAAAGATCGTATCCGGCATGGATGCAGAATCTCTGGAAGAGATCGCTAATGTATACCAGATTGTCGTTGCTGCCGGTGTTCATAAAGCTTCCTGCATTAAGGTGGCAGAAGCAGCCAAAGTCATCGAGAACAGCCAGCGTGACATCAACATTGCCTTCATGAACGAGCTGTCCATCATCTTCAATAAGATGGGTATCGACACTCTTGAAGTACTGGAAGCAGCAGGAACGAAGTGGAACTTCCTGAACTTCAAGCCGGGCTTGGTTGGTGGACACTGTATTGGTATTGACCCTTATTATCTTACATACAGAGCAGAGCAGTTCGGCTATCACAGCCAGATCATTCTGAGCGGTAGAAGAATCAACGATGATATGGGCAAGTATGTGGCAGAACAGACCGTGAAGCAGCTTATTGCAGCGGACAAGCCTATCAAGTCCGCAAGAGTAGGCTGCCTTGGTATTACTTTCAAAGAAGACTGCCCGGATGCTCGAAACAGCAAGGTTAACGATATTTTGAAAGAACTTCGTGAATATGGTATTCAGCCAATCGTGTGCGACCCTGTAGCGGATGCACCAGATGTAAAGAAATTCTATGGGGTTGATCTTGTTTCGATTGAAGAACTGAAAGACCTCGATTGTTTGATTATTGCTGTTGCTCATCAAGAGTTTAAAGCTTTATCGAATGAAGATATAGCTCAAATGTTCAAAGATGAACCTAATGACAGTAAGGTTATTGTGGATGTCAAGGGTGTAAGAAGCAAAGATGAGCTAAAAGCACTTGGATACAGGTACTGGAGATTATAAACAGAAATAGCAATTTCATATAATATAAAATCTAACTATTTGAAAGGACACAGACCCGTTAATGGATTCTGCCATATCATTTGACACTTTATATGAGAGACTTGTAAATGGAGAGGAGAAGTTAGCACTTATAGGACTTGGCTACGTCGGTATGCCCATTGCAGTAGAGTTTGCCAAATATGTGAAAGTAATTGGGTTTAATCACAACGAGAAAAGAATTCAGCAATATAAAAGCGGAATTGACCCGACACATGAAGTCGGCGATGAAGCTATCAGTAAAACAACAGTTGATTTCACCTCGGATGAAAGAAGACTGCGTGAAGCAAAGTTCTTAATTGTTGCTGTTCCAACTCCCATTAACGATGATAAGAGCCCTGATTTAGAACCTGTAGAGAATGCATCACGCATCGTTGGCAGAAACCTCGTACCTGGCAGCATGGTTGTTTATGAATCCACAGTCTATCCTGGTGTAACCGAAGAAATCTGTGTGCCAATCCTCGAGAAAGAATCCGGCCTCAAATGCGGCGTGGATTTCAAAGTTGGATACAGCCCCGAACGTATTAATCCCGGAGATAAAGTACACAGGCTTAATACAATTAAGAAAATCGTATCCGGTATGGATGCAGTTACTTTAGATGTTGTCGCAAAAACGTATGAAATTGTTGTAGACGCTGGTGTACACAGGGCATCCAGTATAAAAGTCGCAGAAGCAGCCAAAGTAATAGAAAACAGTCAGCGTGATATCAATATCGCGTTTATGAATGAGTTGTCTATCATCTTCAACAAGATGGGTATTGACACGCTTGAAGTTTTGGAAGCTGCTGGTACAAAGTGGAATTTCCTCAATTTTAAACCGGGACTGGTCGGCGGACATTGCATAGGTATTGATCCTTATTATCTTACATATAGGGCAGAACAGTTCGGCTACCACAGCCAGATTATTCTTTCTGGCAGACGCATCAATGATGACATGGGGAAGTACATTGCTGAACAGACCGTCAAACAGCTAATTGCGGCAGATAAACCGATTAAGTCGGCAAAAGTGGGTGTTCTGGGAATTACCTTT
>CAZQOT010000148.1:0-1975 GCA_964595115.1 uncultured Muribaculaceae bacterium | reverse complement strand
TATATCCTGAATGTGGATGTTTTTTAACTAATTCTTCAATTGCTTTATTTATTAGAAAATCCTCTTCACCATAAAATACTAAAATATTTTTCACACTATCACCATCAATCGATTTCTTCATTTTTCCCATTTCGATTTTATTCGCAAAGTAATATATGTACTTTCTTCAAATCCAATTTTTTTATAATATGAAGTATTGTTTTCTGTTGTTTCCACTACCCAAGCAGTGTTGGGATATTTTTGTAAACACTTTTTTAACAACATACTACCTATCCCTAAATCCTGATATTCAGGCAAAACAGCCAAATCATAAATTACTGATCTAATTATTTTATCACTCAACACCCTTATTACTCCTACTAGTTTTTGTTCATCCCAAGCTGAAATGACTAAGGTTGAATTAATAAATGGTAAATTGAATTGTTCCATCATCTTCTCGTTTTCAGTTCCATCCGACCAGCCCACCGCTAAAAACAAATCTTGAAGTGCCCTTACCGGTAGTCTTTTTAACTTACAATTATATTTAATATCTATCATATATAAATACCTATCTAAAATAACCATTAACTATTTTGGTAGTATCAGATACTGAAATAAATGAATCAGGTACTATACTATTAACTACTTTTATTACATCGTTTACTTTTTTGCGACCCACTTCTATAATTAACATCAAGTTTTCGCCCTCTTTGCCATGGCACTTAACAACTGAAACAGCATAACCAGCATTACGTATAACCGTGACAGCATCATTTCTAATTCCTCTAGTTACAACAGTAACTGACGAGCTACCAAAAGCAAGTTTTGATTCTAACCAAGAGCCAATATACGTACCAGTGGCAAAACCCCCAGCATAAGCTACGGTAATCCAAAGACTAGCATTTTCAATTGAAAGCGCTTGTCTAACAACAAGAAACCAAATAGCTACATTGACAAAACCAATAATAGATCCTAATAGTCTTTTATTTCTAATTATTAAAACGGTTCCTAAGGTTCCTAACGAAACGTCAACAATTCTTACAAAAAATATCATCAAACAATTCAATAATAACTCCATACACTACCTCCTCATATAGTATACCATAAAAAGAAGCCCGAAGGCTTCTAAATCTATATAAACACCAATATTAGTGTCTACTTTTACTTTATGTTTTAGAATCTTTAATTACCACTTCATTTGTCCTAAAAAGTACTTTAATACTACCATTTTCACTTGTTTGAAATATTCTAATATTTCTATCAATAAGTCTTTTTAAAACAATTTTACTAGGATGATTAAATTGATTATTAAGCCCCACTTCAATAAATCCATATGTTGGAGCAAAAGTATCTAAAAACTTTTCACTAGTACTAGTAATAGATCCATGATGCCCTAATTTTAATATATCCACTTTTAGATTAGAATATTCTTTTATTAACCTTGATTCAATGTTAGATGATACATCTCCCATTAATAAAATACCTTGCTTATTAATGATTGTATAAAGTACAATGCTATTATCGTTTTCATTAATATTACTGTTAGGATTCAATATATTAAAAATATAATTATTTATTTTAACTTTATCACCTTCTTTACCAAAGGAATAAGGTATTTTTAATTGATTAAGTATTTTTATTAATTTTTCTTCTAATTTTGTTAATGATCCGCTATTTAAAATAACCTTTTTGACATTAAATTGTTTTACAATATCAATACTTTCGCCCATATGATCAGCATCCCCGTGAGTAATAATTAAATAATCTAGGTTCATCACGCCAATTGATTTCAAATATGGTATGATTTTGTCCTCCCCTATTTTATACACATTATTTCTTTTTTGCCAACTCTCTTCATATTTTAATTGTCCACCTGTATCAACTAATATATTACCTTTATTATGAGGCAAATTAATAAATATTGAATCTCCTTGCCCTACATCTAAAAAAGTAATATAAGCATTATTATTAAAACAATTAATATTATGGTGAATTA
>CAZQOT010000147.1:0-2007 GCA_964595115.1 uncultured Muribaculaceae bacterium | reverse complement strand
CTAGTAAATGTGATTACAGAAAAGAGTAATTGGAAATTTTTACAAAATCGTTTTAAAGAATTTCAAAGTAGCAATTTTATTGAATGTGAAAGTATTCCAGTTTTACCTAAAAACAAATTAAAACAAAAAGCATCTCAGATTTCTCAATGGGTAAATGGTATAGAAAAAAAATCTATTCCGTTATCTTTAGAATACAAGTTTTTATATCAAACAGATATTACTGATTGCTATGGTTCGATATATACACATTCATTACCTTGGGCTATACATACTAAAGAAATATCAAAAAATAAACGTAAATATAATGACTTATTTGGTAACAAGATTGATCACCATATTCAAGCTATGTCCTATGGTCAAACAAATGGAATTCCTCAAGGTAGTATTCTTATGGACTTTATTGCGGAGATAATTCTTGGTTATGCAGATACTCAATTATTAAAGAAACTCGAGAGTCATTTTAAAGATAAGAAGTTTCATATTTTAAGATATAGAGATGATTATCGTATCTTCGTAAATGATATAACCGATGGAGATATAATTTTAAAATATCTAAGTGAGGTATTAATAGATTTGGGATTTAGGTTAAATACAAGTAAAACATTTTTTTGCGACGATATTATTGGTAGTTCAATTAAACCAGATAAACTTTATGCTTTGAATATAGAATCTATACCTAATAAATTATCAAAAAAAGATCTAGTCAGGCATTTATTGATCACTCAACAGCTTGGTAAACAATTTCCAAATTCGGGTACAGTAAATAGTAGATTATCGCAAATACTTGATATTGTTAAAATATCTAATTTTTCTAAACAAGAAAAGTTTATTATAAGCTTACTTATTGATATTGCATATAACAGCCCGAATTCATTTCCTGTAGTAGCTGGTCTTGTTTCAAATTGTATTTCAAAATTACCTAAAAATAAGAAACAAGAATTATTAAATCAAGTTCAAAAAAAGATATGCAGGTTATCTAATATAGGACTTCTGGAAATTTGGACTCAAAGAATATCTATTAAACTTAATTTTAGGCCTCAATTACATGAAAGGCTTTGCAAAAATGTTTATGGAGCTAATGAAAAAATATTTGAAACAGACTGGATAAAAATAAAAAAGATCAAATCATTAATTGATAGTAATTCTTATATAGATAAAAAGAAAATATATTATATTAAGTCGACCATTAGTAATTATGAAGTACAAGTATTTGATACTTACGAATAATAATTTTTATGTCTGAATACTACAAACCAAATAGGGGATCAGCTTGGAATTATGGAGGAGCTAACTGGAAATTAAGTCGTTCAAAGATTGATTTATTTTTAGAATGTCCAAGATGTTTCTATATTGATAATAAATTAGGGGTTAAGAGAGTCCCAGGATATCCGTTTTCTATAAATAGTGCTGTGGATCATTTACTCAAACAAGAATTTGATGCTCATAGAGCCGAAGGTATACAACATCCCTTACAAAAAGAGTATGGGATAGATGCAATACCTGCAAAGCATGATGAAATTGATGAATGGAGAAGGAACTTTGGAGGAGTTAGATATTTACATGAACCAACAGGATTAATGGTTACAGGAGCTATTGATGATCTGTGGGTTAATAGTAAAGGTGAATATATTATTGTAGATTATAAGGCTACTGCAAAAGAAGAAGCTGTAACTGAACTTGATAAGGAGTGGCAAGATGGATATAAACGTCAAATGGAAGTTTATCAATGGTTAGTAAGGCAAAATGGTTTAAAAGTTTCTGATACAGGATACTTTGTTTATTGTACTGGAAAAATGGACCGAAATGCTTTTGATAAGAGAATTGATTTTGATATTAACTTAATAGAATATAAAGGTAATGATTCTTGGGTAGAAGGAACTTTATATAAAATAAAAGAGTGCCTGGATAAAGATACTATTCCAGAAACAGGAGATAATTGTGATTGGTGTGCGTATTGGAATTCAAGAAAGGAATTTGAAAAATAATTATTAATAATAAATAAAAATT
>CAZQOT010000146.1:0-2032 GCA_964595115.1 uncultured Muribaculaceae bacterium | reverse complement strand
TTCCGGTACCAGAGCAAGGCGGCGGTAAACTTATTCCCGAGGGGCTGCATAAACCCGGACAGGTCTACACGGTCGCTCGCGGCAAATCTGGGATGCTGGGTGTCTTTAAGCTTGAAACTGAAATGGTGACCGGCTCCGGTAAGTTTGAACGAACCGGTATAGGATCAGACCGCGAAGCCAAAGAATCCATCGACACAGCGTATCGGTATTTAAAAGCCAACAGTAAGAATGTCAGTGGTACCATCAGTACCTCAACTAAAGACTATCTAATGCACCTTCAGGACTTAAACGGCATAGGCATCACAAACCAATTGTCCTTGACTGCCTTCATTGCGCTTTGTTCTGCTGCACTTCACAAACCAGTGATCAGTAGTCTGGCTGTTTTAGGCAATCTCAGTATCAGCGGAACAATTATCAAGGTTGAGGAACTGGCAAATGTGCTACAAGTCTGTCTGGACAGCGGAGCTAAGAAAGTCTTGTTGCCGATTACTTCCGCAGCTGATATGGCTACCGTACCGCCAGAACTGATGGGCAAGTTTAATCTGATATTTTACCAGTCTCCTGAGGATGCTGTATTTAAAGCTTTGGGGGTAGAGTAATGGATGAGATTAATGGCAAGGATTTTGAAATTCATGAAAGTGATAGTGACGTTGTCGAACAATATAAAGAGGATGAGGAACGATTTTTAATCAATATCACCAAATCCAACATTGATGTGTTGGATGAAAATTTGTATTGCTATGACAGTTCGGTATTCTCATTATCACCGGCAATCCAAAACAGAACATCCGAGAGTTTATTCAGTAAAGTGAATAAATTTATGGATTTGGCTCCTGCAGCTAAAAAGTCCTTAGATTATATTAAAAGCAAAACCGAATATACTCCCAGACTTGACCTAATACCAGATGAAATTAAGGCAGCATTACAAAATGGAAATGCTGAGATGATCCCTTGCAAAGACGCATCTGAAATATTTTATCTTCAAATCAGGACAACGGTAAAGGGACTAGTTATCAATGGAAAAGAGTATGGGAAGAACAGAAAGATTAAAGATATTCCAATAGGCTCAAAAGCAATTCCAGCTGATGTGTCTGGAGCAATGCAATGCTTATCAATGCAAAACCAGTTAAATCAGATATCTAATAGTCTTAAGGAAATATCAGAAGCTTGTGAAATGAATTTTGGAAGAATCATTCAGGGACAACGCGATGATCGATTGGCTAAACTTTTGAGTAGTCGGAGCGCTTTCATACAAGCACTAGCTCTGTCAGATGAAAATTTGCAAAAGCATATGCTTATACAGTCAATCCGAGATGCCAACTCTGCTCGAGCAGAACTGGCTTATCAAATCAAATCTGATATTTCTTTATTAGGCAGTGACAAGCCTCTTAAAGCAAAAGAAATGGAGAAAATAGTTGACGATATTAATACTGCAATTGTTGCTATGAATAATGCTGTTCAAATCTCACTATATTCATATCAAACACTAGGTGAACACAATGCACAACTTGCTGTAATAAAAGAGCATGAAACATTCATAAAGCAGGTATTGTTGAAAGAAATAGAATATAAGGGAAACAAGCATCTTGCCTGGACAGTCATCAACTCCTCTGGTAATGGGAATATGACAGCTCATGATTTTAGAAGACTCCCAGAAAAAGTGCTAATTAGCTGTGAAGCATTTATCGGGAAGAAAGTCGATAAATCAATCAATTATTTGGAGGCAAATGATCATGACTAATGAGATTCAAAAACAGTGTAAGAGCAAAGATTGTTCCAACCCAGTGCTCAAAGGAAAGTATTGCGAGCAATGCACAAGAAAAAGAAAAGAGTCTAGGGATAAGATTTTTGGAAGCCTTGGTGGTGCTGCCATATTAGGTGGTGGAATTGCAATAAAAAAGGGAGCAATTAAACAAGCTCCAAAAGTAGCAGCTAAAATCGCTAAAATTATCTTCAAAATTTGATGGAAGTAAATTAGCAAGCAATGCAAGTGTTTATACACTTGCCGAAATCACATATGATTTCTATTCCT
>CAZQOT010000145.1:0-2069 GCA_964595115.1 uncultured Muribaculaceae bacterium | reverse complement strand
GCCGAAAAAGCAGTTGGGAAAGTAACTTACGAATTAACTGAAAAAGTCAAAGCCAATCGTCAATTATCTCGTTCACTTTATGTCGTTAATAATATTAAAGCTGGCGAGCCTTTCACAGAAGAGAATGTCCGTTCTATCCGCCCGGGATACGGATTGCATCCGAAATTACTTAAGGACATTTTAGGTAAAAAAGCAGCCAAAGATTTATTTATGGGTGAACCCATGAGATTTGAAGTAATTTTATAAGTTATTATTCATTTACTATTTTTACTGCTGAATATTCTGGAGCATACTGCTCACACTTCTAATTTGAATTTCAAATATTACGACTTATTTGATAATTTAATTCTAATAAAACAGATACATAATGTTTACATATGATGCATCAATTGAAAGATTCTAATAACAAAAAGATTGATGTGTTGTTCTACACAACAGGTGGTCAGGGACATCAAGAAGGAAGTCAATTAGAAGAAGCATATAATGAACAAAGGATTAAAGGAAAAACTATATTGTTTTTAAGTTGTGATGAATCTATTGGTATTTGTTCAGAAAATCCATATGCGAACAAGTTTAGATGTAAGCTTTGCAAGAAATTACAAAGAAGAAATTTTAATAAGTTGCTCCCTTTTTCTAGAAGTCAGCATTTCATTTCTGAGTTTATTTCAAGTGATATTAACGACATTCTCAATAGCATTCAATTTGATTACAAAAACATAAAAGAATTAAAACTAGTTAGATATAAAAATGTTGATATTGGCTATGGTGCTGTATCTACTTATGTTACTTTAACTAGGAATTTAGAAGCTCAAGTTGACCATGAATTAAAGCTATATTTAGATTATATACTGAGATCTGAAGTTTTATTAATTGAGGTAATAAACAAATTACTCTTGGCACATACGCCTGATAAAATAATATTTCATAATGGTCGTTTTGCTCAATACAGACCATTATTAAATATTTGTCAGAACAATAAAATTGACTACTTATGTACTGAAGGAATTCTCTTAAATAATGGTATAGTACAAAAAAATAATTTTTACAATTGCATCCCTCATAAATCTAGTTCTTACACACAAAAAATGCATGATTTTTGGATTAATAATGAATCAGATCATTGTAATCGCGAGATTATTGCTAGGAGTTTTTATGAGAATAGAAGATATGGTAAATTTGCAGGTGACACTATATATACAAAATCTCAAATTCAAGGTCTTTTACCATCCAATATACAAAGTGATAAAGAAATAATTTGCATCTTTAATAGTTCTGAAGACGAATATTTTTCTATTGATCAAGAATTAGATGACTCTTGTCTTTATGAAAATAGTTTTGTTGCATTGAGAGCTATTTTTAATCACTATAAAAATGACAGAAAAAAGCATTTTTATGTGAGAATTCACCCAAATTTAAGTCAAGTTAAATATAATTATCACACAAGGCTATATTCTCTTAACTATGATAATGTCACAATTATTAATGCAAAATCCAATATAAGTACTTATTCACTAATTGATATAGCAAGTAAAGTCATCGTTTTTGAATCAACTGTTGGAATCGAAGCTGCTTACTGGAAGAAGCCAGTTATATCTTTGTCACAAACACTATATTCAGAATTGAATATTGCTTATCAACCGCAGTCTGAAATAGAGTTATGGTCGTTAATTGACAATAAGGAATTGCCAAGTATGTATAGTGAAAATGTATTAAAATACGGTTTTTTCTTTATGTCTGACAATCATGAAAAATTTGATCATATTAACAATAATTTATATATATATAATTTTTTTAAATGGCGCCCAATAGCTTTTGGGTATCAAAAAATATTCAAATCCAAATTTTTATATGCATTATTAAGGTTTATTTTCGATAAAGTCATAATTCCTAATTTAATTACTCTGTCAAAGTTTAAGCATATTCCAGCAAATGATGAATATAATTAATAACATAAATTGCGGACACACTGTGGTGATCAATTTATTTTTTGTATGTAGGGTTAATGAAGTATAATACTCCCGTAAATTCAGACCACAGGGTAAGTTTAACAAAAACACTTAAATTTACTC
>CAZQOT010000144.1:0-2080 GCA_964595115.1 uncultured Muribaculaceae bacterium | reverse complement strand
TTTTTTATTGTTTATTTCTATAATATTTTATATAATGAAGATAAAGCTAAATTTAAAAAATAAATAAAGCTAAAACATATGAATAATTATGTGAAGTCAGTTTTTATTAAATATAAATTCCTAATTTTGTTTTTTGTTTTTTTTGGGGGATTGGTAGTTATGACTCCTGTTGTTTTAGGAATAAATCAGGATACAGAAGGTTGGCAAGTAAATAAAGGAAATGTAAAAGCAATATCAGCAGTTGGAACCACTACTAAGCTTTTATTAAAAAACGTTTCAAGCGCTGTTTCTTATTTTGTTCCCACTAACACAGAAGCTGAATTAGCAGCTTTTTTAAAAGTTCGTCCGGTAAATCTTGAAATGGGGTCTTGTGGTGATAAGGTTTGCGACTTTTATTTTGGTGAAAATCAGGATACCTGTCCAGCTGATTGTGGTATTCATCCGGATAGAATGTTTACTTGGCAATTTACCGGAACCTATGATCCCTGGAATCAAAAAACGGTTGGAGGTATATGTGGTGATGGTGTTTGTAATCCTGCGGTAGAAGATGCAAATACTTGTCCATATGATTGTACCACTGGCTGTTGTGCTATAAAAGGCAACTTACCTATTCCTAATTGTAATTTATATACCAGCGACGAAAGAGGTGGTTCAAACGATCCTGGTTATGCAAAATGTATTCAAGATCCAGGATGTACTACTGTTGATGCTAAGGGAAATAGTAGTTTTGGCTCTAGTTATGTATATCAAGTTTGTGGGTTTAATCAAGATTATATATGTACAAAAGATGTTTTAAAGGGGAACTCATCTTTTTCTTATGATGAATATTATGAAGCTTGTAATGCTAATCCTTCTTGTGCTTGGAACGGGGATAAGTGTATTACTACTAATTCATATTGTCAAAAAAACCATTCTGCTAGCACATGCGTAAATAATCCAAAATGTGAATGGGATGACGAAAGAGACACTTGTGTTGGAAAAACTAAAGCTTGTTGGGATAATAAAACAAATAGTTCTTGTTTAGCGAATCCAAATTGTGCCTGGGTTGGACAAATTGATTCACCTCATTGTTATAATTACTGTGGAGATGGGGTTAATAATAATATAACTGAAACTAGTCAAACATGTCCGATTGAAAAGAGGCAATTTAGTCCAAGCATAAGCATAACTGAGACCACTTATCGTCAATGTGGAGATAATTATTGTTTTGCCGGTTGGCCATCTTATGAAAATGCTACTAATTGCCCACGCGATTGCGCCAGTTCTTCTAACGGCATTATTATTCCCACCAATGGTTGTGGTGACGGCATTTGTCAGGCTACTGAAAGAAAGGGACAAGCTGGCTATTGTTATGTAGATTGTGGTGATATTGGTGAAGGAGAGTGTATCCCATTTAACGACATCTGTTCTCTTTTAGTTGGAGAAGAAAAATATTATACTTTCTCTGGTTGTAACGCCACATTTCTTGCTAGCTATGATCTTGATTTAAAGAGAGATGAGTGTTCTTATGCCAAGAATCGTAATGAATGCAATCGCTTTGGTTGTTATTGGGATGTTATTAACATCCTTGAGCCTTGTGGTGATGGACATTGTAATAATCCAGATAAATCAGGTTATATTTCAAGTGAACCAACGGAAGATTGTAATAATTGTCCAGGTGATTGTGGTTATTGTCCAAGAACTGGTTTTTGTGAAGGGAGTAATTTTGAATGTTCTAAAAAGGCATATGAAAATACTTGTGAGTCGACATCTGGATGCAGATGGGTTACTCTAAACTAATATAACCTTATTTATATGAACAAGAAAAAAATAATCATTTCTCTTTCTATTTTGCTGATTTTAATAATCATACTCTTTATTTTTATTTATTTTACATCTCCTGAAAAACCTTTAGAAAATAATACAGAATCTGAAGTTATCCCTGTTAGTGAAAATTTAGATAATGAAATATATAAACCAAAACCAATAGAACTAGAATTAATGACCGATCAAGACAAAAAAGTTTTAAATATTAGTGCTGAAGCTTATAGACGTATTCAGGTGTTAGAAAAAGAGGAAGATGGAGGTGTAATAACTTATA
>CAZQOT010000143.1:0-2101 GCA_964595115.1 uncultured Muribaculaceae bacterium | reverse complement strand
AAAATATAATATTATAATGAGAATACATGATTTAGGAGGTGTTATATGTTAAGCGAAAGACAAAATAATATTCTGAAAATGATTATTGAAGAATATATTAAAACAGCTCGTCCTGTTGGTTCTAAAGCCATATGTGACATACTTGGTTTATCAAGTGCTACTATTCGTAATGAGATGGCTTCTTTAGAAGAAGTTGGTTATTTAGAAAAAACTCACACTTCATCTGGAAGAGTACCAAGCGAAAAAGGATATCGTTATTATGTCGATAGTTTAATGAAACCAAAAGAACTTACAGGTGAAGATGTTTTAAAACTACAAACTATTTTTAAAAATAAATCATTACAGTTGAATGATGTCATATTAAAGAGTATGGAAATAATTTCAGAAATGACTAGTTACACTTCCTTAGTTCTGGGTAGTTCCTCAAGTGAAAATAGATTAAAGAAGGTAGAAGTAGTTGCTGTTGATTCATCTAATCTTATCGCTTTGGTTGTTACTGATAAAGGTCACGTTGAGCATAAGAACATTAATATAAAAGAAAATATTGATGTTGAAGAAATAAGAAAGATGGTTGATCTAATAAATAATTTATTGGTTGGTACGCCAATTGATGAGATTAGTGAAAAACTCGAATTTGAAATTAAACCGATTATTGGTAAATATATAAAGCAACATGAAGAAATATATAATGTGTTTTATACCGCCTTCAATGATTTTACTATCAAGAATGATATTCATTTAGCAGGACGAAACAACATATTAAATCAGCCAGAATTTGAGAATGTTAGTAAAATTAAAAGTATTGTCAATAAACTAGAAGATGAGAAGTTAATTAATAGTATTGAAGAGCATGATAATGGTATAAATGTATATATTGGTACAGATTCTAAAATAGATGAAGATGTAACGATTGTCAAAACAAAATATGTGGTCGATGGCAACGAAGGAACGATTGCTGTTATAGGACCTAAACGTATGGAATATGCTAGAGTCGTTAGTATCTTAGAATACATCAAAGATAATATTGAAAGGTGATGAAGATGAGTAATAAAAAAAGAAAAGACAATCAAGAAATAACAGAAAAATTAGAAAAAGAAAGAATCAGCCCTGAAATCAAACCAGAGGAAAATAACGAACAAATAATAAAGGAATTACAAGATAAACTGTTAAGAGTTCAAGCTGATAGTCAAAATTATAAAAGGCGATTAGAAGAAGAAAGTAAGAATGCAAAAAAATTTGCTAATGAAGAATTAATAGAAGAACTATTACCAGTTTTAGATAATTTTGAAAGAGCAATATCTTTAGATGATAACGATTTGAATGATGAATTATCTAAATTTTTAGAAGGTTTTAAAATGATTTATAGTTCATTTGTTAATGTACTAAATCAAATGGAATTAAAAGAAATTGATGCTTTAGAAAAACCATTTGATCCTGTCTATCATCAGGCTGTTATGACTGATAAAGATGAATCAAAAGAAGATGGCATTATTCTTGAAGTTTTACAAAAAGGATATATGCTAAAAAATAAGGTTATTAGACCATCTTTGGTCAAAGTAAATAATTTATAAAAGAAAAGGAGAGAAAATTATGAGTAAAATTATAGGTATTGATTTAGGTACAACTAATAGTTGTGTAAGCGTTTTAGAGGGTGGGGAAGCTAAGATTATTCCTAATCCAGAAGGGGGAAGAACTACACCTAGTGTTGTAGCTTTCAAAAATGGAGAGAGAATGGTTGGCGATACAGCAAAGCGTCAAGCTGTAACCAATCCAAATACTGTTTCATCAATTAAAAGATTAATGGGGACTGATAAAAAAGTAGAAGCTGAAGGAAAAAAATATTCTCCAGAAGAGATAAGTGCTATGATTCTTTCATATATGAAAGAATATGCCGAAGGGTATCTTGGGGAAAAAGTGACAAAAGCTGTTATTACTGTTCCAGCATATTTTAATGATGCTGAAAGACAAGCAACTAAGAATGCCGGTAAAATTGCAGGTTTAGAGGTTGAACGTATTATAAATGAGCCCACAGCAGCTGCTTTAGCTTATGGTCTTGATAAACAAGATCAAGCTCATACAATCTTAGTTTATGACTTAGGTG
>CAZQOT010000142.1:0-2117 GCA_964595115.1 uncultured Muribaculaceae bacterium | reverse complement strand
GAGGGTCAAGGGTTCGAATCCCTCATTCTCCACCATTTAGATAATTAACCAACTTATATAGTTGGTTTTTTGTATGTATATATACAAAAAAAAATATTGCATAACGCAAAGCAGTTGACCACAAGTTAAATTAACGCTATACTTTACTCAGAATATTAGAAGTGTTTATTAAATTGGCAAAGTATTTATAAAAAATATATTAATGAGGTGTAAATATGAAAAAATATTTTCTAGTTTTAATCGTGGTGTTAATTATGCCGATGAAAGCTTATGCATTGTCAACGCCAAACATGATAGTAAACCATGAAGATATAGGACTAGTAAGTACTTATCTAGATGATGTGAATGTTAGAAATGCATTAAGTAATCAAAAGTGGTTATTTACTCATGCCTCGGTAGGTGCGAATATGAGGAATGGGATGACAGCGCTTAAAAATAGTGATTCTAGATATGCGCTCGGAATAAATACTGTTGCAAATGTATCATCTGCTGTTACTACTAGTGGCGGGAATATATATGATATTGATAGAGGTAACCCAGGAATACAAGGTAAACTTGATATTTTTGAAAGTGCATTTGATACTTATGGTTGGTCGAATAAAATTAATATTGCCATGAATAAGTATTGTTACATAGATATTGATGGTTTAAATGGTAGTGGTGTGAAAGTTACTGATATTCCCGCTTATGCAAATCAATACATAAATAGTATGATGACATTAGAATCGTCTAATCCAGGCGTTACGTTTGTATATATGACAGTTCCAACTCTTGGTTATCAAACTTATGGTCTTGCCCTTATTTATGCTTTTAATCAAGCAGTTCGTAATTTTGCTTCAGCCCAAGGTAAATACTTGCTTGATATTGCTGATATTGAATCTCACGATCCTTCTGGAGTTCATCGAGCTGGGACTAATGGAGGGGAACCGATGGAAATGGTAACTGCTGATTATACTTCAGATAGTGCCCATCCAAATACAGCTCTCGGTGAGGAAAGGGTAGCTTTAGGATGGTATGCCATGGCTATAGCTATCGCTTATAATAAAAATCAGGTTTATGTACCTCCAACATTAGTAACAGGAATAACAGTAAATACTAAAACAATGGATTTAAATGTAGGCGAATCTAAGACAGTCACAGCAACAGTTTCTCCTGCTGGCGCTACTAATAAAAGTATTACATGGACTTCTAGTGACAGTAGTATTGCAACTGTTAATAACGGAGTTGTAAAAGCTATTAAAGTTGGAACAGCAACAATAACAGTTAATACTGTTGATGGTAATAAAAAAGACACTGTAGTAGTAACAGTAAAACCAATAGATGTAACATCGATTGTTATAAAAAATAAAGATGTAACAAAATTAGAAGCTGGACAAACTCTAAAATTAGAAACAACAATTAGTCCTAATAATGCAACTAACAAAGAAGTTATATGGACATCAAGTGATTCTAATATTGCGACAGTAGATAATACTGGTCTTGTAACCTCTTTAAGTAAAGGGACAGTAACTATCACGGTTACAACCAAGGATAAAGCTAAGACAGATAAAATTGATATTGAAATAACACCTAAACCAATCCCATTAACCAATATTAATATTGAAAAGATAGAATCTACTAGCCTTAACATAGGAGATGAAATACAATTAAATCCTGTTTTAGAACCTAGAGATGCTACAAATGTTCAGTATATATGGGAATCAAGTGACACTTCAATTGCGATGATAAGTCAAGATGGTCTTGTCTCAAGTATAAAAACAGGTGCTGTAACAATCACTTTAAAGACGGAAGATGGAAAATTTCTTGATAGTATAGAGCTAAATATTGTTAAAAAGGAAGCACCTCTTAATAATGAAGAAGGTAAAAAACGTTCATTAATTCCTATATTAACAGTCGGTGGTATGGTTGTTCTGATTGCTATTTTAATAATTATAATAAGACGTCAACAATAAAGAAAAATACATTAGATATTATTAATTAGTATAAATTCAGTAGATAATTTCGTTAATATTCTTATTTAATTTATATATACAACAAAAAACCAACTGTTTAGTTGGTTTTATCAGACTGTTGACAAAGGTCAATGGTCTTTTCTTTTTTCAAAAAACATAGTACAA
>CAZQOT010000141.1:0-2122 GCA_964595115.1 uncultured Muribaculaceae bacterium | reverse complement strand
TGAACTCCTTACCGCAAATTTATTGAGTTTTAAAAGTTCCAAGTATTGTTGATATCTATTTCCTAGCAATGAACCAACAGGTATTATATATGTAGGAGGTATTCTAAAACCATTAGCTAATAAAATAGCTAAGCCTACCCCTTTCCCGCCTATTACATTTGCTAGATATTTTACAGTGTCATTAAAAACAAACCTCGTCAAGAGCCTTATTGGAATAATAGAGCACCTATCCAATAAATATAAAACCGTTAAATATATACCATTTATATCTTTAAAGTAAGGGCAATCATTTATTACTTTAGATATAAATTCTTCCTTACATGCTCTATAATTATCAAGAATAACTTGTTCATTAAACACATGTTGATTATCCTGCCATTTTTTCATTAAAAGATACAAATCTAAAAGATCATCATAATCAATAGTTAAACCATTTAATTTTTTAGTAAGATTAGTCAGTTCTGATGGATTAAGATTATCAACAACCTCCAAAACACTCAAATATTTACTACCATATTTGTTTTTTATACCATTAAATATGTAATCGGTTATCTTTGAACCCTCAATTATTGTCTCTAAGAATCCGTAATGAGCATAAACTTCTCTATATTTTAACCATTTGGATACTGTGTCTTCCACCAAAGAGGCTTCTTCAATAAGTTTCAATGTATCTTTTCTTATTTTTTTAATAATTCTTTCTATGTTAATGGTAGAAATTTTGTTAAAATTTATAATATCAATATACTTTATTATCTTGGCGGCTAATTTTGGATTTAGTGACATATCAAAAATTAATATTTCCCTCCATTGTTCATCAGTCACAAATTCTTTTAATTTTTCTACTTGAAGTTTAAAAGTGTTGTTTGATACTAGCAAACATTCACTCAAGAGTGAATCAATCATTTCTAACACCTACCAATTATATAATAATTACTTAACGTTTTGTTGATGACTATTATGATAAGAGTCTTTTAAAAACAAGCCATTTGGAGTTAATTCATAAATCACATCACAAACTTCATCTATATACTTTCTATCATGTGATACACTAATAATTGCCCCGTTGTAGTTTGCTAATACGTTTCTAATAACAGGATTAGATAACGGACTAAGATTTCTTGTTGGTTCATCTAGAAGTAGTACATTACATTCATTTAAAATCATTTTCAATAACAATAATTTTGCTTTTTGTCCACCACTAATATTCTTTATTTTTGAAAGCATTTCTTCGCTTGTAAATTTCATACTCCCCATAAACGTTCTAGCTTTAGTTATATCTTCAGCCTGTGACCCTGTTTTAATAAAATCAACCGCTGTTTGTTCTAAATCCATAAAATCATCGTAGTTTTGAGGCATATACCCAACATTAATATCTTCTCTACCTGATATTTCATCATAAACATGTTTTAATAACGTTGTTTTACCAATTCCGTTTCTTCCAATAATAACAAGATGCTGTGGGCCATTTACTACAAGATTAATATTTGATGCCAATGTTCTTTGATCCATTATAAGATTATCAATATTTAAATTTAGTATATTTTTACCGCTTGGTAAGTATATGTTTAATCCAAAATTAATAGCAATTGCTTCTTCAACATCGGGAATATCCAAAAAATCCTTACTATTTTTCTCTAATCGCTTCTCTTGAGATTTCAATGATTTCATTTTCTTTTTTAATAGCTGAGCACCATGAGGGTCTGATCTAGTTATCGTTTCTTGCATATGATCAACTCTTTGGTATACTTTACGCCATTGTTCCATTTGGGCTTGATATTCAGCTCGTTGCTTTCTTGCAACCTGATCTTGCTTTGCAATTAATCCTAGCCTTTTTTCAACATAGTCTTTATATCCAATATGCTCAAACACATGTCTAACATCACTTTTTCGCTTTATTTGTTCAAGATGTAAAATAGCATTAGCAGTGTTTTCTAGCAATGTTTCATCGTGAGATATATACACAATTGGAATATTCGCATCGTTAATAAATTCTTCCAACCATTCTAGTGTTTCGATATCCAAATCATTGGTTGGCTCATCTAATAGTATTACATCAGGATTAGCATGAATAATTTTTGCTAATTGTATTTTTACTTTTTCACCACCTGAAAGAGTAAATATC
>CAZQOT010000140.1:0-2133 GCA_964595115.1 uncultured Muribaculaceae bacterium | reverse complement strand
TTGGCAACAAAGTAAGATATTTCAATCAACCTAAATGAAATATAGGGATTAAGCTGTAACTCCGAACACTAGCAATCCGTGGTTCAAACGTGGGGGCAATTACTCCAACACTACGAATGCAGGTGCCTTCAATTTCAACAACAACACAGGCGATGCGAACAGCAACAACAGCTTCCGTTCTGTGGTGCGAGGACTCTGATATAGTAAAAGCATAAGAAATGAACTTATTGATTCATTCGGCTATTTATTTTAGAAAATTATGATATGAGTGCGAAAGACCATATCAAATAGAATATCAAAGAAGTTTAATTCCTTTCTATTTTAATAGATAAACACATGAACAGTAATACTCTAGTTAGTAGCAAAATGGTGAATATTAGGTATTATGTAGTAAGGGATAATGGGTTGACATTATCTCTTTAATTTTATATAAGATATTTGATAAATATTATTGATAGGTGATAAAGATGGAAGAACAAAAGACATTAAAACCCAAGGAAGAGGAAATGGTTATTATAAGGAAATATCAGGAAATGATGCTATATGTATATAGTCTTTTGAAAAAATATCCAAATGCCGAGAAGTTTGCATTAACTAGCGAAACAAAGAAATGCTTGTTTGATGCATTTGAATCATTACTATGGGCAAAAAAGCAATATAGTAAAAATATGAGAGTAAAGTATCTAAATGAAGTAGATGTAAAACTGTCATGTTTAAAGGTGTATGTTAGAATTGCTAGTAAAAACGAATATATTAATGCTAGAAATTATAGAGCATAGAGCTATAAGATTACCAATATTAGTAATATGCTGGGAGGTTGGATAAAGGAATGCCTCACAAGATAAGAAATTGCTTTTATCAGAAATCAACTTTCGAAAAAATGCTAGAAGCTCATGAGAGAGCTAAACAAGGAAAGATGACCCGCTATGAAGTTTTAAATTTTGAATTAGATTTAGAACCTAATATAGTTAATTTAGTGGAGAAGATAAAAGTTGATAAGTATAAAATAGGAAATTACCGCTCGTTTGTTATTTATGAGCCTAAAGAAAGAGTAATAAAAGCATTACCTTATGTTGATAGAGTGGTTCATCAGTGGTATATTGAAGAGTTTATCAAAAAATATATTGTTCCTAAATTTATTAAAGATACTTATGCGTGTATTTGCAGTAGAGGAACTCATAAAGCAGTTAATTCTTTACAAAAATATATGAGAATGGCACAAAGAAACTATGGTAAAAACTATTACATTTTAAAAATGGATATAAAAAAGTTTTTCTATAATATTGATCATGAAATTTTATTTGAAATTATGAGTGGTTATATAAATGATAAGAAACTCTTAAATTTCACTAAAATATTAATAGATTCTGATGGTGAATCAATTGGTATACCAATTGGCAATTATACATCACAGTTTTTCGCAAATATTTATCTAGATAAATTAGATAAATTTGTAAAGCATGATTTAAAGGTTAGGTACTTTGTCAGGTATATGGACGACTTTGTGTTGCTATTGAAAGATAAAAAGACTGCTAAGGATATTTATAACAAAATCGAAATATTTCTTAATAATAATTTAAAGCTTTCATTAAACAGCAAATCCAAATACTATCCATCATCAATGGGAGTTAATTTTTGCGGATATCGTATTTTTGAAACGCATCGTTTAATTAGAAATAGTTCTAAAAAGAAAATAAAGAAAAAAGTTAAGTTGTGGAATAAGCTGTATGAAAAAGAGTCATTAGATACTAAAAACTTTACTTTATCTTTTAATTCATGGTTAGGACATGTAAAACATTCTAATAGTTATAGTTTAGAAAGAAAAATAATTAGTAAAATAAAATTTTTTTCTAATATTAATTAATGTAGGTAAAGAGGACAACAGTTATAATTAGTAAAAAGGTAGTGTATGATATCAAAATATATGTTAAAACAAATATAGATTAGATTTAATCAATATCTTTTCAAGCAATGATTTTTCGTAAATAAGACAAGTCAACGCTCCAAAAATGTATTAAACAGATTTTCTATGAATCTGTTTTTTTATAACAAAAAAGTCAGCTATTTCATAGCTGGCTTTTTTCAGACTGTTGACAAAGTAGTCAATGGTCTTTTCTTTTTTCTCAAAATGGC
>CAZQOT010000139.1:0-2150 GCA_964595115.1 uncultured Muribaculaceae bacterium | reverse complement strand
GGTTGAAAGTGGAGGAAAATGGGTGATTATGGTGCGAAATTTGGAAAACGTAGCCCCCACATTATTAATCACTTACAAAATTTCTAAATTTCTTAAAAAATTTATTGCAAATAAGGTAAAAAATGTTTATATTTGTATTATGGAAAAAAACAAGAAGTCATATTTTTTTAGCATCTCAAGGAGTGAGATGGAATATACCATATATAAGAAATTCAAAGGTAATCATAGTGTTTTCTTCACCAATGTCTCGCTAGGATTTAGGAGGATGAAAGAGAATGACATGATAATGGTTGATGGAAAAAGGAGGTGTACAGAATTTATATATTTCCAGAGTAGGGATCAAATATTAGAATATTTGTTAAGGGATGATATTACACCTTTAGATAGTAGATTATATAGGATATATTTTGTTATACCACAAGACGTATGGGTAAACTATGGAGATTGGATAAATAAGGTAACACCAAAGGACTATGGAATTATAGGCGTTGAGAGGCATAAGTTTTATACATGGGGAATATGTAGAACACATAGACAACCAACTATCAATCCAAATTTTGTTATTATGGATCATGATGAGATTTGGGATATGATGAAAAATGTGAGACATGAATATTGGGAATTACAGTGTGAGTTATTACATTTAAGAAAAGCGATAAAGAAGCATGAAAAATTACAGAAGAAAAGGTATAGAAAGATTACATCCAATGATGAGTATGGTGGTAAATATTTCACTGGTGAAAAATAGAATATAAATATTTTACATTATGAGAATAAAGAAGATTTTAAAAAGAGTTGTTAATATTGGAATAATTTTATTGGCAGTAATAGGTGTTTACATATTAGTAACTGCAATAATTTCGATAATAGAAATAATAAATAATATATATAAGATATGATACATAGTATTGGAATAATTTTATTGGTATATGGTATTTCTGTGGTATCAATATATTGGATATTACATATGGAAACCACATATAATTCAACATATGAATTATATAAGAAATCTGAGTTTAAAGATTTTATGAGTTTTGATTCATTTTTAAGGGTTATTGTTTACTGTCCAATATTAAACACATTGGATTTGATAGTTTTTACAATAAGTTTTATTTTTAGTGGTATTGTTTATTTGATTAAGAAGAAAAAATAATATTTAAATTTTTATAATATGAAAAATGAAGTGTGTAGTGTTAAAGAACTGCGTTATTTAGAAACTGTTTTGGTGAAATTAAAAGACATTAGAAGTGGTGTAAATGATTCATCAATTAAAATTGATGAAATTAATGAATATTTGGTTGGTGGTTATCCAGAACCAAATATTGAATTATGTGCGAGAAAAGAACCAATGAATCAAACAGAGAAGATTGACGAGGTATTGGATGAGATTAGAGATGGTCTTAATATTTTATATTCAAGAATAGATAAATTAAACAATTCAATTTAAGAGAAATGCATGAAAACCAAATTTCATCACATAGTAATTTCAAAGATGGTGATTTAAGCACTAAGTTATTTGGTGGTAACACAAAAGTAACTGGTAACATTCCAAATCCAGATCAATTAAAAGATCGAGGATTAATATCTGATGTTGAGTATAAATTAGAAGATGTACTTAATAGGTTAACATCGATTGATGATAATTTACATCAATTATTTAGTAGAATATTTGACGTATCAAATGTTGATGGTGATACTGAGAAAGATATGTCAAAGCCAAATCCAGTATATAATCCAAATTACAAAATACGAGATAAATTCAAAGATGTTGATAATTTATTATTAAGCATTAATAAAGTTATTGAGAATTTAGATAAGTCATTATAAGAGTAGTTTGGCTACCTTAATTTGGATATAAATAAAAAATCCCCATATAGTAAAATATTCTATATGGGGATTTTTGTTGGTTGTTGTTTTAATCTTCTTCTACATTATCAATAAGATCAAAATATTCTTTACATTTATCAATACCAATCTCATGTAAGATTTTATCTATATCAATATTCTCAACTAAATTACTATAACCAATTTGATTAACAATATATTCAATTTCATAATTTGGAACATTGATAAGTTCTGCAACCATATTTGATCTCATATGGTCAACAGTTATTGATTTACATTCTATTTTTAAGTCCATATGTTAATTA
>CAZQOT010000138.1:0-2155 GCA_964595115.1 uncultured Muribaculaceae bacterium | reverse complement strand
GTACTATTATGAATGCTGATCAAATTATTGTTCTTGATAAAGGAGAAATTGTTGGCATTGGGACTCACAAAGAACTAATGAAAAAATGTGAGATATATAAAGAAATTGCTCTATCACAACTAACGAAGGAGGAGCTTGCCTAATGAAAAATGATAATAAGAACAATAAACAAAAAGGTCCAATGGGTGGAGGCCCAATGAGCCATATGATGGGAGTTAAGGAAAAACCAAAAGATTTCAAAGGAACAATCAAAAAATTGTTATCATATTTAAAACCATATAAATTATCGGTTACTATCGTACTACTATTTGCGTTTGGTAGTGCTACTTTCTCAATAGTTGGTCCTAAAATATTAGGTAAGGCTACTACTAAATTATTTGAAGGTTTAGTTAGTAAAGTGACTGATGTTGGTAGTTCTGGAATAGATTTTGATTTTATAAGTAGAACCTTAATAATATTACTTGGATTATACATAATAAGTTCAATATTTTCATTCATCCAAGGTTATATAATGACAGGAGTTGCTCAAAAAGTATCATATAATCTTCGTAAATCTATTTCAACTAAGATAAACAAATTACCACTTAAATATTTTGATAAACAAACTCATGGTGAAGTATTATCTAGAGTTACTAATGATATAGATACTGTAAGTCAAACATTAAGTCAAACGATGAGTGAGTCAATAACTTCTGTGACAACCATTATTGGGGTGTTAATTATGATGTTATCAATTAATATTACTATGACATTATTAGCACTTTTAATTATTCCATTTTCAATGAGCTTAATTATATTTATTGTTAATAAATCACAAAAATATTTTCAAAAACAACAAACTTATTTAGGAAATATTAATGGATATATTGAAGAAATGTATGGGGCTCATAATATAATGAAAGCTTTTAATGGCGAAGAAAGATCTATCAAAGATTTTAATGAATTAAATGATAAGTTATATAATACAGCTTGGAAAGCTCAATTTTTATCTGGTATGATGATGCCAATAATGACTTTTGTAGGGAATTTAGGATATGTTGCAGTATCAATTTTAGGTGGATGGTTAGTTATAAAAAAGACAATTGAAGTAGGGGATATTTTGTCATTCATTCAATATGTCAGATCATTTATGTATCCAATAGGTCAAACCGCGAGTATTGCTAGTACTCTTCAATCCACAGCAGCTTCTGCAGAACGTGTCTTTGCTTTTTTAGAAGAAGAAGAGGAAATTGATGAAGAAAAAGAAGCATTGAATATCAGAAGAGTAAAAGGTAGAGTTGAGTTTAAGAATGTAAAGTTTGGTTATAATGAGGATAAAATTATAATAAAAGATTTTTCAGCTATTATCAAACCAGGTCAGAACATAGCTATTGTAGGACCCACAGGGGCTGGTAAGACAACTATTGTTAAGTTATTAATGAGATTCTATGATATTAATGATGGTTCTATCTTAATTGATGATCGTGATATTAGGGATATGAATCGTAGTGATTTGAGAAAGACACTCGGTATGGTTCTTCAAGATACTTGGTTGTTCAATGGAACTGTAATGGATAATATTCGTTATGGTAATTTAAAAGCAACCAATGATGATGTTGTAAAAGCCGCTAAAGCAGCCCATGTCGATCATTTTGTTCACACATTACCAGAAGGATATGATATGGTTATTAATGAAGAAGCAGATAACATATCCCAAGGTCAAAAACAATTATTGACGATTGCAAGGGCTTTCTTAGCAGATCCTAAAATATTAATTTTAGATGAAGCTACAAGCTCGGTTGATACAAGAACTGAAATACTTATTCAAGAAGCAATGGAAAGACTTATGAAAAACAGAACTAGTTTTATCATAGCACACCGTCTATCGACTATTCGTAATGCTGATCTAATACTTGTCATGAAAGATGGCGATATTGTTGAATATGGAAAACACCAGGAATTACTTGGTGAGAAAGGTTTTTATGCATCATTATATAATAGTCAATTTGAAGCTGAAGAAATTATTTAAGGGAACAAATTCCCTTTTTTTGTCTTATAGGAAAGTACCACAAAATGATCTAAAAAGAAGAAAAAGCATTTGCAAACATATGTACGGGTTGCATAATATGTGTATGGAAGGATAGTGGTGTTCATGAAGATATATAAAGCTTACAAA
>CAZQOT010000137.1:965-2165 GCA_964595115.1 uncultured Muribaculaceae bacterium | reverse complement strand
TTTTAAAAAAGAGTAAATCAGATAATAATATATTGTTCTTAGATGCTTCAGAAGAATTTGTTAGAGGAACAAATAAAAGTAAATTATCAGATAATAATATAGAAAATATCCTTAATTTATTGAAAGATAGAACAAATGTTGATAGAAAATCAATTCTAATTTCAAATGAAGAAGTAGTAGAAAATGATTGTAATCTTTCAACTAACACATATTTAAAAACAGATAAAGATGTTGCTGAAATAGATATAAGAGAGCACAATCAAAAAATAAAAGAAATAGTAAAAAAGCAAAGTAAAATAAGAGAAGAATTGGATGCAATTATTGCTGAAATTGAAGGTGGCAATAATGTCTAAGATAGATGGTTTGATAAAAGAATATTGTCCTAATGGTGTTGAATATAAAAAACTCTATGAAGTTACTATTTGGGATAAAAAATTTAATGGATTAGATAAAAATATGCAACCTACGATAATCAAATATAATTATATGTCGGCTAAAAATTTTAATGATATAGAAACATCTAATGGCAACGTTTACATGTTAAATACTGGTGTTAATCATGATAACAGATATACAAATGAAGAATTAGCTGGAAAGCATCTTTGTGATGGAGAAATAGTAGCAATACCGTGGGGTGGTACTCCAAACGTAAAATATTATAAAGGGAAGTTTGTCACATCAGACAATAGGATTGCTACTTCAAAAGAAAAAAATATATTAAGTAATAAATTTTTATATTATATACTTGATAATAAATTGGAAGAAATATCAAATTTTTATAGAGGGTCTGGAATAAAACACCCTAATATGAAAAAGGTTTTAAACATGGTTGTCCCAATCCCTCCCTTACAAGTACAAAAAGAAATAGTAAATATATTAGATAAGTTTGTAGAGCTAGAGGCGGAGCTAGAGGCGGAGCTAGAGGCGAGAAAATTACAATATGAGTTTTATCGTGAGAAATTATTAAAAAATGAAGATGGGCAAAAGCTTATGGATTTAGCATTTGTTGGTACAGGAAGAAGTAACACTCAAGATGCTAATGTGAATGGTAAATATCCATTTTATGTTAGATCGAAGACAATAATAAAAAGCGATAAATATCTTTATGATGACGAATCAATAATTATTCCTGGAGAGGGAGGAATCGGTGAAATTTTTCATTACGTTAATGGAAAATATAACTTACATCAAAGAGCATAT
>CAZQOT010000137.1:0-955 GCA_964595115.1 uncultured Muribaculaceae bacterium | reverse complement strand
GAGACAAAAAGGTAAACACTAAATATCTTTATTATTATTTTACAGCAAATTTCAAACAATTCATTATGAATAAAGCTGTAAATGCTACAGTTAGTTCAATTAGAAAACCAATGATTGAAGCTTTTGAGGTGAGCATTCCTTCGCTTAAAGAACAAGAAAGAATTGTATCTATTTTAGATAGATTTGATAAATTAATTAATGATATTAGTGAAGGATTGCCTGCTGAAATAGAAGCAAGGAGAAAGCAATATGAATATTATAGAAATAGACTATTATCATTTGAGGAGTTAAGTTATGAATAAAGTAAATATTATATCTGAAAATCCGAACTCAACTGTTGTAAGCGAGTACAAAGAATTAAATAAAAAAAGTGTTTCTTTTCAAAGCGAGGCTGAGCTTGAAAAAGAATTCATTGAGACTTTACAGGAACAGTCTTATGAATATTTAAATATTCAAAGTGAAGCTGATTTGATTTCCAATTTAAGAAAGCAATTAGAAAAATTAAATAATTATGTTTTTACTCAAAATGAATGGGATCATTTTTTTAATACTTGTCTTACAAATAGTAATAGTGGGATATTAGAAAAAACAAAAATGATTCAAGAGGATTATATTCAAACTATTACTTTAGAAGACGGAAGTAAGAAAAATATTTATTTAATAGATAAAAATAACATTCATAACAACACTTTACAAGTAATTAATCAATATGAAAATAACGATGGAAATCATGGAAACAGGTATGATGTAACTGTTTTAGTTAATGGACTTCCTTTAATTCATGTAGAACTTAAAAGAAGAGGTGTAGATCTTAAAGAAGCATTTAATCAAATCAATAGATATCAAAGAGACTCGTTTTGGGCTTCAAGTGGTTTATATGAATATATTCAAATATTTGTTATTAGTAATGGAACATTTACTAAGTATTATTCTAATACAACAAGAAAGTTACACT
>CAZQOT010000136.1:243-2221 GCA_964595115.1 uncultured Muribaculaceae bacterium | reverse complement strand
GCCCGTGTTTCAATTGCTTTAAATTTTAATACTATTGTATCAAGCGGAACAGGAGCATATGATAGCCCATATGTTATAGAATAAATAAAAAATGCTTTTAAAAAAATTGAATAAAAATTAATTGGTTGAGGGGCTGTATGTCTATACATTGTTATTGTAAAATACTGAAAGATATAATATAATATGAACGTAAGGGTGGTATTATATGTATAATATTAATCATGTTATTATGTATACAGTTAATATCACACTTTGTTAGAATCCTTTAAGAAGATAACAAGTGTGAATTTTTTTACATGTAAAAATTAAAGGAGATTAATATGATAGAAATAAACTTAAATAAAATTAATAAAAGTTATGGTTTTAATAAGTTGCTAAAGGATTTTAGCATCAATATTAAAACAAATGAAAGAGTTGCTTTAATAGGACCAAATGGATGTGGAAAGACAACAATATTTAAAATAATTATTGGTGAAGAATTACTTGATAGCGGAACCATCAGCATTAGGCAGATACCTCCATTAGAAAATGAAAATATAATTGCTGAAACTATATACTTAAAAGGAATTAAGGAATTGTTAGAATTGAAAAATGAATTAGATGTTTTATCTAATAATTTAACATCGGATGAAAAAGATATTAAAAGATACACTAGAATTAGAGAAGAATTCGAGATAAAAGGTGGGTATCAGTTAGATGAAAAAGTAAATAAAATAAAAAATGGTTTTAAATTAACTGATGAATTATTACATACTGTATACAATAATTTATCCGGAGGAGAGAAGACTATTGTTAATCTAGCCAGTCTTGTTTTATCAAATCCCGATATTCTTTTACTGGATGAACCTACTAACCATTTAGATATTGATACTTTAGAATGGTTTGAAGAATATTTAAAAAGTTACCATGGAACGGTGCTTATAATATCTCATGACAGATACTTTTTAGATAGAGTGGTAAATAAAATAATACTTATTAACAATGGTAAAGAAGATATATATTATGGTAATTATTCTTATTATACAAAAGAATATGAAAAAAGACTGTTAATTGAGTTTAGTAATTACAAGAATCAGCAAAAAGAAATCAAAGCATTAAAGGAAGCCATAGAAAGATGCAGAATATGGGGAGAAAAAAGTGACAATCCTGACATTTTCAGAAGAATGCATGCCTTAGAAAAAAGACTTGAAAAAATAGAATTAATAGATAAGCCTATAGAGAAAAGAGCATTACCGATAAGTTTTATAAGAAGTGATAGAACTGGGGAACATGTACTCACTATTAATGATTATACATTATATGCTGGTAGTAAATTGCTTTTAGAAAATGTAAATATGAGCGTATATATTATGGATAGGGTCTGTTTAATGGGGAAAAATGGAACTGGGAAAACAACATTAATTAGAAATGTATTAAATAATACACATGAAAATATTAAACTGGGTGCAAATGTTGAAATTGGATACATTCCTCAAGAAATAAGATTTGATAATGAGAATCTTACTATATTTGAACATGTAAGAACATTCTTCAATGGTAGTGAAAGCGAACTGAGAAGTAAATTGGTACAGTTCTATTTTGGAAGTGAGGTTCTCAAAAAGAAAATCAAAACCTTAAGTGGTGGAGAAAAAGTTAGAATCAAGTTACTGGAACTTATTCTTAAAAATATAAACTTTCTGATATTAGATGAGCCAACTAATCATATAGACATTGATACAAGGGAATTGTTAGAAAATGCTTTATTAGATTTCAAAGGAACTATATTGTTTATAAGTCATGATAGATATTTTATAAACAAGCTTGCTACTAGAATAATAAGAATTGAAAATAAAAAGCTTGTTAATTATTCTGGAAACTATGATGATATTAAAGATAAAGATATTAAAGGAGAAAAGCCTGCTGTTAAGGAAAAGATCATAGTAATAACTGGCAGCAACAGGCTTAACGAATATTTGAAAGATTCTAAAATAGATGAAGA
>CAZQOT010000136.1:0-233 GCA_964595115.1 uncultured Muribaculaceae bacterium | reverse complement strand
ATCATATATTCTAACTAAATCAGTAGATGGAGAGATGCTGTGCAGCAGTTACTATATGAATAACCCTTTAGAAGGAATCAAGATAATTGCTGAAGCTTTTAATGCATTATATAACATTGATTATGTTGACTGTATGTTTGATGAAACACTGGATGCAAAGATTAAAAGGATAGAAGATAATTTTAAAGACTGCAGAATTACTGATGAAAGATATAATAAAAGATTTTCAAGTA
>CAZQOT010000135.1:0-2230 GCA_964595115.1 uncultured Muribaculaceae bacterium | reverse complement strand
ATGCAGTAAGTACATATTACACACATCCAGCCTTTACCTTTGGAGATACTGAAGTAGGGGGCATGTGGGTCGGTAAATTTGAGACGACAGGAAGTATAACTAATGGAACAACAGCAGCATTAACTATTTTGCCAAATGCTCAATCAGTAGGGGGAAAAACAGTAAAGGTTATGTATGATGCTGTAAGAAATACCATGCAAGGTTCATCAACTTATGGTTTTACTAACGATAATGATATACATATGATGAAAAACACTGAATGGGGAGCAGTTACATATTTATCGCACAGTAAGTATGGGAAGTATGGTAATCCTATATATGAAGGAACAAATAAAGAAATATATATTAATAACAGTAGTGGTTATTACACAGGAAGAAGTGGAGGAAGACCAGCATATGCATCTGGATATACTACATCAGAGGGATGCTTTGCATATGATGGAATAATAAAAACAAATAATGTAGCATGTAATTCGAGTGATAATTTTGTACTTGCTACTGGTGAAAGTGTAGGAAGTAAATTAAACAATGACAGATTATCTTTAGCCTATGGAGCAAGTACAACAGGTAATATCTATGGTATCTATGATATGTCTGGCGGAGCTTACGATTATGTCATGGGAGTATATAAACCAGATGAATTGTCAGGCATATCTGATTCTAGTGGTTACAGTGTAACAACGACTAATTCTCAATATGAAAATCTAACAATTAATTCAAAATATTACGACAGGTATTTGAAATTCCTAGCATCAGAAGGCTACATTAAAGGAGATGCCACATATGAAGTTTCAGGCTGGTATAGTGGTGACTATATATCCTTCGTCAACGCTTCGAATCCATGGCTCCTTCGTGGTGGTAGCTACGGCGATGATGTGAAGTCGGGTGCGTTTAGTTTCATCAATTTCACTGGCACGGCAGCCGGCGGCTTGAGTTTGCGCGTTGTTCTGCTAAATGGAGCAGGATTATAATAAGGAACCTTGAGGAATGACGAAATAACGTTATTCCTTTTTCATAATGTTGTTTTGTGTACATATAAAAAACCTATTACCTATTGCAATTTTATTATAAAACATAAATTATTGTTAAAGTGATGAATAAAACATAACCATTTTTCATTAAGAAAATATCAAATCATGTTATAATTGATATATAGTTTTTATATGAGGGTGTGATTAGATGG
Organism: uncultured Muribaculaceae bacterium; assembly: GCA_964595115.1. Taxonomy (GTDB): domain Bacteria; phylum Bacillota_I; class Bacilli_A; order RF39; family UBA660; genus CAZQOT01. Next base: position 1,047 of record CAZQOT010000135.1, on the reverse strand, counting down.
AGTTAAAATATATCCTTTCAATATTGCTTGTAACTTTTGCTGGTTTGTCAACCCTTATAGGTAGTTTGATGATTCTTGCCTCAAAGAATAAGAGCCACAAAAAGCTTGGCTTTCTTCTTGGATTAGCTACCGGCATCATGCTATGTATCGTTATAAAAGAATTATTACCAGAATCAATAGAATTACTAAATAATTCATTTTATAATCCATTATCGACTATTATTTTAGTCTCATCTTTATTGGTGGGAGTTGGTTTATCAATACTACTTGAGAGATTGATCCACCATCATGGTGAAGAAGAAAAACAAGAAGAGCATTGTCATATGTGTAATTTAGGCTTAACAACGGCTCTTACTTTTGCCCTTCATAAATTTCCTGAAGGAATAGCTATTTTTATAGCTATTTATAATAATTATCTAATTTCGATACCGCTAGCTTTAGCTATCGCTATTCATCATATTCCTGAAGGGATGATTATATCAGCACCAATTTATTATGGTACTGGGAATAGAAAAAAAGCTTTATTATATTCCCTTTATTCAGGGCTTGTTCTGCCTGCTTCTGGTTTTATAGGTTTCTTTTTGTTAAAACCCTTTTTTAATGATATTGTTCATGGAATATTACTTGCTATTACATCATCTATCATGTTATACATAACGTTTAAAGAAATTATGCCCGAGTCTCTAAAATATGGTAATAAAAGAACGACTGTTTTTGCTATTATTTTTGGTATAATATTTATATATTTATTAGATTTGCTATAAAGGAGTGTTAATATGGTTTATTTAGATTACAGTGCTACAACACCTACTAACGATGAGGTACTTGATACATTTGTAAAAGTATCGAAAGAATATATTGGTAATCCTAACTCGCTGCATCGATTGGGTGTAGAATCTAAAATGTTAATTGAACAAGCTACAGAGCAGATAGCAAATATTTTGCAAATAAAAAAAGAAGAAATAATATATACGAGTGGGGCTTCTGAATCAAATAATTTAGCGATTAAAGGGATAGCTTTAAAATATCAAAATAGAGGTAAACATA
>CAZQOT010000134.1:0-2286 GCA_964595115.1 uncultured Muribaculaceae bacterium | reverse complement strand
CAGTCGCTTTGCTCTTTAAAAAGATGGATTGGGGGGTATAGTTATGAATCTTCTTATCGGTCTGATTACGGGAGCATTATTTGGTGCAGCGTTATATCTTGCCGGAGTAGCGTGTCCTCCTAAAATGAGGGCAACTCTGAGATTAGAGGATAATACAATCTTTAAAATTATGCTCTTTGCTTTAGGTCTTGCTACAGCTTCGCTATATGTTTTTGACCTGTTTAACATACTAGATTTATCCCATTTAAGCATTAAAACAATGCATTTGGGAGTAATAGTCGGTGGAATTATATTTGGCGTAGGATTCGGAATGGTCGGCTCCTGCCCAGGTACCGCGGCGGCCGCGCTCGGGACCAATATCTACAAACAAGCGATTGTAATTGTACTTGGCGGCTTTGCCGGAGCTCTTGTCTATTCACTTGTATACGGGAAAATAGCTGCAACCGGAATTTTTGATGTGTTAAATTACGGGAAACTCACTCTTTTTAATATCTCAGATAAATTCCCCTCAGTTTTTGAAATGGGGTATGTCGGCCTTTTGATACTTGGCATACTACTCATGGTTGTGGGATATTTGATCCCTGTTAAGAAGAAATAAAAAAGAAACTTAAATAAACATATGATATAAAAATAGGTGGGACTTTTGTCCCACCTATTTTTATATTCACAGCACATAAATATGATTATCTTCCTTGCTCTTACAAAGACAATTGTGCTATTGTCTACCTTACAACGCTTTTACAATTCTACATAAGGGGGCGACGCTCCTGTTGAATAACAGTTTAAATTTGCGGATTGGCTTTATAGGAGCCGGCAAAGCAGCAGTAACACTCGGCGCTTATTTTCAAGAAAAGGGATTGAAAATTTCCGGTTATTCAAGCCTCAAGCATGAATCTGCTCAATCAGCCGCAAAGATAACTTTCTCCTCCGCATTCAAGGATGTTGCCAATCTTGTTTCTTCTTCTGAAATAATTTTTATTTCTACTCCCGATAGAGAAATTGCAAAAGTATGGCAAAACATAAAAAAATATAATTTAAAAGACAAGATAATTTGTCATCTTAGCGGCTCCCTCTCATCATCTGTCTTCTCTGAAGCCGATAAAATGGACATATGTGTCTATTCAGTACACCCAATGTTCCCTTTTAGTAATAAGGAGGGTGATTTCGAAGGGCTGGAAGATGCAACTTTCACTATAGAAGGAACAGCAGAAAAAATTAATGAAATAAAAAAAATCTTTGAAATAACTGATAATAGATGCTGCTTTATAGATAAAAAGCAGAAAATACAGTATCATGCGGCTAACGTTATGGTCTCAAATCTCATAACAGCGCTTATTAGTATCGGAGTCAAATCTTTAGGCAATCTTTGGGACTCAGAAAAAGAAGCATTTGACGCACTGCTGCCCCTTATTCAGGGAAATATTGATAACATAGCAAAAAAAGGCTTTGTTGGTTCACTTACAGGACCTGCGGAACGCAACGATATAGAGACTATAAAGGAACACATGACAGAGCTAAACGGAGATAAACGCTTGATATATGCTCTGCTTACAAAAGAGTTAATAGAGATTTCAAAGGTAAGGCATCCCGAAAGAGACTACGCAGAGCTACAGAAAAGTCTAGATAGTATTGACTGTTAAAACTTTTGTACATGAAAGGATAAAAAATCATGAAACAAACTACCACAACATTTAAAGAGGCGAAAATTAAAAAAGAAAAACTAGTCGTTATAACGGCTTATGATTATTCTATGGCCAAACTTGCCGATGCTTGCGGAGTAGATGCGATCCTCGTAGGAGATTCTCTGGGGATGGTCTGCCTGGGTTATAAAGATACACTTAGAGTAACAATGGCAGATATGATACATCATAGCAAAGCTGCGTATAATGGCATCAGCAATGCTCTTCTGATTACCGATATGCCTTTTATGTCATATTGTGTTTCGATTGAAGAGAGTGTCCGAAATGCAGGACGTCTCGTACAAGAAGGCTATGCTGAAGCGGTAAAACTTGAAGGTGGCGCAGATGTCGTTCCCCATGTTGCTGCCATAGTAAAAGCACAAATCCCCGTTATGGGGCACCTTGGATTGACTCCTCAGTCTGTAAATATTTTTGGGGGGTTCAAAGTACAGGGGCAACAGCTAGAAACAGCACGAAAACTCATAGAAGATGCTAAACGACTTGAGGATGCAGGAGCTTTTTCTATCACACTAGAGTGCGTTCCTTCAGATCTTGCGCAAAAGGTAACAGAGGCAGTATCTATCCCAATAATAGGCATCGGTGCAGG
>CAZQOT010000133.1:1776-2338 GCA_964595115.1 uncultured Muribaculaceae bacterium | reverse complement strand
AGGCAGAAAGAAAGGGGGAAATCTATATCGCCCCCTCACTCGTCTTTCCATCCGAAAGCCTTGCGATGATTGAGGATTTCGAGAAACAGATCTACGATTTCAAGACAAAGACAGACGCCATTGAAAAGAAGAAGAACGAGCTGCTTGAAGGATTAAAAAATGCGATGGAATCGCAGAAAATCAAGGCTCTTGATTATAGAAGCATATCGATTACATATATAGCTCCTTCCAAGCGATCCACCTTTGACAGGAAAAAGTTCGAGACAGAACACCCCGAGATGAAGGGCAAGTATGAAAAAGAAAGCAATGTGAAGTCAAGCATAAGGATAAAACTTCATGAAGTGGATACTGAAAAAGAATGACATTCTCCCATTAAATGATATCCTGACCGTTCTCAAGGACGGTTGGGAGAATCATGACAAGAAAGCAATTTTAACAATAGAGTTTGAGAAAAGACCACGAACAACGGGAGAATATTCCCAGAACCATTGCTTGAATGGCAGCATTCAGCAGATTTGCGAAGAGACTGGCAATGATTTCTCCACTGTCAAAACTTATGTTA
>CAZQOT010000133.1:0-1744 GCA_964595115.1 uncultured Muribaculaceae bacterium | reverse complement strand
TCCCGTCAAGATGAAGAAAGGAGAGTACCTTGTAGGAATCGATGGCAATCTCATACCGATTTCAGAAAGTGATTCAACCACAGTAGAGTGTGGCTATCTCATAGAAGAGACTAAAATTCTAGCCAGCGAGCTTGGAATAATTCTTAAAGAATAATCTAAAGTGGTTTTTCACTTTGAAAAAGGGATTGAAAGATGACTAAGAATGAAAACGGTGTCTACATCGATGGATATGAGACGCTTAAAGCCACCTTTGGAAAATGGGAGGTGACCATAGAGTATGGTCTTAGCGATGGAAATTGGATAAGTGCGACATCTGCTGGCTGTCCAAAATGCGGATATGCTTTTCCTCTTTCAGAAAAAAATTGCAAATTTGGGACTATGAGGGGTTGCATTGAAGCTGGCTGGGCTGAAATATGCGGGTTCATCGCAAGGGGAGACAATGCAGATGAGATTATTGACGGGCTGGCACGTAAAATAGGAATAAAAGAACCGGTCCAGCCTGATTTGTTTGAGATGTGAGGAGTAAAGAATGAAAGAATCAGCAAGAACCAAATGCCTGAGGGCTTTCCAGCGGTTGAGAGTTTTCCAGGAATCGTGCGGTGGATATGCCAAGTGCATATCTTGCGGAAGGGTGCTTCCAGTCTCGCAGCTGGATGGCGGTCATTACATAGGCAGGAGACATACATGCACTGAGCTTGAGCCTGATAACGTACAGCCACAATGCAGACAATGCAACAGATTCTTAGCTGGTGATGTAGTTGCATACAGGATCGGACTCATCAAAAAGCTAGGGGTCGAGAGAGTTGAAAGACTTGAGAGCCTGTTGGAAAGCAAGGATCCAAAGAAAAAGACCTCAAAGGAGTATGATGAGCTTGCAAAAAAATACCGAAAAGAATTAAGGGAACTTCAGAAAAACAGTTGACATTAATATAAATACAGAGTATAGTAATAATATAAAGAAGTTCAATAAAGAGTAGCTTTTGGGAGGAAATATGGTAGATGTAAACAGCGTGTCATTCTCTGGCAGATTGACCAGAGACATGGAACTGAAGCAATCAGGCGGAGGAGCCTATGGGCGTTTTTCGATTGCGGTGAACTCAGCCAAAAAGGTTGATGGGAATTGGCAGGAGGAAGTGAGCTATTTCGATTGCCTTCTTTTCGGGCAGAGATGTGAGAAGCTGCAGCTCACAAAAGGAACGCAGGTTTTCATATCTGGGAGCGTCAAGCAGTCAAGGTATGAAAAAGATGGAGAAAAGAAAAGCTCCGTTTTTGTTCTTGTTGACAGGATAGTTGTTGTTAACAGGGATTCAGAAAGTAGCCATTCTGATGATTATGGGGATATCCCATTTTAGGAGGAAAAATGCAGTCGAAAGTTTTTGAAAAGCTTCTCAGGGAGAGGGGAATGAAAAAATCATTTCTTCTTGAGAAGCTGGGAATCAGCAGACAGACGCTCTGGGATTATCAGCACGATAAGTACCAGGCACCGGAAGGCACAATCAAGAGTCTGGCTTTGATTTTTAATGTTTCGTTCGAGGATATGAACGAGATTTTCAGGAGGGAGAAAAATGGAAAAAATTGAGGAGAAAATTGATTATTCAAAAATAATCATCGACCCAAGCAAACTGATCAAGGGGAAGAGGTATTATGCAGCAGATTCAATTGTCCGCCTTGTTAGGCTTTTCAAAGATGGAGCAACCAGTATTTTCGATAAGGTAAAACCTTTGTGTTCTGATGAAAATATGGA
>CAZQOT010000132.1:0-2355 GCA_964595115.1 uncultured Muribaculaceae bacterium | reverse complement strand
GTATTACTTTATTCAACCTCAAAATAAGAATTATTATTGTAAAAATATGGAAAATATCTTTCTTTTTTTTTATTCTTTTGTTATACTGTATATGAATATAGAATAGAGGAGTATGATATGATAATGAAAAATTTAAAATTTCTTGCCTTTGCACTCATTGGCTTCTTATTACCTGGTGTAACGAGTGTAAATGCTGACATTAATTTAGGAGCCATAGCCGATGAAATAGCACCGGGTAATGTATTCCGTGTTAACACTACAGTACCTACTACTTTTGATGAATTTCAATACTACATTGAAGTACCTGGGGTGATGCCAGTTAACAATTATGCAGATCAAAATGTTAATATGAGCATTTATGATTGTAATGTTACCTATACTACTTGTACATTTGGTTTATCACTACAAGGGCCAGAAGATCCAGTACCTGTTGATAGCCTTACTCGTGAAGTTAACATGGTTTGGAAACCTACTAATCAAGCAGTTAAGAACAGAATAAACTCTTATGTCGAAACCTTAGAGGAACTTAGAAATCTTCAAGATGAAGATGAATATGGAAATCTTATGCCATTATTATTTGATCTAACAGATTTAAGTTTGATTAACTATTTCTTTAGTGCTGAATCTTCAACATTTAATAACGATGTTGTTAATAAAACGCTTAATTACTCTGAATCATTAAGGACGCTGTTTAATAATGCTAATCTAACATATACAATGGACTTTAGAGCTGGCGATGGTGGTTCCTCAATGTTTGATTCTTATGCCTTTGGTGGTCTTGTATTCCACTATAATGGAGTCCCTTATGGTGTTGCAAACGACGTTGGACTTAGACTTGTAGAAGCAATTTATGTACCAAATGGTACAGCATTAACAGATGCAGCATTAATTGCAGCAGCAACTAGTAGAATAAATGCATATTTACCAGGTTCTAATATAGCGATAACTGCTGGAGAAGCATTCAATACTTACACAGATTTAGAAGGTGATCCAATAGATTTTAGCAAAATAATTGATACAAGTAATACTAACGGTAAAACATATATAGTAAATTTTGGTACAACTTCTAGACCTTTTGTTATTGTTGCTGATTCAAGTAAAATGACTAATCCTAAATTAAAGACTACTGATCTTGATACCAACGTTTCTATTGGATCAGATGTTACAAGTGTTCCACTAGATTCAATAATTAGCGTTGATGAATTGGATGAAGAAAGTGAGGAATACCAAAGATTAGCACAATTAATTGGTGCTACAAATATAAAATCTTATGATTTAGCATTATTCTCTGAAACAAAGAATAGTAACATCACAAGATTAGAGAGTGGTAAATTCCAAGTAAGTATTCCTATACCAGCCGAATTAGAAGGAAAAAGATTAATCGTATATTACGTTAATGCACAGGATGAAAAAGAAGCACATGCCGTTACTATCAAAGACGGATTGGCCACATTTGAAACTGACCACTTCAGTACGTATAGTTTAACTGAAAATACAGAAGAAGAAAATCCACAAACATATGATGCAACAACGTCAGACATAATTATTGGAATAATAAGTTTAATAGGTCTTGCTAGTACAGCATTATATATTAATAATAAAAGATTTAATTAATTAAATGAAAAAGCCTCTATTTAATAGTGGCTTTTATTCAGACTGTAGACAAACCCCACTTTTTAAAAGAGGGGTTTTATTTTTAACAATTTTTTTGTTGTGGATAGAATAAAAATCTAAAAAACAATAAAATTGCTTGTTTAAAGGTGTGATTTGATTCGTGTTTGTCGTATCTGCTTACCTTAATTGATATATTTTTCATATTTTGGGCAGCACAAATCAACCAGGTGTAATTCTGGTTCTTTTTTATTCCTTTATATTGTGCATATCTAAATCCATGATTTTGCTTACTATCAGCGAAGCTTCTTTCAATTGTTTCTTTTCTTAAATTATATAAATATTTACCTTCTTCTGATAATCTGTTTAAATCGAATTGTTCATTGAGTTCTTCTTTTATATGTCTTAGTAATGTGACTTTCTTTTCGCTATCTGTATATTTCTTATAACCATTTTTATCTATTAATCCAGTATATTCAAGTACTTCACCAGTTTCTTTATTTACATAGACATCTAAGTTTTTATTAAAAACAAATCCCTTTTTAAAATTCCTTGCATCTTTACTACCATATCTTCTATAACCAATTACACCAAATATATTGTTATCAATTAAGTATTTCTTAATATCTATACTTCCATAGCCTGAATCCAAGGCAACCCTTTTTATGTTGAAATTAAATGTATTTTTTATATATTCAATTCTACTTATGTATGGTTTGGAATCGTGAACATTACCTTTAGTTA
>CAZQOT010000131.1:0-2375 GCA_964595115.1 uncultured Muribaculaceae bacterium | reverse complement strand
TAGCGGTTAAAAAAGCAATAAATTTATCAAAAAAGCATACAAACGAAATAGTTCTCTTTATATATAATTTATATTATTAGTGTATAATAGTAGCGACGTTTTAATTAGTTGACACGAACCAATGTTCGATGTATAATTAAGATACTTTGAGGTGATAAGATGGCATTTAATTTAGTTTCCAAATATAAACCTAGTGGTGATCAACCAGAAGCTATAAAGAAATTGGTGGAGGGTATAAATGGTAATAAGAAACACCAGGTATTGTTAGGAGCTACAGGTACTGGAAAAACATTTACTATTTCTAATGTTATTGAACAAATTAATAAGCCCACTTTAGTTCTTGCCCATAACAAAACTTTAGCAGGCCAATTATATAGCGAATTTAAAGAACTCTTCCCTAATAACAGGGTAGAGTATTTTGTGTCGTATTATGATTATTATCAACCAGAAGCATATGTTCCATCGACGGATACTTATATTGAAAAAGATGCGTCAATTAATGATGAAATAGATGAATTAAGACATTCAGCAACATCGGCTTTATTAAGTCGAAGGGATGTAATTGTTGTCGCTTCTGTTTCTTGTATTTATGGAATAGGAGAAGTAGAAGATTATAAAAATAAGATGCTTATTGCGAGTGTTGGAGATAGGATAGATAGGGAAGAAGTATTAAAAAGATTAGTCGAAATGTTGTATGAAAGAAATAATCTTGATCTTAAAAGAGGTACATTCAGAGCTAAAGGTGATGTTATTGAATTGGTGCCTAGTTATGAGCATGCTAAAGGGGTTAGAATTGAATTTTTTGGAAATGAAATAGAAAGAATTAGTGAATTTGATGCCCTTACAGGAGTGATTCTAAGTGACAAGAAAAGTGTCAGTATTTATCCTGCCAGTCACTTTGTAACAGATGAAGAAAAACTTAAAATATCCATTCAAAGAATTAAGAATGAATTAGATGATAGATTAAAATATTTAAAAGAGAACAACAAACTTCTTGAACATCAAAGATTAATGGAGAGAACTAATTACGATTTAGAAATGCTTGAAGAAACTGGTTTTTGTCGAGGTGTTGAAAACTACGCTCGTCATTTAGCTTTAAAAGCAGAAGGAGAAACGCCAACAACATTAATGGATTTTTTTCCTGATGACTTTTTATTGGTTGTTGATGAATCACATGTTACGCTACCACAAGTAAGGGGTATGTATAATGGGGATAGAATGAGAAAGAGTGTATTAGTTGATTATGGATTCAGGTTACCAAGTGCAATGGATAATAGACCCTTGAAATTTGCAGAATTTGAGGATAAAATAAATCAAGTTATTTATGCTTCAGCAACCCCAGGTGATTATGAATTAGAAAAAGTAAATAACGAGGTGGTTGAACAAATAATTAGACCAACGGGGTTGTTAGACCCAACGATTGAAGTACGTAAGACAGAAGGACAAATTGATGATATTGTTGGAGAGATAAATGAACGTGTTAAAAATAATGAACGAACTTTAATTACAACGCTAACGATTAGAATGGCCGAAGAATTAACAAACTACTTAAAAAACCTTGATATTAAAGTAGCTTATCTTCATAATGAAATTAAAACACTAGAACGAATTAAAATAATTAGGGATCTAAGACTTGGTAAATATGATGTCCTTGTCGGAATAAACCTTTTGAGGGAAGGAATTGATTTGCCAGAAGTTAGTTTGATTACAATTTTAGATGCCGATAAACAAGGATTTTTAAGGAGTGAAAGAAGCCTTATTCAAATTGTTGGTAGGTGTGCTAGAAATGCTAATGGACATGTTATTATGTATGCTGATAAAATAAGCGACGCGATGTCAGTTGCAATTAAAGAGACTAATCGTAGACGTACAATACAAGAGGATTACAATAAAATGAACAATATTATTCCTACAACAATTGATAAAGAGATTAGAAATTTAATAACTAACGAATTAGATGATAAGCAAATAAGCAAAGCTTATAATAAGAAAGAAAATACAAGACTTATAAAACAAATAGAAGATGAGATGAAGGAAGCTGCCAAAAAACTTGATTTTGAGAGAGCGACTGAACTTCGGGATATATTGTTTGAATTGAAAGCAGAAAGAAGCTGATAATATGATGGATAAGATAATAGTAAAAGGGGCCCGCGAAAACAATCTAAAAAATATTGATATTGAAATTCCTAAAAACAAGTTAGTAGTAATGACTGGGGTATCTGGCAGTGGGAAAAGTAGTTTGGCATTTGATACTATCTATGCTGAAGGGCAAAGAAGATACGTTGAGTCATTAAGCTCCTATGCTAGGCAGTTTCTTGGCGGTACTGACAAACCAGATGTTGACAGTATTGAAGGACTTAGTCCGGCTATTAGTA
>CAZQOT010000130.1:0-2400 GCA_964595115.1 uncultured Muribaculaceae bacterium | reverse complement strand
TTGGACCAGAAACATTTACTTTATTTACTAAAGTACAAGATTGAATATTACAATTTTGATAAAATTTATATGTAGGGCTAGGATAATACCAAGAACTAAGACCTGGGCATGTCTTACCTCCATTTGCAGGAGCTGGATTACTACAAGTTCTATATTGAGTACCAGTTCCACAAGGTTTAGTACATTCACTCCATTCAGTCCACCCTCCATCTATTTTTCCTAAACATTTTTGTTCACTAGAGCTCCACCCAGAACCAGGAGCACATGTTGGAGTAGACCAAGCCCCCGCTAGATATTTTGTATTATTATAAAGCTCAAGCAAAACACCACTAATATCAGATAATAAAGAATCTGAGCCATAGTCCCCATAATTAATAGCACTAATACCACCTAATCTAACTTCTGAATTATACTGATCTTCTGGATTAAAAACTTCCCAAGAATAAGGCATGTAGCAATTTGATTCTCCAAAAGGAATTACACAGGATTGAAAATTTAATTTTCCATACATGTCAGTACTAGAATTTATATTACAAGAAACATCAGCACCGCCATTTCTACCTAAACAAACCCAATCAAAATCTTCAGTATTTGAATCCCTCCAATCAAAATCACCAATATCACAACCATTAACAACATTTTCACTACAGACAGCATCTATAGGTTTATACCAATAACAATAATTATACGAAGTATTACAATCTTCAGAACCAGAACAGTCACATTTCCAAGAAGCATAGTCATTCGCTTCATATTCATTTGTTACATTACCTTTTTCACAAGTAAATTTTTCACTTGTTCCACAAGCAGAATAAATCTTGTCTTCTACACAACCAACAGAAGAATAGCCCTCTGCCATACAGTACCATTCATATTGAGTATTTGTGTCATAATAAAGCCCTCCTGTACTTGTACCCTTTTCGCATGAATAATGCTCTGCGCCACAAACAGGGGCGTCGCCTTTTTGTTCAACGCAGAGAGGAGAATTTTCTCCGCCCCCTGTTCCTTTACACTCCCAAGTCCAGTTTGTTGGATTACTTTTTGAAGAAAATAAAGAACCAGATAAACAACTATAATGAGTTGTTCCACAAACACCATTTTCAAAAGTTCTTGATTCTGAACAATTAAGTGCATTTGATCCGTCACCATAACCATCACAAGACCATGTCCACTTATCTAGACCTTGAGATTCATTATAAGATGTGCCATTTACACAGCCATAGTGATTTGAAGAGCATTCTGCGTCTCCATTTACATAATATGGAATATAGGCCCATGAAGATTTTTTAATAGATTTTCCATCAGCAAAAGTTGTTGTAAATTCTCCATAGACTGAAATACTATAAGAACCACTCTCGTTCGGAGCAGTTAAATATACTGTATTAATTAAAACTGGATGAGAATCTCCTTCATTATGAGTTGCATTAAAAACAGACTGGCTATCGGCGCTTAAAACAAAACCAGTTAAAGCGTTCGCGCAGGCATTATAGACAACTTCACCAAAAGTAACACTTATTGTATCACCCGGGTTATAAGAATCACCATAATCTAGTGTGTATGGAACATTAACAAAATAACTCCCTGTGTCTCCAAAAGTAAAATAATCTGCATCTACTTTATTATTAGGAAGCAAAACACCTATACCTGAAATAATTAAACCAATAACAAAAATTGCAATATTATTATTTAAATTTTTCTTTTTCCTTAAAAAATAAAATATAGCTCCTCCTGTGACCAAAATCCCAAAAATTATATAATAAACATAACTTGAAAAACCTGATTTGGATTTTGTTTCAACAGAAAAATTATCTTGATCTAAAATATTACCATCCTTGTCTTTTAGCGTTAAGTCAATTACTGGATTTTTACATTCCTTTATTATTTTAACCGGAATAATTACGTTTGGGTCTACATAATTAGTAAACAATTCTTTGCTGACTTCATCTGAGCAAAACCCTCCTTTGTCATCTTTTAATACTACATTAACAAAACTAGAATAATTTGTACTTAAACTTCCACTTCTACTACCAGGAAAACTATCGGCCCTAGGAGACCAAAGGAATGAAATATTTGCAGTTTCCCCTTCTTTGTAATAATCTTTATCTAAATTAATATTTTGAATAGTTGCACTATCTCCACCTAAAACATAGTGCACAACTATTTTGTTTGAATAAATTCCAATGGAATCTTTTAACTTAACTACAACATCATAAGCTTGTGGGTTGGTAGCTTTTGGTAAAATCAAAGAAATATTTTTTTTTTCTTGTGACTTTATTTCAAAGGAAGAATAATCACCTCCATTATGAGAAACTATATCGCCATAAACATCCCTCAAATGTGTTTCATATTCGGGAACCAAATTTTTACTTTCAGAAGAAAAATTTTCTATCTGGCAATTCA
>CAZQOT010000129.1:0-2451 GCA_964595115.1 uncultured Muribaculaceae bacterium | reverse complement strand
ACAATATTTTGATATCAATAATATGCAACGTTATTTAGATTACAAGGTTAAAAATCCAAACTTGAGTTGGGTTGATGTTATAACCCATGTAGGAATTGGATTGGATATTCCTTTTTATTCTAATATAAAGACTATATCTAATCCGGAAGCATTAGATGTTTTAGTCAATAAATATAATCAATTGCCTAGAAATTATGTACCAAGTGATTTAGTAAGTCTTGAGAGTGGGGCACAACTTAGAAGTGAATTAGCTGATAATTTAAAAGCATTGTTTGAAGTAGCTGCCATTGATGGTATGAGTTTATTTACTAAACATGATTATGGTTATCGAAGTTATGAATATCAAAAGAAAAACTATGATGAAAAAGTTATATATAGAGGCGTAAAAGATACAGATAAAGCAAATGCTAGACCAGGACATACTGAACATCAATTAGGTTTAGCTGTTGATATATGTTCAGCTCAAGAAAATGATTTCAAACTTGGGGGCAAATATTATGAAGTGGGCAAATGGCTTGCTTCTAATGCCCATAAATATGGGTTTATTGTTAGATATCCTGTTGGAAAAGAAAACATTACTGGTTATATTGGTGAACCTTGGCATATTAGATATCTAGGAACAGAATTAGCAACCTCAGTCTATAACAGTGGTTTAACTTATGATGAATATTATGTTAGGCATATCGCTAATCCTACCCTTAAAAAGAGCCCTAATGTCAGTGTAGATATGGCAAATATTGCATATACAAAGACAACTTATCTTATTAACGGTACTACTTATTTACCTTTAAAAGAAACTTTAAGTTCTTTGGGATATGATGTTACTTGGGATGCAAGTACAGGCCTAATCAATATTAGTAATGGTTATATAATTTATAAGCATAAGGTCGGAACTAATGAATTTATTTGTAATGACAAAAAAATATATATTGATAATCCAACATTTGTAATGGAGGGAGTAACTTATAGTGCTGCTAGGGAAATATGTACTTTAGTAGGGGCAGAAGTTTCTTACGAAGGGTCTACTGATGCTATTCGTATAGTTTCATTTAAAGATACAGATAAATACCAATCATGGATGCAAGATGGTTATGTGAAAGAAGAACCAGTTCCAATAGATACTTTAGCCCAAGATCCAATTAAGCTTATTCAAGATAATGGAACATATATGAATAAGGACCAATTATCAGAAGAATTATCAAAATATGGTAAGTTTACAATAGATGGTATGCCAGTATCTGAATATAATAAAGCTATGTCTATTGAATGGGTAAAACTCGATGTAGAAGGAGAACCTACTAAAAATGACATAGATTTAGGCAAGGTAATGCGTTATAATGACATAAAAAATCACATTTTAAATTTAGGAAAATATAATGGTGTTGATGTTTACTCAATCGGTAAAAGTGTTCAAAATAGAGATATTTTTATGGTTAATGTAGCGATGCCAAAAGAAGGGGAAACACAAGAAGATTTTAATAAAAGACCTCTTATTTTGCTATCCGGTTCAATTCATGCTCAAGAAGGGGCTGGATGTGAATATTTAGTTAAATGCTTAAACGATATGTTGATTGCAGCTCGAAATGATTCACATCTTATGGCACTGTTACAAAGTGTTCGTATCCAAGTTGTACCTTTGATTAATCCTGATGGCAGGGAAATGATGTTGAATGGGGAATTTGAAAAAGGTAAGTGTAATGCTAATGGAGTTGATTTAAATAGAAACTTTCCATCAGTAAATGCTGGTACTTTAGCTAAAGGAGTTAAGCTAGTAGATAATTTTAGAACGGAACCCGATTCTGAGCGTATGTATTATGCTGGACCATATCTGGGATCAGAGCCTGAAATAAAAGCAGTAATGAAATGGCTATTAGCAAATGCTACAAAGACAACATGCCATATTGATCTTCATCAAATGGGAAGTATATTATATGCTGATAAGCCTTTTCTTTCCAAAGAAAGTGATTTACTTAGTATAAGTTTCAGCCAATTGGTAAACTCAGCCTTGAAACAAAAATATCCACGCAATGTTGAACTGGCTATTTATGGTATTGAAGGTGATGGTGGGACAATAACTGATTTTAATAGAAGCATAAGAGAAGGAATGGGATATAGTCAAAAATATGGTCGTCTAGTTATGATGATTAATGGCATTGAAACACCGCTTCTAATATTTAGAGATGTTGACAAATATTTAGAGCACTATAAACCAACAAATAAAAATAGCAGGGTTATTACTATTGAAATTGGTCCAGGTAGACCATATTTAGGGTATGGAGCAAATGCTACAAGGTTAAAGAAAAATCTTTATTATGACCATAATTGGGATAAATTTATTCAAAACGTGGTAGTAATTGTATTGGGAGAAAAAGTCAAAGAAATAAAAGCGGGGTTAGAGGAATTGTCTAATAGTAATTTGCAAACAAAGACCCTTTCGGCTAAGTTATTAGA
>CAZQOT010000128.1:0-2451 GCA_964595115.1 uncultured Muribaculaceae bacterium | reverse complement strand
GTTTCACTAAAGGCTAGTGGTGGTGTTTCTACCACTGATCCTGAACCATCATCTTCAATATCATTATCGCGGTTAAACATAGCTTTCGCCGCGTTAATCCCGTTCACAACTGCGGTTGAAGTAACGGTCGCACCGGATAAGACTGGAATGCCTTCGGTGGTGCCTTTACCAAGTACATTATCGGTAAATTCAGCTAATAAAACCCGATCACCATAGCCTGGCGTATCATTAATATCTAATACTTTATAGCCACTAATCTTAGCATCATTGGTAATCCCAACCATAAAGACCACTGGATTTGCGAAGCCTTGGACTTGGAGCTTATATGCCATCCCATCACCCACTGCTTCATAAACACCGACAACTAAACCACTTTCATCTTCAAAGTCTTCGACAATTAAGAATTCACTGGTATTTGGAAAAATTAATTCAAGATTAGCGCGTTCACTAGCCACTGCCTTCTCCGCAATAATCGGAGCGGTGATACTATTAACACCTGCTAATGCACCACCAGCTAAAGCCGCTACTATCGCTAGGAACAATCCCATTTTAACAATTTTCATTTTACTGACCTCCTAAGACAGCTTCAATCGCAGCCCGAACCGCACGGTTAGCTGAAATTGAAGTCACGGTCGCACTAGTTGCTAAGTCTACGCTCGCATCTTCATCATCATAGGATAAATCTTTATATTGATCTAAGAAGGTATCACTATTCACTGGATCACTGATACCTGGGGTATCATGAAGTTCAATGACTTTAACCGATACAATCGTCTTCTCAGCTTTATTTAAAACCACTTCAAATTCATTCGGTTGAGCATTATCATACCCACCCTCTAAAACGGCATAACCTTTAGAATGAACCACAAAGGTTACCACATCACCATCTTCACTAGAATCAACCACTTCCCCTTCTGGTTTGATAGTTGCATTGGCAAAGATTCCGATTGGATCTCCTAGATTCACAATCACTTCCTCAGTGTCATCACCGTTGTCATCACCACCATTGTCTTCAACCGCTATCGCAGTCATTTGGGTAGCGATACCACCAATTAAAAGGGCACCGACAACGAAAGTCGCAAGGGATGCAAGCACATACTTTTTAGCTTTTTCATACTGCCAACCATCAGTCATACGCTCGATTGCTGGGGTCAACATATTCATAATTAAGATTGAGAATACCACACCACCTGGTAAATTCGCTTGAATACGAATTAATACCGTGATGATGGCTGCCCCAATTGCAAAGATAATACGACCACTAGCGGAAGTTGGATTTGTTACTGGATCAGTCAACATGAATACTGCCCCAAAGGCCGCTCCACCTGCAATCACATGATAAATTGGATACCAAATACCAACCCCATTCACTAAGGCAATAATACCACCAAGTAAGAAGATGGTACCTAAGTAAAATACTGGTACACGCCAATCAATAACTTTACGAATCGCAAGGACGATTCCCACAATAAAGATTAGTAAAGCACTAGTTTCACCTAAGGAACCTGGATACCAACCTAAGAATAAACCAGATAGACCACCAAAGCCTTCTAAGAAAGCATCTCTGGCAGCGCCATCAGTAATAAGCCAGCCCCGCTGTGCAATCGCATTGATTGGGGTTGCGGAAGTGGTTAAGTCAGCGACCACACTACTGGTAAAGGCCGTTAAAATAACGGTACGACCGACAGCCGCTGGATTAAAGATATTGTGGCCAAAACCACCAAAGATTAATTTACCGATTAAAATCGCAAAGACTGTTCCCACACTGAGTGCATACAAAGGCATGCTGATAGGAACCATCAGTACTAAAATAATGGCACTCACCCAAGGGAAAGAACTCTTTAAATGAGCCATGATATTCTTTTTAAAGATTAAGCTCCAAATTACTTCCACCACCAGGGAAACGACTATCGCCGTTACCATCAGTAAAATTGCATGAACCATATAGTCCACACCATATTCCATATAGTAATAAACTAAACTAAAGAGATAAACCGCTAATAAACCAAGGGTCAACTCAAACATGATATTTTGCGTTGATTGCTTAATACGTTGGTTTGGTGCAACTTTAAATATGAATTTCATGTTTATGCCCCCTTCCTTAATGCAAGTGCGCGCTTAGCACGACGGACACTCTCAGTAACTTCAATGCGTGAAGGACATACATAAGAACATAAGCCACACTCGATACAAAGATCGGCACGCAACTGAGCCATCGCATCACTATTTTTAGCTTGCTCGGCATCTTTAATACGAACTGGTAATAAACCAGCTGGGCAATGATCATTACACTTACCACAACGTAAACATGGAATCTCTACCACTGGTTTATGTTTTAATATTGTAATTGCGTTTAAATAACTGGTTACCACAAACTGATCATTCACAATGGTTTGACCCATCATTGGACCACCAGCGATGAATCTTACACCCTTTATTCCGTTTTTATAA
>CAZQOT010000127.1:0-2485 GCA_964595115.1 uncultured Muribaculaceae bacterium | reverse complement strand
ACATAGATTTAGGTAAGGCAATGCGTTACGAGGATATAAAAAATATCCTTTATAATCTGGCAAAATGTCATGGTGTAGAACTTTATTCAATTGGTAAGAGTGTTCAAAATAGAGATATCTTTATGCTTAATTTAGCGATGCCAAAAGAAGGGGAAACACAAGAAGATTTTAATAAAAGACCTCTTATTTTGCTATCTGGTTCGATTCATGCACAAGAGGGAGCTGGATGTGAATATTTAGTTAAATGCTTAAACGATATGTTGATTGCGGCTCAAAATGATCCTTATCTTATGTCACTGTTACAAAGCGTTCGCATTCAAGTTGTACCTTTGATTAATCCTGATGGCAGGGAAATGATGCTGGATGGGGAATTTGAAAAAGGAAAGTGTAATGCTAATGGAGTTGATCTAAATAGAAATTTTCCATCAGTAAATGCTGGTACTTTAGCTAAGGGGGTTAAGCTAGTAGATGATTTTAGAATGGAACCTGATCTTGAGCGTATGTATTATGCTGGACCATATCTTGGATCAGAGCCTGAAACAAAAGCAATAATGAAATGGTTATTAGCCAATGCTACAAAAACAACATGCCATATTGATCTTCATCAAATGGGAAGTATATTATATGCTGATAAACCTTTTCTTTCAAAAGAAAGCGATTCACTCAGCATAAGTTTCAGTCAATTGGTAAACTCAGCTTTGAAACAAAAATATCCTCGTTGGTCAGAACTTAGTACATATGGTCTTAATGGTGATGGTGGAACAATAACTGATTTTAATAGAAGCATAAGAGATGGAATGGTATATAGTCAAAAATATGGCCGTCAAGTTATGATGATTAATGGCATTGAAACACCACTCCAAATATTTAGAGATGTAGATAAATATCTTGAGTACTATAAACCAATAAATAAAAATTGTAGAGTTATTACTATTGAAATTGGTCCGGGCCGATCATATTTAGGGTATGGGGCAAATGCTACGAATTTAAAGAAAAATCTTTACTATGACCATAATTGGGATAAATTTATTCAAAACGTGGTAGTAATTGCATTGGGAGAAAAAGTCAAAGAAATGAAAACCAACTTTATTAACGCAGAAAAATTATTAGAATTAGAAAATCAACAAAATCAATCACTAGCGTATACATGGCAAGATGATTTAGAAAAAAAGGGACATTCTTATATTAAACGTTAATGAAAGAAGCTAATATTGTTTAAGCTTCTTTTCTAAATGCTCGTATTTGCCTTTTTTAGAATTTTGTGTTAGGATATTAACCAATTTTAACCATTGCTATAGATGTTAATTATAAATATTTGGAGGGGATTAAATGAGGATATCATTAAAAGGGATAGGAACGATAATTTTGACAGCAGCTATTCTTACTTCTAAGGGTGATTGTGCAAAAGCACTTCAAATTAATAATCCTTATGTGAGTGATAGTGGAGATACTTTAAGTGATAGTAAAAGTATTTATGAAAATTATGTTGATTTCAAAATAGAACTTTATCAGGAATTGCTAAAAAACATAATCGCTTCATCCAAAATTGAAAATGAAAGTTTGACAGAGGAACAAAAACTAAGGAATCAATATCATCAAGAAATATTATCTTATGCTTATTTACCCTATTTTGATACTACTAAATATTCTCGTTATATTAACTATAAGACAATCAATCCAAAGCTTAGTTGGGAAGATGTAATAACTTATGTTGGTATTGGATTAGATAATGATTATTATACCAATATAAAGATAATCGAAAATCCAAGTTCTTTGGCGATCCTAAGCAATTCATATAATAAATTTCCTGATGGTTATGAACCGAATGATTTAATAAGTGTTGGTAATGGGAAGAGTTTAAAAAGTGAGGCAGCAGAGGCCTTTAGCCAAATGCGTGAAGCTGCAAAGAAGGCTGGTTATTCAATCGGCGCTAATTCTGCATATCGCAGTTATAATCAACAATACAGTACATATTGGAATAAATATTATGGAACAAATAAGCAACAGTATATTATGACTAGAGATAGATCAGCTGCTAGACCTGGTCATAGTGAACATCAAGCTGGATTGGCCATTGACATAAGTGGATATTTATATGCTTTAAAATGGCTTAAAGAACATTGTCATGAATATGGTTTTATTCTTAGATACCCCGATGGTAAACAAAATATTACAGGTACCATTTATGAACCTTGGCATTATCGATATTTAGGTGTTGAACTAGCAACAGACGTTAAAAATAGCGGATTGGCTTATGATGAATACTATGCGAGATATGTTGCTTCTCCAATTGTTAATAAAACCCCTGCAATTGTTGTGGATTATTCAACAATTCAATACTCAAAGAAAACAATTTTAATCGAAGGGACGTCATATATTCCTTTAAGGGAAACATGCAATATATTGAGATACGATATTACTTGGAATGACGATACTAATTCAATAGACATAAGTAATGGATATATAACATATAATCACAAATTGG
>CAZQOT010000126.1:0-2548 GCA_964595115.1 uncultured Muribaculaceae bacterium | reverse complement strand
GGATTATCCCAAACCCTTAAATAAACGAAAGGAAGAATTTATGAGAATAAGAAATATTGAAAAATCATTTTATTTATCAAAAAAAGAAGATAAATTATTGCAAGACAAATGTAAAAAATTAAATCTTAATCAGTCAGAGTATATTAGAGAAATGATAGATGATTATGAACCTAAAAAATATGATGGAAGTATTTTTGAAATGTATGACAATGATTTAAAAAATATTAATTTAAAATTAAAATCAATACTAGAAACTGCAAATAGATATGGTTATATTGATAAAATGAAAATTAAATATAACTTTGATAGATTAAATTATATAATAGATGATATAGAATTCAGTTTGAAAGTAAAATAATATAAAAAGGCAATGCAATATTTAATAATAAGCATTGTCTTTTCTAATTATAAATTATCCTTAATTTCAGGGAATAAATCATAAATATTAAATCCTAATAAGTCATCAAAGTATTTTTTTAGTTTATATGTTTCTTTAACATGATATTGTGTATTTTCGTAAGCACCTCTTCGAGTAATAATATCAATTAGTCTTTTATCTATTGTTAAGTTTTTACTTGTACACATTAAATCACATAAATTTATTATTTGTTCATATATTGTATATTCGTGATTTTTTATAAATTCAGTTCTAAAAGGAATATCGCTTGGAATACCACCAGCAGTACAATATACATCATTATTTAAATAAGAATGAGTTAAACATATATTATAATATTTTTCATCATAGCCTAAACTTTTAAGATGATTATATCCATTCATTACATGATCTTTAAATTCTCCAACACTTTTACCAATATCATGTATGTACCCTAATGTTTTGGCATATTCTTCATCTAAATTTAATGCCTTAGCTATTATACCAGCACTATTACCAACACACATTGAATGATCAATCCAATAATCATCAGGCGTTTTACCTCTACTTTCATTTAACATTTTTAAAGCGTTTTCACTTGTTAATATCATTAATTAATCACCTAACTTTCTAAATAAATCTTCATATATTTTATTCTTATTTACACTTGTTATAAAAGTCACACTATGCTTATTTTGAGTAATTTCATAAGATGTATTTTCTAATATATTTGGGCAGCTTATTTCTTCAGTTTTAAACCAATTAGGATTAATCATATAAGCTATGACTGATATATCCCAAATAACTCTTGATTCTTGTATTCCATGATATCCATCATTATAAAATCTTTCAATAAGATAATTACATAATTCTGATTTATCTTTTAAATTCATGTTTAAAGTATTAATATCAGTTTTTAAGACAGATGCTACTTCTTTGCAAGGAATAATAGTTAATTTTGCTTTTGAATCAAAAACAACTTTAACGGCCTCAATATCTTGTCTAAAATTATACTCCCTATTATCTTTGTAATATAAATCATTACCACCAAGCCATATTATTTCAATTTTAGAAATAATACTAGGTTCTTTTTTTATAGCAAGTGCAATATTTGTAATTGCACCAATTGCTAATATATATGTTTTATTATTTTTTAAAGAGACTTCAATAATTTTATTAACAGCATCGTTATTTTTATCATAACCATTTTGAATATAATCCATAGAGCCTTTAAATACTTTATTGGTAACATCAAAATTTAACCAATTACAAATTTTCAACACCTCGTTATAACTATTTTCTTGTCCATCTATAACCGATACATTTCTGCCTGTTTGGTGAGAATATGGCGCTATTGTTATTGCTTCAATATTAAATATATCTTGTGATTTTAATAAGTAAGCGCAAACTGATCATCACATTCATTGTATGTATCAGTATCTAAAATTACATTAAATTTGTTATTGTTTATATAATTATAGATATCATTCCAATTGTCCATTCTTTTAAATCTCATTTCTTGTTTATTATATGGAGTTCCAAATAATATGGATTTAATATTTTTATTTAAACATTCTTCACATACATGCACAGAATCATCAACCATAATATCAATATTTTCTTCAAGGCATATATCTGCCTTTTCATGGTGTTTATAAGCATTTGTAAGAATAAGTTTATCATAATTAATACCTTGCTTAAATAA
This sequence comes from uncultured Muribaculaceae bacterium, assembly GCA_964595115.1. Lineage (GTDB taxonomy): Bacteria > Bacillota_I > Bacilli_A > RF39 > UBA660 > CAZQOT01. The sequence continues at coordinate 467 of CAZQOT010000126.1, read as the reverse complement.
CCAATCTTTTGTCATTTGGTAAGGCTCAGAATATTCTCCATTATTTCTTCCTGTAATAATTATTATTCTATTACCATTTGTTTTCAATTTATCAATATATTTTTTTGCATCATTTACTAAATCTAAATTAATAGCAATTCGTTCAATATTAGAATTATAGAATTATTTCGTTTCTAATTCAGACCAATCAAACATTCCTCTACTTATATATTTGCTATTATCAACTATTCCTGTGTTTCTTAATTCCTTGTCATGTTTTAAAAATTCTTCTAATAGCACATCATTAAAATTAGAAATTACATTGTCTATATCTATTCCTATATTCATTTTTACCTCCTGTAATTTAACTAATAAAATTATACTATAAATTAAAAAAATGTTCTATACTCTGTTGATATTTGATTAATACTAATATATAATGTTTATAGAAAAGAGAACAAGTTCGTAACCTGTACTAGATTCGCTCC
>CAZQOT010000125.1:0-2597 GCA_964595115.1 uncultured Muribaculaceae bacterium | reverse complement strand
GCCCTACAGCTATTAGAATACCTCTATCCTAAGAAGGTTGATTGTATTTATATTGTTATACATAGTTTAATTAATGGTAGTATGTTAAGTATTGCATGATATAGAACATGCTTTTTTTATTGTTTATTTTACATTGTATTCTAAGTATTTTATGATATAATAAGATAAAGTTTAATAACAGTTAATAGAGTTATAAAAAGAATGGATGGAATATATAATAAAATAAGGATAGTTAAAGGCACAAACGGCATGGTGTTTTTTTTAGAATTAGCATTAAAGAATACTTTAATAACTATTAAAAATTATTATAACTTAGTAAGAAAAGGAGGCGCAATGTGAACGCTTCAGATATTTTATTTACTAATCATTTCAGGGTATTGATTATGATGTATGATTATCAAGTGATAATTGGTAGTGAGAAGTTTTCAAAGATTACTCAAGTTGAAATAAGTGACAAGTTGGGAGTTAGTAAAGTTACTGTAAATCATATAATGAAGGACCTTATGGAAAAGGGATTTGTAGTAAAGGAAGAAAAACGAATAGGTAAGTATTACTTATCCAAAGAAGCTGAGGAAATTGTAATAAAAGTTAAAACAGTAAATAAATAAGTTTTAAAATTGTGTAACAAATATTATTATTATTATTATTATTATTATTATTAGCAGGATAATTAAAACAAATCAATTAGGTAATTATAGATGGGAGGACGAAATTTGAGCAGTCAGATAAAATCAAAAAAAAGAGTAGCTGAACATGGAGAGGTTTATACAAATGAAAGAGAAATAGATGCGATGCTTGACTTAGTGAGTGATGAAAGCTATCGAATTGAATCCAGATTCCTTGAACCAGCTTGTGGAAATGGAAATTTCTGCGCAGCTGTATTAAAAAGAAAGCTAAGTGTTGTAAAAGACAAATATAAAAGATGTCAATCTGAGTATGAAAAATATTCATTTATTGCTATGACAAGTATTTATGGAATAGATATTTTAAAAGATAATGTCCAAGAGTGTCAAGAAAGACTGCTTGGAATTTTTATTAGTGAGTATGTCCAGTTGTATAAAAAGAAAATCAATGGAGAAGTAGTTGATGCTATAAGATTTGTTCTATCTAAAAATATTTTACATGGGGATGCTTTGACTATGAAATATATGGACAACACTTCATTAATCGTTTCTGAATGGTCAATGCTTAGTAGAGGAATGGTAAAGAGAAGAGACTTTATATATGAAGAACTATTACAAAATCCAGAAAACTGCATGCCTGTAGCCGAAGAAGAGGTTAGTCTATTTAACATTGGAAAAGGAATTAAAAATTTACCGAAAAGTGCTTTTATTCCAACACCAATTAAAGAATATCCATTAATACATTACAAAAAAATTGTTGAATTAGAAGGAGGGAATTAAGTTGAATTTAGAGACTATTAAGCATAATCCAGATGTTTTATCATGTTTAGCCAATCTATCAAATGATGAAGTTTTTACATCTCCTAAATTAGCAAATGAAATACTTGATTTATTACCAAAGGAATTATGGAGTAATCCAGAGGCTAAATTTTTAGATCCTGCTTCTAAAACTGGAATATTTCTACGAGAAATTATTAAAAGACTATTAAAAGGACTTGAACAAGTATACCCAGATTTACAAGAAAGAATTAATCATATTTGTAATAATCAGGTGTATGGCATTGCAATTACAGAATTAACATCATTGTTGTCACGAAGATCTGTTTATTGTTCCAAAATGGCTAATGGGAACTATTCAGTGTGCACTAACTTTGATTCAGAAGAAGGGAATATTTTTTATAATAAAATTGAACATACCTGGAAAAATGATTCCTGCATATATTGTGGAGCATCAACAAAAGGATATGATCGTTCAGAAGAATTAGAAGCTTATGCATATGAATTCATACATGATATAAAAGAGGAGGAATTGATAAATATGAAATGGGATGTAATCATAAGTAATCCCCCATACCAGATATCGGATAATGGAGCAGGAGCAAGTGCTAAGCCTTTATATCATAAGTTCATAGAACAGGCGAAAAAGTTAAATCCTCGATATCTTACTATGATAATACCTGCAAGATGGTTCACAGGTGGTAAAGGACTTGATAATTTTAGAAATGAAATGTTAAATGATGAACATATTAAGGAGCTTATAGATTACCCTGATTCAAGTGACTGCTTCCCAGGAGTTTCTATTAAGGGTGGAGTTTGTTATTTCCTTTACGATTCTCTTCATGATGGAGATTGTAAAGTTACAACGATAAAAGGAAACAAAAAGTCAACACTAATAAGACCTTTATTAGAAGAGGATGCAGATACATTCATAAGATACAATGAAGCTGTTAGTATTTATAATAAAGTAAAAGAGTACAATGAAAAGTCATTTTCAGAAATGGTAAGTTCAAGAAAACCTTTCGGATTCGGTACTAAATATAAAGGTGAGGACAAAACAAAAAGAATCTTAGAGCCTGTTGATATATACGGTACAAAATGTGTAGGCATTACCGATAAATCTATGATTCGTAAGAATATTGAATTAGTAGACAAATATAAAATCTTTATATCAAAAGCATATGGCTCAACAGATAC
>CAZQOT010000124.1:0-2616 GCA_964595115.1 uncultured Muribaculaceae bacterium | reverse complement strand
ATGAAACACCATGCGTAGTAGATAGCACAAAAGTATTACAGAGGGGGAATAATTTTGGAAAAGTTATGCTTTGTTAGGTTGTAGACTGTGTATTTAGAATGGGTTTCACATTAAGTATCAGACAGCCAGGCGGGGGGGAGTGGTCAATGAAATTTATACTAGGAATACTGGAATTTTTTGGTTTTGTTATATACGGTTTTTTTAGTGCTTTCAGTAAACGTCATTTTTAGTGGATATTCCTTTCTGAAAATGAGGTAAGCTAAAAATCTATAAACTTTTGCCAGAAGAAGAGAAGGAAGAATGGTAATAATAACCAAATTGTGTTAGAATATTCGAACAATGATATTTTATGTTTTATAATTATCCAAAATAGATTTTTAAACAAAATGAATGATCAACCAATTGCACAAAGAAGTGCTTGGTTGATCATTCAATCACTACAAGCATGAGTAATTGACAGTAGCTAATCCATTTGCTGGAGTTTTTACAATACGAGAAAGGTTGACTAATGAAAAGATTATTTAATAAGGTATTAGATAGGACCTATTCAGCACCAATTGGTGCTGCTGGTTGTTTAATACTATTTTATATAATTCAGGTTGAAAAACTATGGATAATATCGCTTAGATATTTTGTGCTTACGTTTCTAATATTAATATATGTTTGTACTACAACTGCTATAATTGAATTCCTTACTAATAAAAACTACTTTGAGGAGAATAAGCATGAAAAAAGAAATTTTAAAATATTTCACATTTTAATTATATCAATATTTTGTGCTATTTTTGCTATGTTCTATATTGTTGCTCTGTAAGTTAAATAAAACAATATTCTCAAGAGTTTCGTATGTTAAAAAAGAAGTCGTTGCTAAAAAAAGTGTATCTTTAATCATCATTCCCAACGACTTAAATGGAGGATTTCATATGAGTAATGATATTGGGTGGAATGGCTATAAAGTTGTCGATATTATTGAAGAAGAACATAGTGTGCTAATTTATGTCCAGCCAGAAAAAGAGACCCGAAAATGCCCAAATTGCGGTTGTGGGAATTGTTATGTTAAAGAAAAAAAAGAACGATTTTATAGGGATGTAGAATTCATGGGGAAACATGCTGAAGTGGCGATTGTGTCTAAACGATTTATCTGTAATGACTGTAACAATACTTTCTATTCCGAGATTACGTCTATGGACGATACTTTTAAAATGACAACACGATTAAAAAAAGAATCCGGGAAGAATAATTTTTAAATACCTTCACTGCTTTATCTCTTAGATATGGCGTGGATGAAAAGAATATCTATGTGTTAATATTAAGTGGTGATAGATATTTTATATAAGGTTCCTAATTCGTTAATTTAGATAAATTTTAATTGGAGGTTCTAGTTATGAAAAAGGTAATAAGTTATATCATTATTGCATGTATGGCCTGTGTATTAATCGCTCCAGCAGTAACGGTAGAAGCTGCTGAACAAAATGTTGTTAGGTCGCCACAGACAGTAACCGTTGATGGTAGTATGGAGAACTTCGAAGTATATAATATTAGTGGAAATAATTATTTTAAACTAAGAGATATTGCATACATTCTAAATGGAACTGGGTCTCAATTTTCCGTCTCTTACGATGCATCTAAATCTCTAATTTCTGTTTTAACCGGAGAAGGATATGACGTTGTAGGGGGTGAAATGGTAATTGGTACAGACAAATCAAATAGCGCTGTGCTGAGTAAACAAGAACTTGTTATTAATGGGGTGGTATCGGAAATCACAGCGTATAATATTGGAGGGAATAACTTCTTTAAACTCAGAGAACTAGGGATTGAAACATGTTTTAATGTTGGATATGACAAAGAAATCAATACAGTACTTATTGAAAGTGTAGTGAAAATTCCTGTTGAGGCTACTTCTATTAAATTAAACACTTCGGAACTTTCTCTTGAAGTTGGAGATTCGTATAATTTGGTAGCGGACATATATCCTGAAAACACCACCAATAAAACTTTATCATGGGAATCCTCAAAAGAAAATATTGCTAAAGTAGACAATAATGGTAATGTAACAGCTGTTGCTCCTGGTACGGCTAAAATATATGTAAAAACAGCAAATGATAAAACTGCCACTTGCTATTTAACTGTTACAAAGGATCCGTTTCTTTATATAACAGACCTAGGCTATGGCGCACCTATTGTTAAGGTGCAAAATGACTTCCCAAAAACTTATAACTATATTAACGCCAGTTCTAATACGAAGTATTCTTCAATTTATATTGAAGCCTTTGATCAATATAGCTGGAACAAGTGGGAATATTTAGATTACTATGAACTTAGATTATCTTTCACTGGTGAGAAAACAAGTGATTGGGATGGAAGAAATGGTACTACGTATTGCTATCTTGCTTATAAAGTTTATGATGCTAACGGATATGTGGTGGGTTCGGATACGCTACATCTTCCTGGCTATACAGTTGGAGACAAGTTTTCCAATTTAGAATTTAATGGCATCATTGAAATACCTACTCGTGATGACACTTATATTATTGTGTTCACTGATCATTATATATAGAAATAGGATTAAGTCCGTATACTGGTGTAAAAACTAAATGAGCCAAAAACTCATATCTC
>CAZQOT010000123.1:0-2684 GCA_964595115.1 uncultured Muribaculaceae bacterium | reverse complement strand
GTTTGACTTCCGTTTTGTCGCTTGTTTGTCGCTTAAATCAACTAAAAGATGTTGAATGGTGTTAACCAATACTAGGCCTGCTTTTATAAGGACATTCGATTTGCCATTGCTTTTTTGCTCAAAGCCGCGACAAGCACGCTGCGCGGTGGACACACGGACGCTAAAACAATATCTTGAAAACATGGTTGTGGGTCGCCGCTATTGTCGGCGCGTATAGGACCCGCGTATAACACGGAATTATCTAAAGATACCGTCTGATTTTTCTGTTTGCGCTTGTAGTTATTTCCATAAGAAAAAGCAAGTATGTTCACTTCGTCCGTGTGTTCGGCAATAAACTTGCGTAAATCAAGTGCCGTACTCGATGATATGTAATTCGCAAGTAGGTCTTGTAAAACCCAAATAGTTTTTCCGCTCCATGACATTGCTGCTTGCGATTTCACAATGAGTTGACTTGCCATTCGCGCCCATACCTGACGATAGTTTATTCCGGGCGCTAAATGCGGTTTTCCAAGCATACAATCTTCAAAGGCTTGCGGAATGCAACTTCTTTTCTTCTTGTTTCCACCTGATGTACTTGAAGTCATAACCTCAACTATTACAGGACTTCCAATTGGGAAATCTTCAATGTAGATTTCGCCGTTACGGCGTGCAAAAGTATGTCCGCTGTCACGCAAGTTTTTCTGTAATACGTCCCATTCCAAGCCAGAATCTATAATAGCCTGTGATTGTTTCACCCTTCCTAACGGCATTAAAACATAATCAAATGTATAGTCAAATGCAGATGTATCTTCATCGTCGGCGTCGTTTGTATATTTGACTTTTGCTTCTGCCCAAATACCTATCTCCGTTCCTTCGGGGAAACCACATTTTTCCAAAAGACGCGTCTGGGTTTCTCCGTGTACAATTTCGCTGTTTGCCTTTCTGCCCATATATAACAAGCGGCGGGGACAAATAATCCACGGTGCCATATTATCAGAAACTTGAATTGAGCATACACCTGATGGAATACGGGTCAGACCCGGAAATAGTTCTTTCAATTCTTCGTGTTCGCGTAAGTCAATATCGGACATAAAACGATTCCCGCCACCATCGCACATATCAGAAATGAACGGACAATATGCCCTTTTCCTCGACTCAACGACGGCAGGGCTGTTATCATCTATTTGGTATCCGAGCAATTCATAGATTTTTGGCATAGAATAATCTCCTTTATTTTTGTCGCTATTGCTTTTGCCAACGGTGGCGGGACAGAGTTTCCTACTTGTCTGTGCTGGTCTAAATTTTTAACTGTTCCAGTACGTCCGCGAATAGGCCCTTTTAACACATAACTATCAGGATAGCCATGTATACGCATATACTCGCGTGGTGTCAAGTACCTATCCTCTTCGGGGTGATAGAATATTTCGCCACCCCGCAATGTGTTTGATGGTTTACCTCTATCAAGTCGCAAAAACTTTGTTGTATCTTTCTTCGTCAATCCTCCTATCTGCTCTTTAGGAAGTTGTGTTTGTGAAGATAGGTTTTTGCCCTCTGGAACGCCGTGTATGCGCTCTCTATCGCGTCGCGGGGTTACGTCATAGTGACTATCGTCTGGAACAGTAGAAGAATCTGTTTTTACAAGAGGCTTGTCAAGCCCGTCTATGACTTCCCCGACGGTAACATAAAGTGGCAGGTTAAACAAGTTCATTGTATCCGTCGGCTTAGAATGTGTCGGGTTAGGAAACTGAAAACCATTAGGTTTCTTTGTGGCAACAATGAAAACCCTTTCTCTTAACTGTGGAACACCATAATCTGCCGCAAGCATAACCCGCCATTTTGGTACATAGTCTATATCTTCAAGTTCTTTCATAAACTGCTCAAAAACACCGCCGCGTTTTCCTGACAAGTCCTTTGCGTTCAGCAAGCCTTTTACCTGCTCAATCATTATTGCCCTCGGCTGTATTACTTTTGCATAACGTATCATCTGAAATAATAGCAAACCACGTTCGTCAAGTAATGATTGCTGTTTTCCAATCTGAGAAAATGCTTGGCAAGGTGGACCACCAAAGAGTAAATCAACTTTGCCAGACTCATAACCCAAATCATCAAGTATATGTTCGGGGGTGAATTCCTTTATATTCCCCTCATATACAACGGTCTTTCTTCTTTCTCTGGATATATTCTCCCGCAATGTTTCACAGCAATTTTTATCAAGTTCAAGGCAGGAAAGAATGTTGAATCCTGCTTGTTGAATGCCAATATCCATGCCGCCTGCTCCAGAAAACAAAGAAATTGCTGTCAATTCCTTATCCATTAGTTTATGCCTTTCTCTGCGTCGCTTTGTATTTCCACAATATCGTCAAGTCCACATTCAAGGGTGGTACTAATCTTCGCAAGGCTTTCCATAGAAACAGGCTCGTCCTTGCCCATTTTAGCAAGAATATTCGTGCTGATACCCGCCTGCTTTCGCATTTCAGTCTTTGTGATTTTACGGTCTATCAGCATTTTCCATAGCTTGTTGTAGCTGTATTGCATAAAGCAAGCCCCCTTGTACACTTATACAAAATATAGTATAGCACAAAGGGGAACGAAAATCAATATTATATCATTTAGTCGTGATAAATTATTTTTCATTGACTTGCCCGTTGCTTGCAAAACAGGTTCAAGTCCTCTTTGTAGCCCTCGAACGTGTCAACGCGGGTAAT
>CAZQOT010000122.1:0-2716 GCA_964595115.1 uncultured Muribaculaceae bacterium | reverse complement strand
CATACTAGATAAGAATTCTGATTTAGCATTGTTAGCTTTCTCAGCCGCTTCTTTAGCTAATTCCATTACATGAAGCATTTTTAAATCTGGATTCTCAATCGTATGATAAGTAATCATAACGATTAGTCCCGCAATCGAATTATTTACTAAAATATTTTTAGGGAGAAAAGCAACTATTAATATAGAGACTATATACATTATAATTGGATAAAATCGCTTTTCTTTTATATTTTTGATATTTTTTATTAAAAATATAATCATCGCTACTACATGAAGAGCTGAAACACATAACAAATAGACATTACAAGGACCAAAAGAATACGAACCTTGAGGACTAGTGTGATGATAAATTGGTAATGCCAATATCATTATGATGCTAATGATACCAAATATTATATATAACCAAAATAAGGATTTATACTTTTCCCTATATTTAATGTTTGGTTCTTTAAATGATACAACAAAAGCATACAATGAAAAAACCGCTATCCCAATATATAAAAATGCTCCATAAATTTTTTCCATAAAATAAGTGTAAGAAATATTGCCCGTTAATTTCCCTAAAGGAAGGGTTAATTCAATGGCTAAACTACAGACAACTGAAATCATTACATATTTAAATATTTTATTTTCAATAGTATTCCTCTTTTTTTTTGAAATGAACGAAACAACCACAAGGACTGTATATAAGAATGCTGATACTGATAAGAAAAACGAACTATTCATATGCCCTCCCAATCTAGTGGTACAGAAATCAAACAGTTAAATATTTTTTTAATACTCTATTTAGTTCTTTTTTATCTATTGGTTTGCCTAAATAATCATCAAAACCATTTTTTAAATATTGTTCTTTTTGACCATCCATTACGTTAGCTGTCAATACAACGATAGGTGTTGAATACCCACTTGATTTTAGTTTTTTCATCATCTCCGTACCAGTCATTTCTGGCATCATATCATCTGCTAATAAAAGATCAAACTTTTCTCCTTTATCTATCATGTTTAAACATTCTTGAGCACTTATGGCTTCAATTATCTGACATTGGTAAGTAGATAAATATTTAGCCGCTATCTTAATATTAAGTTTATTATCATCGATTAATAATACTCTTTTATCCGTTAATGATGATTGATTATTATTATCTGCTGCACAATTGGTAGATGCTGTAGCATCAGCAACCTCTTCATTTTCTGGAGCTTGAATGCTTTGATTTAGAGTAACTGTGAATTTGGTACCAGAGCCATACTTACTTTGAACGGTAATTTCCCCGCCCATTAATTCAACAAGATGTTTGATAATAGCTAACCCTAAACCGGTTCCTTCATTAGTTGTATTTTTATCTTCGTCTAAACGATTAAACTTGGTAAATAACTTATCAATATTTTCTGGTTTTATGCCTCGTCCCGTGTCCTCAACTGAAATGAAAAGACGACAAACATTACTTTTGTTAATACAATTAATCGTAAAATCAACATGCCCACAACTCGTATATTTAGCCGCATTAGTAAGTAGATTGGTTATTACCTTTTGAATATTAGAACGATCTCCATACAAAGTAGTTGGTATATCAGGAGCAATATTAACATTAAATACCAACTTCTTTTCTTCAAATCTATAATTTAGCATTTTTATAACATCATTTAACATTTCATATGGTTTATATGTTTCATTAGTAATCTCAATTTTACCTGATTCAATTTTAGATATATCTAAGACACCATTAATAATCTCTAACAAAACTTTGGATGCTTTAATAACATCCTTTGAATTTTCCTTAGCTTCTTCTATATTTTGGGCATTCTGTGTTAATTCACTAAAACCAACGATAGCATTAAGAGGTGTTCTTACTTCATGGGATATGCTGGATAAGAAATCTGATTTAGCGTTATTTGCTTTTTCAGCAGCACTTCTAGCAAGTTCAACTTGATGAAGCATTTTTAAATCTGGATTTTCAATGGTATGATACATAATTGCAACCAACAAACTAACGGCTGAGTTAGCAATCAAAACTCCCGGGAAAAGATTATTTAGGATCGTAATCGCAATCATTAACACAATATACATAATAACAGGATAAAATCTTTTTTCTTTTATATGTTTAATATTTTTTAAAAGGAAAAAGATCATCGTAACAATATGAAGTAAAGATACCAAATGAAGAAAATCAATACAAGGACCGACATCATATTTTCTTCCATCAATAACAACACTATACAAAGGCAATATAATTAATAATGCAATACTAATTAAACTAAAAATTAAATAAAACCAACATAAAACTTTGTATTTTTCCCTGTATTTAATATTTGGTTCTTTAAATGAAATAACAAAAGCATATATTGTAAATATTGCTACGCTGAAATATAAGCATATATGGAAAATCTTGATTGTTATACCAAATAACGATTGATTCCCTATCCTATCTAATATTACTAGTGATAATTCACTAACCAAACATGCTAGTGTCACTAATATCATCCATTTAAAGACTTTATTCTCAATAGTATCAATTTTTTTCTTTGTAAAAAACAAAACAGCAATAAGTACCGTATAAACAAGGGCTGATATACTTAAGTATATAGTAATATTCATATTATTCCTCCATTACTATATTAATTATATCAAATAAAACACAAAATGTTAACATCCACCTAATAAAAAAATAACTAACCACGTCTAAAAGGCGTGGTTTTCACTAAGCCTATAAGGCTTAGT
>CAZQOT010000121.1:0-2780 GCA_964595115.1 uncultured Muribaculaceae bacterium | reverse complement strand
ATGGAATAATACTATTGTAGATATAGATGTAAATGAGTTTATAAAGAAATTAAAAGGACAAGTCTTTATTGATATAAATAGAAGAGGAAAATGGTTGATTTTTGAACTTACTAATTACTCTTTGCTAGTTCATTTAAGAATGGAAGGTAAATTCTTCTTTAAAGATAAAAACGAAGAAATAAATAAACATGAGCATATTATATTCAAATTAGATGATATTGATTTAAGATATCATGATACTAGAAAATTTGGTAAGATGTATTTGTTAGATAAAATTGATATTGGGAGTAAAAAACCACTCAATGATTTAGGATTAGAGCCTTTTGATGAAAGATTGACTGTTAAATACTTAAAAGAAAAATATAAGAGGAAGTCTTTATCTATTAAAGAAGTATTATTAGATCAAAAAATAATTGTTGGTATAGGAAATATATACGCTAATGAAATATTGTTTTTATCTAAAATTAATCCACATACGAAAGCTAATTCTTTGAATGATAAAGAGATAGAAACTATTATTAATAAGACAAGAGAAGTATTAGATAAAGCTATTAAATTAGAAGGAACAACTATAAGATCATATGTCTCACTTGATAATAAGAAGGGTGAATTTCAAGATGAATTAATGGTTCACGGGAGATTAAATTTCCCATGTAAGATATGTGGTACTAAAATAGATAAGATATTTATAGGAGGAAGAGGTTCCTTTTACTGTCCTAAATGTCAAAAATTAAAAAAGTGATATAATACCAAACATCATAGAGTAATTTTATCTATGTTTATGATATAATTTATTATGTGGTACAGTATTCTAGTAGTTCTTTTTATTGTGAGGGCGGGGCTAAAAATCCGTTAAAGAGCATATCTGTGAAGCTTCTGGTGCTTGCTTCTTACGCCCAGTTTGGGGTGGGTGCTGGAAAGAGTGAATATTTGGGCAATCGTAATGGCATACGTCTCTGCTCCCAGGTATTCTTGGAGACTCTATTGCGTAGTGGAAAATTACGGATAGAGATTAAACCTATTAGGTGGCGAAAAGCTGCGAATAGTGTAGCTTGCCTTGAGTGATTATGGGGGATGGTAACTGAAACTATAGTTGCAAAAAAGTGCTAACAATAAAAAGTTCTGAGAGGAAAACTCCTAGACTGAATAACAATAGGATTGTAGTGCGTACTAAGTGGCAATCAAGTCACGTACTTGAGTGATCGTACGTCTATTCTTTTAAAGGGGAACCGCATACTGGTAACGGTATGTAAGAATAGGGGAAATCCAACTTGACCTAAGACGTAAAGTTTACTATTGTTACACCACAAAAATATTATGAGGTATTTATGTTCAAAAAATTTAAGGAGAAATACGAAAATAAAATAAAGAAAAGAAATCGTGTTATTAAGAAAACAATCGATAAGAAATGGATAATTCAAGTATTCACAATATCTTTTGTTTTAACTATGGTTTTATCAGGTAGTTCATCGGCCATACTAAAAAACGTTAATGTTTTAGTAGGGACGCTACTTGTGATATTTTTTATTGTAGTGGGAGTTGTTTTTGATATGATTGGTATTGCTGTTGCTAGTGCTGATCAAAAGCCTTTTCATTCGATGGCTACAAAACAAGTAAAAGGTTCAAAGATGGCTATTAAACTTATTAAGAATGCTGAGAAAGTATCATCTTTTTGTAATGATGTTATAGGGGATGTGTGTAACATTATTAGTGGGTCAGTAGGAGCAGTAGTAATTCTATCAATAGCGACTACAAACAACTTTGATCCTATCGTAGCATCTTTGCTTGGAACTTCAATTATCGCTGCTTTAACAATAGGTGGTAAAGCAATGGGCAAGAGTTATGCCATTAATAAAAGTGAATTAATTATATATGAATTTGCAAAAGTATTGAAATTCTTTTCTTCTGAGAAAAAACAATCAAAAGTCAGATCAATCTGACTTTTTAAATTACTAAAAAGTTGTGTTATAATATAAGAGATGGAGGGTTTATATGAGATTATTAACTTATGAAAATGAACAAATAGTGGTATATGAGGCTAGTTATGATGAAAGTATAGTTGATGATTTTCTTGAATGGGTTGTTAGAACATATGGGTTTATAAGACCTATGCAAGTAAAAGTAAAGGATAAGGATCGACCATATATATCCTTTAAAAATTATTGTGATGATTTTGGAAGTGACTATCATCTTATAAAAACAATTGAAGATAGAACGAGGATTCACAAAGGAAGAAAAAGAATACCTAGAAAGGATCCTTGTAGGAAATATGTTTATAATTTCACAGCAATCGATTATCCTGAAATTATACACACAATGAACAACTTTTTTAAACAAGAAAAATTAGATTTTAGAGTTTTTATTAAGTATCTTTATCCTGAAATTGGGCTTGCTTTCAATAATACAGACTATTATATTGAAGAAGGCTATAAACAATATGATAAAAATGCTCTTGAAGAGTTAAAAAAGGATTTGGTGAATCAATCCTTTAAGAGGACATATATTGACTCGGTAGTTGAAAAAAGAAAAAAACAAAGTGAATGCTTATCTTCTTTTTATGAAACACTTGTGATAAAGCCAATGGATAAGGTAATTATGCTTATGGATGATTTGCAAGAATCAAGTTATGATTTTATGACCATGGCCATCAATGCTTCAAAATTCATAGTGGGGGGAAAAGTTGAAAGACCAAGCAATGTCATAAAAATAACCCCTAGTGATATTGAACTTGCTAAAGTAAATGGTTTTATTATTCCGATGAAAGCTGATGTTAAAAACGA
>CAZQOT010000120.1:0-2878 GCA_964595115.1 uncultured Muribaculaceae bacterium | reverse complement strand
TATAATTATGAAAAAAATAATATCAATAATAATAATTGTCTTATGTTTTGTTTTTATAAATAATAACATATTTGCTCAATCCTCAATTGATGGAATAGAATTAAAAATAAATTCTGTAACTCCTAATGTTTTTAAATATGGAGATTTAATAACAATAAATGGTAGTGGCTTTGCAAATGGTGGTTGTAGATATATTGATGGGCCTGTAACTGTTTATATTGGGTCAACTAAGGTGTTTGATAAACAAGAAAGTGCTGCAATAACAAAACAATTTGGAGATAATATTATAAGTTTTATAATGCCAGACCTAGGAAATGTTAATATTAATGGTAATGTTGTTGTTTATAGAGAATATTATAATCCTCCAAAAACATTTTCAGGTACTAATTATAATTGTCCAAATACAAAAGTATTATTAAGTAGCAATGAAAATTTTTTAATGGCTTCAGAAGATGATTGTTTAGCGGATAAATATGAATGTAATAACTGGGGGTTTTGTTCTGCTGATCAAAATGGAATGCAAACTAGACAATGTAATAAAGTTTTAGATTGTCCAAGTATAGAAACTCCGTCTCCTTCAGTGAGTCAATCTTGTTGTGTAAAGGATAATTATGATTGTTCTAATTGGGGTGAGTGTTCTATTTCTGGGTCTCAATCTAGGCAATGTGTTAAAACTTTTGAATGTGATGCTGATGATGGTTCAGAGTTTCAATATTTAATACCAAAAACTACTCAATCATGTACACCAGCATGTACTAATGATTTATGGAGTTGCTCTGATTGGGGTAGTTGTTCTATTGGTGGTGTTCAATATAGAACATGTACTAAGTCATTTGATTGTTCATTGGTAGAAACTGCTAAGCCATCTGAAATGCAATCTTGTACTTATATACAACCAACTTGTACATCTTTTAATTATTCAGATTGGAGTGAATGTTCTTTGATTGGAAAAAGAACTAGAACAGTTCTTTCTAAATTACCTAATAATTGTAAAAATGGAACTCCGATAGTAGAGGAGAATTGTATTCCAAAATGTCAGAGTTTTAATTATTCTAACTGGTCTACATGTACAAAGGACGGAATTCAAACTAGGTCTATAACATATAAATATCCATCTAACTGTGATGAAATAACTTCTGAAACATTAAGTAGAAATTGTTCCTATGTAAACCCGACTTGTACATCATTTACTTATTCTAATTGGTCTGTTTGTGATATAAATGGAAAACAAACTAGAAGTATAATTTCTAGATATCCTAATGATTGTGTGAATGGTGTTCAAGAACAATTAATACAAAATTGTGTTCCTCAATGCTTAGAAGATAAATTTTCTTGTTCTGAGTGGACTAGTTGCAAAGAAGATGGTAAAAAAACTAGAATTTGCAATAAGTCTTTTGATTGTCCAATAGTAGAAATGCAACAACCAAACACGTCAGAATCTTGTATATACACACCAATATGTAAGACAGAAGATTTTTCTTGTTCGGAGTGGTCTAATTGCAGTGTTCAAGGTAAAAAAACTAGATACTGTAATAAGAATAAAAATTGTGTAGATGATAATGCAGTAAAACCAAACGAATCAGATTTTTGTGTTTATACTTCGCAATGTACTTCTGATACTTGGGAATGTGGAAATTGGGGGCAATGTTCTCCTGATGGTGTCCAAAAAAGAGCATGTAAGAAAACTTTTGATTGCGCAAATATAGAAACTGAATCGCCTGATAGTTCTCAATTTTGTGTAGCACCGGTAAATCCAAATACATCAAATAATAATCCACAGAATAATAATGACATCAGTAATTCTTTTAATCAGGACAAAATTATAAAAGCCACAGTAAAATTAGCTTGTTTTAAAGATAAAAATACTTTAGCTGGTGTTGGTTCTGGAACAATAATAAATGAAAGTGGTTTAATTTTAACAAATAGTCATGTCGTAAGCGGAACTATTGGTTGTAAAGTCGGTTTCGTTGATAATCTAGATGATTTAAATATAGATTATAGAGAAATAGCTGAAATATATAAAATGTCTTATGATGAAAATATTGATGTTGCTATTTTGAAAATAATAAATACTAACAAAAAATTTAATTTTACAGACATAAAAAATGGTCTTAGTTATAAGATAAAACCTCTTGAAAAGATTATAATATCAGGATATCCAGTTTATGGCCCAGCAACATATCAAAATTTGATGCAATCAAATCTAACATTAACACAAGGTTCTTACAGTGGAAATTATTTAAATATATTTTTAAAAACAGATGCTAAGATTCAAGGAGGAAATTCTGGTGGAGGGGCATATTCTAATGATGGTAAATTTTTAGGCATGCCTACTGCAAAAACAATAAGGGAAAACTTAACGGATGATTCAATAGGGTTAGTGACCCCAATTAAAAGAATAAATGATTGGATAAATAATAATAAAATTTCTACAAATTCTACCAGTGGTATTTATAAGAATAATGTTTTAGCTAGTATAGGTAATGAAAATATTAAAGTTAATATTTTAGATATTTCAAACATAAAAATCTCAACATATCCAAACAAATCAAATACGCTACCTTTAAAATCTGGGATTAAAAGTAATTATAAATATCCAGTGTTCAAAATAAGTGGGTTAAGTAATATTGCTGGTTATTATGTGTATTTCGGACAAAATATAGGATCTGATCCAGAAAAACAAGGTAAATTTATAAAAACAGATATATATCAGCCACTTACTATAAATAAAACCGGAACATATTATCTTATAGTAAAAGCAAAAGATAAGACTGGAAATATAAGCGATTCTTACATTGTTGAATATAATTATAGTGCTGTTATATCAAAAGAAGAGTCAGTTATTTTGAATGGAAAAGAGAAAATTTCAGGACCGTCA
>CAZQOT010000119.1:0-2891 GCA_964595115.1 uncultured Muribaculaceae bacterium | reverse complement strand
CAATCGAACCTGTTTCTATATCATCATGATTTTTTGCTTTAACATTAAATGTATAAGATGTTCCGCAGGTCAAACCGGAAAAAATATAAGACGTACTTGTAATCCAACCGGAGTTGTTGCCCGCACGACTAACATAATAAGCACTCGAATTATCATCGGCCCAAGAAATAGTGATTTGGGTAGCGCTGTTGGCAACAGCGGAAACCGATGAAGGATTGACGGCTAAAGTATATGTGCCTTCCGTGGTTGTAATATAAGTAGACGTAGTGTCTAAATTAAAGGCAGCCACCCTAAACCAATACTGTGTATTTGGTAAAAGAGTATTAATTATTGTGGAAGTGGTATCAACACTTGTTGTAGCGGTAAAAATAAAACCTGAAGTACTAGTGGTAGATTTTTCTATTACAAAACCGTCTTCGTTATCAGAATTATCCGTCCAAGAAATGGCAATTGATGACGTATTTACCGAAGAAGTGGTGATATCAGAAGGGGCAGTAGAAGTGCTCTTCAACATAACCATCTCAAAATAATAATCGTCGCTAGAAAGGATTTTAGTTGTTGAGGTGGTTATATAACCACTCTTACTAGCTGTCACAGTAAATGGATTATATCCACCCTCAGTAGTCGAAGCAGGTGAAGAACTAGTCATTTTCCAAGCTAAAAAATATTGATTTAAATCCATTGAAGACATACCTCCATACATCCTGGTTGTAGTAGTAAAATTTTGGCCACCATGATTATCATGAATATCAATAATGACATTGGCTACAGAATTATCATCACTGTCTTTTGCATACACTGAAATTCTTTCATAAATATCCACATTTCCAATTCCATTTATTGAGCTGGAGGCCAAATCAAAATATAAAACACTTGCTATATTATCACTATTGCTAGTTGAATAAATATCATAATAATAATTGTCATAAAATTGTAGAACGTGAACAGTGTTATTTTGTGAATTTTCCGCAAACCAAACACCATACCCACTATTACGATTTATACCCCATTCAATTTGATTAAATGAAGAATTATCAAGTTTAAGAGCAGCAATAGAAGCACCATAAATTTCAAAATCTTTAATAGTAGTACTATTAATACTTACCAAACTAATTCCATATTCATAACCTGTCGCATCAATTATGGAATTTTCACCCATCCCCATATTTCCTCCTGAAATCGAAAGTGAAGAAGTACAAAAAGTTGAAGATGCTATGATAAATGGTTCGATGTTTCCAATAGATATTAAGACTTCATCCCCTGTACGAACAGCATCGTTTAAATAAAGCGTAGAAGTAATATCGTAATTTTCATAATCAATCATTTCGATTGTAGCAGAGGAATCAATATAAATACTATTACGACGGACAGCACTATAAGCACCAACATCAGCATTTGAACCTTCCGGTCCACCCACATCTAAATAATTACTAAAAGGCGCTAATTCCAAATCATTATCCGGATTAGAATCGCCATTTTTAAAAAATGGATATTGAGTAAAACTGTTTGTAATTGTACTAGTATTATTACCAGAAACATCTTCGTCAACAAAAATATTTTCAAAATTCCAAAAACCATCATAATCGGAATACAGATTACCTGTATAAGTTGTAGTGTTAATAGCAAAAACAAATGCATTGATTCCTGTGCTAGTAGCGCCAACATTTACCCAAAGATTATAGGTTGAAGTAATATAAGTAGTATATTCTTGATTAAGATATCCCTCTACAAAAAAACCTTTCGGACCGCCAGCAGCATCACTGCCTCTAAATACAACTGTGTTATGATTAAAAATAATAGTGGTAGGATCAGGAGCATGATAACCAGGGTCTTGTTGAGCCAAAATTATTTGTCCCTCATTGATTATTAACCGCGAAACATCAATATAATTATGGTGATAATTAACATTGGCTGTGCCACCAATGCCCAAGGCTCCTAAAAAATTGGTCACGTAACCACTTTCTATATATTTAATAGTATTACTTGCTATTGTAACAACCGAATTATCGCTCAATCCTTCAACGCTAATTGACCTCACATCATGTCTATAATTATGAATAATATTATTACTAATTAAAGCTGCACCATTTTCATAATTAGCTACTATATGAATTCCATGTGAACAATCAGCATAAACAACTCTCAAAAAATTATCTGTAATAAAAGAAGAAGAAAAATCACCACTTACACTAATACTATTTAAACTAGCATTATTATTAATAATGACTGTACCACTACCACCAACAGAAATTGTATTTGTAACATCTGAATCAAAACTATTGTTTGTAATGGTTAAATCTGCTGCCTCATTTAAATTTAAATAAGAAATAATCTCTACATTTGAAAAAAAACAATTAGTAATAGTGGTGCCCGTGGTCATATTTATTTGACCTGTAACAGTGCTACTGGGACCAATTATTGCTCCACTATTTTGACAATCAAAAGTAATATTTTCATGTCCATAAAAATCTATCGGATAAGCCTCCGTGGTAGAAGCGTAGTCTGCGGGAACATTGATAGTATCCCCTTCTCCTGAAATATCAATCGCGGCTTGAATGGTTGTAGTAACAGTTATAACCACCGGTTCCCTTGCCTGTGCACAATCTTTTGTAAATTCCCAAAACGGTAAAACAACAAATAGCGTCAAAACGCTACATGTGTTTAACATAACATATCCCAATATTTTTTTTGAAATAGTCATAAAAATATTAACTTAAAAAAATTAAATTATTTATAGAGCTATATTATACCATAAATATCAATTACTTGCCTATAACTATTTTAAAGGCCAAAAACAAAACTACTCCGCCCTTATAAAAAGTTGCGGAGTAGTTAGGTTGTTGTAATTTTAGATATCCAAGTTATCAATAGCACTGGTATCTACAGTTTCG
>CAZQOT010000118.1:0-2945 GCA_964595115.1 uncultured Muribaculaceae bacterium | reverse complement strand
TTTACTTCAAGTACAAGTAGCTTTCTACGATCTTCATCTTTACCAGTAGATAAATCAATATACCCAACGTATTCTTCATGAAACTTGATTTTTTGTTTATAAGTATAATCTTCGATATTATTGCATTTCATCCATTCTTCAACTTCTTCAAATATAAGTTTTACGTCTAAATCCATATAAGTTTTACCAGAGGGTGACAATCTTGAATGTCTGCTTACTATGTTCTTTAAAACATCGGATGAAACCTTATCTATACTAATTTGTTTTGCAGATCCTTGTTTAAATAGATTAAAACTTTCTACAATATTATTCAATAATCTACTATTACCAAACTCGCTAAAATAGTCAAGTTTTATTAATATATCAAGTTGCCTTGTGTCTACCGAAGTATATTGTTTAACATCATAAAGTAAGTCAATAAAGGTTTTGTATGTATCATTTCGTAAATTATAAAGTTCTTCAGCAATATTTTCATTACAGTATTTAATTGAATATATACCTTTATAGATACCATTAGTACTTTTGTCAGGAAAGTATTTCGCTCTTGAATATCTAAACTTTATGGGTTTAATTTTTATACCCTTAATTCTTGCTAATTCTGCACCGCCACTTAAATCATCTTGATTATGTGCATTATTTAAATAAGCAGTAATAAATTCAATAGGATAATAATATCTAAAGTAAGCACATAAATATCCAACCATACTATAACCTGTAGAATGATTGTAACCAAATTGATAATCTGCGCTATCTTCAATAATTTGTAAAAATGTTTTTGCTTCTTTTACGGCAACATCTCTTGGTCTACTGGACTTATTACAATATCCTTCTAATATTTGTGGCAATGCTTTTTCAAGCCTATCTCTTTGCTTACGTCCTATTGCCCTTCTAATATTATCAGCTTCACTTCCACTTAATCCACAAATGTTTTGAAGAAATTTGATGGTATCCTCCTGAAAAACAAGGAATCCATTATTATCCTTTAGCAATTCATCTATTTGTTCAGAAGGATTTTTATTAAACTCTCTTGCAATTAATTTATCCCTATAACTTGCTCCAGATGGTCTTAATGCTGCATTGATCAAAGATAAATCATTTATTCTTTGTGGCTTATATTGTTTTAACAGGTTGAAAGCATAATCTCCTTCCATTTGAAATATCCCAACATTTGATACCAAAACATCATTCCATACAGCTTTATCTTCCCAATTTATTTCGTGAGACAGTGGATATTTAATGCCAATAATTTCACAAGTATCTTTTATTATCTCGATGTTTTTTAAGCCTAAAATGTCATATTTTACCAACGACACTTCATGCACTTCTTCCATATTGACATAAATAATTCTTTTGCCATCACTCCAAAAAGTACCATAGTTATCCGGTAATGAAACAGGGCTTGCAATAATCCCGGCTGGATGCATAGATTGAGAAATAGCAGTATCTAATAAACCATCAAAGTAATAGAATAATTCAGAATAATCTTTTTTAGCTTTTTCTGGATTTGATTCATATTCTGATTTAATCTTCATCATTTTTTGAAAATGATATGGGCTATTTGTTTCTTTTTCATTTTCATGTTCTTCTACCCATTTGTAATGCAAAGCTCTACCGATTTCATCTATTGTACCTTTGTCTGATATTGTACCAATTGCAAGAATATATGCAGTATAATCAATCCCAAATCTATTGATTATATACTCATAAACTAAATTCCTTTGGGATGGACTTATATCAACATCTATATCTCCTATCTCAACTCTATCCTCATTTGCAAATCTTGAAAAAACAGTTTTCCATACTACAGGATTAAGATCAATAATATCAAGTATATAAGCTATAGTACTGCCTCCAACGCTCCCACGGCATGGTGAAAATGGTATGTTGTTTTCTCTACACCATGTCATTAATTCAGACATGAAAAGAATAAAACCAGTCATACCAATTTTCTTGAATACTCTTTTTTCTTCTTCTATGTTTTTTAAATAGGTTTCATCATTTGTAATAATATTATTTTTAAGTTTATAGTTATACAGTTCGTTTATTCTTTGGTAAAATACTTCTTCTTCGTTAGCATACAGTTTTGGATATTTAAAAGAAGTATCTAATTCAAAATCTTCAACGCTATTTGCCATTACATTAGTATTTTGAATCGCTCCAATATAAACTTCCTCTGGTAGACAGTTTTGATCATTAAACATTTTCACAAGTTCGTCATATGATTTATAAGTCAAATCATATTCATCTTCATTATTGTATTCAATTTTTTTAGCCTTTTGTAATAAACTTCTACACTCAGCCTTGTATTGGTTAATAGAGTGTGTGTCTGTACCAGCAATTAAAGGCTTATTATATTTCTGAGATAGTCTGTATAGTTTTTGGTTGTATAATTTCTGATCTTCTGAATTTACATGTGGCTGAATTTCATAATAATCATATTTTTGCAATAGTCTTTCATAATACACATTATCTTCAGATAATCTATTTATTACATTATCAGATATATTCAAAAATTCATCAAATGTAATACGATTTTTATAGTAAAAATGATCGTCTTGTGTTGATAAATCAAGTAACTTATTTATTTCTTTTACACCATCAAAATTACGTGCAATAAGAACAGTATGATAATTATCCCTTACTTTTTCATTTAATGATTCAGTAAGATAAATTTCCACTCCATGCAAATATTTTATTGATTTGTTTTTACAATATAACTTTTTTTCTATCCAATTATAAATATTTGAATGTTCCGTAAAACAAATAGCTGTCTGACCTAATTCTACAGCCTTATCCACATAATCTTTAAATTTTGTGCAACTATCTAATAGTGATAAATCTGAATGTAAATGATATACTACATAATTCATATTTGCTCCGATCTTATCCAAATACCTCTTTTTGCTCTTTCTTAACAATATTGCATACCAATCTATCTTGAACAT
>CAZQOT010000117.1:0-2961 GCA_964595115.1 uncultured Muribaculaceae bacterium | reverse complement strand
AAGATATAAATATTATGATGGAGTTAATGGAGTAAGTGAGTTAGGAGCATTAACTGACACTGACGTTAGCGAGATTAATCAAAAATTAAAAGCAATGGGTAAAACAGGTAGAAGTATTTATAGACTTGCTCATTTTATGCCGGGTACTGGAGCTGGAGAAGCATACATAGATAAAGACGACATTTATAAAATAAGTGAGGCTTATGATCATGCAAATCCGTACACTTATTGGTGGGATGAAATGGATATTGTAGAATGGGATGATTTTGAAAATTTCTTTATTAATGACATTACTGGTAGAATGCCAGAGGGTAATAATGAGATACTAATCTCAAATTATTTTGCTGATTATATAATGGGAATGGGGATCAAACCGCAAGGTGAAGATGATTATTATAAGCCTATAAGTCATGAGGGTTTGGTTACTTCAAACAAATATTTTCATTTTGGAGTTGATAAAGTAAGAATAGTGGGAATTATAAATTATGATTTATCAAAATATGAAATATTAAAGAACATAAGCTTTAGTGAATATAATTCAAATAGAAATAAATATTGGGCTATAGGAGAAGAACTGTCTGCTAAAACTAAAAATATATATAACAAAATTTTTGTTAACAGAGATTTTATTGATCATTTGATTGTTAATGACTCAAATATACCAGGCACTTCATATCCAAAATATAAAATAAATAAAACGGGTATTTTGGTTATGGAGAATAAGAGTAATGGTTTCTTAAATTTGTTGAGTGAATTTAGACATGATAAAGTAATTGCTGCTAGAAGTACCTATAGTGAGTACGTAGATTCGATGTTAATGGCTTCTTATTGGTATTTAAACAGATTAATTTATCCTGTTGCTATTTTATTAGTTTTATCAGTTTTTTTAATAAGTAAGTTTGTTCTTTCTAAGAAAGATATAAGAGAATTAAAAGATGAAAAAACAGCAAAAGTGTCTGTTAATAAAAAGCATCTATGGAATATAATTTCAATCTCAGTTATTTCTTTCTTATCATCATCAATTATATTAATATTTATTACTAAATCATTTTTGCCTATTATGATGGATGAAGATAAAATAGGACTTAATGTGTTTGAAATATGTCCAAGGCAGTTTGTAGTATTGTCCTTATCAATGATTGGGATAGTAATTGTTTCATATTTAATATCAGTAATTATGGTAATAATTACATATAGGAAAGAATAATATTAAACGCTTTCAAATAATGATAATATTGGCAATTGTACTATTAAGAATAATTCCATGAACTTCATTGTGATAAATATATTAACATTTCTATAAAACAAATATAATCATATTTCCTTTAATTATTTAACTCAACTAAAAGTTTGTTGTGTTTTTGCATTTTCAATTGTATACTTTAAATAGTAGGTGATGTTCATGGATTATCAAAAAACTGGAGATTTAATTGCAAATTTGAGAAAAGAAAAAGGCTTAACGCAAAAAGAATTAGCAGACAAATTAGGTATAACGGATAGAGCTGTTTCTAAATGGGAAAGGGGATTAGGTAGTCCTGATATATCATTATTAGATGATTTATCTAGAATACTTGATATTTCTATTCTTGAAATACTCAAAGGTAGAAAATTAGATAGAGATGAAATAGTAAATAATGAAAGTATTATTGAGTCAATGAATTATTCAAAAGAAAATTTAAAATATAGATTTAAAAAATACTTTAATCTTATATGTGTTGGGATTATTCTTATAATTGGTGCAATGCTACTTATTGATAATTTTAAGAGTATGTATTATTTAAATAAGACATATAATTATTCTTTTAAAGACAATTCAGAAGAACATTTATTTGTAGAAATAAATGAAAATATAGAAAGAATAAAAAATGATAAAGGAATTTATAATGATGATGAGTATAAAAAGATAATGGACTTTATTAATAAACTTGAAAATAATTTAAAAGAGCAAAACAATTCATATTATTATAATATGAAAAATTATACATATAAGGATTTGGTTGATTTTTATAATAGTCATCAGAATTTTGTTTTGTCACTTTCTGCTCCTGCTGGGCATATTCAAGAAATATACGAAATAGTTCATAATCATGATCCTGATGTTGTTAAGAATGTAGTCGATTATTATAGATATACCGATAATTTAGTTAAATATAGTTTAGCCTTCTTTGTGCAGTTAAAGACACCATATTATAGCGGAGGTAAAATCAATAACGAAATAGGTGCCTCTGTTCAAAGTTTTATTGATGTTGAAAATAGAAGAGATAATATGTTGCTTAAAGACATTGTAGAAGTGGGTGGTATCAATGAATAAAAGAGGATTAATTAAATATATAATTATATTCATGACAGCGTTTATTTCATTTTATTTTATAATAACAAGTGAAATTGGTTTTGGACCTGCTTTTGGTTTGCCACTGATATTTGCTTTATTCTTTGCCTTAACTGTATTTATGTATTTTAATAAAAATAAAATTAGTAAATATAAATTTATATACGATGTAATTTTATTATTGTTGATGATATTTTTTGCAGTATGTTTAGTATATGTTTTTTATACTGATATTGAATGCTACTTTGATTATCGTTGTTCAATTAACTTAGAATCAAAATTTACTATGATATATTTTATATTATTATTTATTATGTTATTGTTTAATTTTAGAGATATCTTTAATAAAACAAATAAAGTAAATGATATAATGACTATCGTAGTATCATTATTAATTTTATTAATTCACACAAGATATTACTTAGATTCAAACTTTATGCATAAGATAGCTGGTGGTGAGGGATATTTGCAATATAGTTACAGTTATATAACACAAAATTATATATATTTTATAATAATGTATATAGTGATTATGTTGCATCGAAGAATAAATAGAAGATAATATGGTTATGACTCTAAAATAAGGAACTAAACTAATAGTTTCTTTCTTTTTTTTCTTTATGTGATAAAAT
>CAZQOT010000116.1:0-3188 GCA_964595115.1 uncultured Muribaculaceae bacterium | reverse complement strand
AAGAGAAAGAAGTTATTCTTCTTTCTCTTCTAATGTTATCCAATCGTTTAAATTAACATAATCGCAACCATCCATTTTAAATGGGGTGGTTTTTTTAACATCATCTAACGTTATTAAAGTTAAATATGGTTTATTTGCCCATTTTTTAATATCGTTAGCTGTCAGATGTAATTTATCTTGATACCCAATAATTAAATCTAAAGCTTCTTCTTTATCTAATTTTTCTGTATGGATAACACTCTTTACTTTGGCTTCCCCTCTTATTTTATTAGTTCCATCTTTTACTATTAAATATAGAATATCATTAGCTTTAACCTTTCTATATAGATTTTTAGATGAACTTCCCCCTCTTGCAATCATTGTTTTTTGACGTGATAGAATTTTATCTAATTTTTCATCATTCTTATCTAAGAAAACTAAATGTTTATGAATATTATCATTATATATTTTAGTATAGAATTCTCTCCATATTTTTAATACATTCTCTTTAGAATAAAAATCACTTATGTTTTTCGATTTATTAGTATTCTCTTTATAGAATTCTTTATCGTCTTTTAACTTTTTCAAGAGTTTTGTGAATCCTTCGTTGTCATCAGCACTAACATAGTTACCAAATAATATGTCTTTATATAAATCTAAATTTCTGAGCAATAATGGTTTATGTAAATTAGATGCTTCAAGAATAGACATAGGAAACAATTCATTATATGATGGCATAAATAAAACATCCGCTACATTATACATATCATTCATTTTTTCTCTTGGTATTATTCCTAAAAATTTTACATTAGCCGGTGGATTTTCAACCACTTTCTTTAATTCTTTGTAGCCATCAGTGATTGCTCCAAATGAGAAACCCCCACACCAAATAAATTTGATATCAGGAAGTTTTTTAGCAACCTCAATAAAATCTAATACCCCTTTACGAGTTTGAACTTGACCAACACCAAGAACAACAAAATCATTTTTATCTATCTTTAATTCTTTTCTCAACTCATTTATTTCTTTAGTTGGTTTAGAATAAAAATCTTTCTTTGACACATAATTTGGAATATATTTTATACGTTCTCTTCTAATCTTATACTTCACTAACTCATTAATGAAGATTGGATTAACAACAATTAAATAATCAGCACTACGGTAAAAATCAATTACATATTTTTTGAACATATCAAAAACAGGTTTTGGTAAATTAATCGATCCATCGAGTGTTTCTGGTAAAAAATGAACATAACACACATTTATGCTCTTACCAGTTTTTATTTTTAAATATCCAAAAGGATCTATTGTATGATGATGAGTTATATCAGCTTCTTTGATATCATTAATTTTAATATCAAAAATATCACTAGCTCCTTCTTTTAATAATTTTACTTGTTCTAAATAGGCACTGCCTACACCTTGTCCTTTAACTGAATCAGCCTTCGATATCATATTAATTGAGATTCTTTTCAAAAAAAACCACCAATCCTTTCAGTTCTTGGTAGTTTTATTATATCAAATATATACGAATATTGAAATTAAAAGTTAAACATTAACCATTCAGGCTTAAATATCATTAATAGTCCTATAATAAGCATCATAATACCCCCTATTAAATGAGAGTATTTAGTATATTTATTAGAGATACCTGTTACTTTAAATGTAACCATAGCGATAATAAAGATTATTAAATCATCAAGTAAGAAGAATAAAATATATAAGAACATATAGAAAGCATATTGCATAGTGGTTAGATTATTGACTCCTAAAATATTAGTGAAAGCTACTGGTAATCCTGCTGAACAAGTCAGTTCAATGAAATTAACCGAAACAGCTAAAGTGATGATACCTAAAATAGATAACACTAGGCTTTTTTCACGGGTAACTTTCTTTATTTTAGCAATAATATTTTTACGTTTTTTATCATCAACAACTTCACAACCAGCTTCCCTAGATTTTATGAAAGCTTTTAAATTTAAATAACCAGCTATTAAAGCTACTGAAGCAATAAACATTTTGATCCACCAAACAGCTGCTATAAATGTTACAAGATTAAGCCAGGCAAGCATAAATATTAAATACATTAAAGCTGACGTGAGCAAAAAAACCGAACCCAAAATCCACATCTTTTTTCTATCTTTCATACCGATAAGAGCACTTATAAGAAAAATTAAAACCCACATTGCACAAGGATTAAAACCATCAATTGCACCTATGCTAATAGCAATAATAGGCAGGGATAATTCTTTTGCAGCCACTTCACCAACAAACGGAACGTTTATCATATATTCTTGCTCTTCATTAATCTCTTTACCATATTTATAATCAAGATCTTCATATGTTAAATCGCCTGTTTTATATACAATCCCTAACATTTCCCCTACGGGGTCTTTTGCTTGATTAGTTTTAGAATATAATTTAACTGCATGTTCAATTTGCCCTCTAGTCAAAGTTTCTGAATAACCGACAAATGTTCTTGTTCCAATGACGGCAAAAGGTACTCCTGTAACCTTAGCACCCAATAAATTTGCGGCTTTATTCATTAATTTTCCATTATTTGGATTTTTCCACACTTCAAACATATGAACTTTCAAGTTTGGATATTCTCCCTTTATTTCGTCCAACGCCTCTTCTAAAGCAGCGCAATGAGGGCATCCATCACCATAGAACAAATACATGTTTACCATGTTGTTTTCTGCTTTAACTTTCATTGGTATAATTATCAAAAATAGTAACAATGAAATCTTAATTTTTTTCATAAATACCTCTATTCTATATACTTATCAATTACAGTTATCATTTCATCGACTTTTTTCTCACCAATTATACGTTCAAGTTCAAGCCCCTCATTATTAAACAAGATAAGCACTGGTAATATTTTACCTATGTTGTAAGAAGTGGATTCTTCGTCAAAATCAATGTCGTAGGCTTTAAATTCGATGTTAGGATATTGCTTTTCAATAGTATCATATCTTTCTTTCATTATCAAGCATGAAGAACACCAAACAGCACTAATTTTAACAATTTTCATTTGACACCTCAATTAATTTCTTATATTGTTTATCAAATGATTCCATAAATACTTTCACATCGTTCTTTGTTGTGAAAAAAGATAAACTAATTCTTAGAGATGTATTTGCTCTATCTTCATCCTTAGTTACAGCATAAACAGGTTTTGACATAGCATCTTCAGATGAACAAGCACT
>CAZQOT010000115.1:0-3228 GCA_964595115.1 uncultured Muribaculaceae bacterium | reverse complement strand
ACAAAAACTACTTGGTTATTAAATATATAAAATGTCCCTTCAACAATAACTTTTTTGGAGTTCTCATCAAAAAAATGCCCATCTCCATATTTTAATTGGACCTTATAACCAAGACCTTTATATGTGTGCGCATCACCATCTTTATTGGTTATCTTAGCAAACATTGGTTCTTTTAAATTCACCATTCTATTCATATCAACTAAAACCACTCCAGTCCAGCACATTATTAATATTTGGATTGCAACTAAAGTAATTTTAAGAAACTTATATATATTTTTAGAAATAATACATAAAACGATACCAGATAAAAGAAGAGATACAAAATAAGTTATTTTTAAATAGAAATTATGAGAGATAATCCAACATAACACAATTAATAAAATAATTAGTAATATATTTTTAGCTTTTTTGGAAATATGATTATTGATGAAAATAATTATTGCTCCAACAATTAATATAATTATCATCCATATTAATGTGGAATCAACGCTAGTTAAGATAGTGCAAAACAGTAATGCTGTAGTGGTTATTATTATCGTTATCCACGCAAAATTAGGAATTCTTTTCATATAATTATTCATTTTTTTATAAAGTTTATCCATACTATTTTCCTCACTAAATATATATAATTAATTCAATTCTTTTTTTGTTTGCCTATTGTAATTCCATATAACAAACAAAGAACTAAAGAAACAATTAAAATACTACCATGTGTATTTATAAATATATTTAAATTAAATAATTTCAAATTAATATTCAAATATTGATTAAATATACTGTTTATAGTTAAAGATAAAATTATAGTTATTAAAAGTGTAACAATATTTAAGGATATAACTTTTAGACATAATAAAATTCTTATTTTATTCTTACTATATCCTAATAATCTATATATCTTTGTATCTTTAGATTCATCACTTAAGATATTTTTTATTATAGTAATGAAAGCAAATGAAAAAGCAAATATTACTAAATAACTTACAATTCTCAAAATGTCTATTAACTCTCCTAGCCGATTATCTATTTCATTATCTCCTTCATTATACATTTGATTTCGGTAAACATCGATGATGTTATCTAATTTTTCTAATCGCCTTTCCATTCTAACATAGGTATTACTCTTTTTAATCAATTTATTAAATTTATCACTTGATATAGTCATTTCTGGGAAATATGTGTCATAGGTAGTACCTATTTTAAATATATGTTTTTGTTCATCTAAATATAAACTAATATTATCCCCTATTAAATCTTCTTTTATTTCTTCAAGCGGCTTATAAAAATAATCATAAGAGGACATTGTTTTAGGTAAGCCCAAGGCAATATCATTTTTGTCTAAATTTAAATTTCTTTCATCATTAGAAATTACCATTATATATTCCTTTGTATAATGAAAAATAAAATCATCCCAATTTATTCTTAAATTTTCTTCGGAGTCCCTTGAATCAAGGATGTTGCCATATTGATCCATTATTTGATATCCAGCTCTACCTAAAACATTATCTTCATAATTAGGTTTAAGTAATAAAATGGGCTGAATATTAACCACACTTTTGTATTTTTTAATTTCTTTATAACAATCAGTTTTACATTCTATCGTTATATAGGCAGTTCTTTCATATATTTTATTTATTACACTACTATAGTAATTTATGAAAGAGGACAAAGTAATAATAGATAATAATAATATGCTAAATATTACCAAATATATTTTAGTTGTCTTTTTTCTTAAAAAACATTTTAATAAAATCATATTTACTCCTCACTACTAATTAATGGTCCTATATCAGTTTTCATCTTTTTAGACACACTAAAATGTGAAATTAAAGCAGGAAGTAAAATCATAATCATAAATGAAAACAGGAAAATTATAAAATTCATTGAAATTCTCACGCCTAAATATAGTAAGCCCATACAAAATTGAGTTTCCCTAAATATGAGATATATTATCATGAATAATATTAATCCAATAATGTACGAGAGTATATTTGTTAATGCTATTTCTAATAAATATATATTTTTAATGTCTTTTTTTATATATCCAGAAGTTCTTAGTATGCCAATTGTTTTAGTTTCGTTTATTATTTTCTTTTTTATATAAGACCACGTTAATATGATGACAGCAAATAACACAATGATTACTATAACTGTAGAAGATATATTTATGATAGTAACTAATTCAGTATCAATAGAAGCACCTTCGCTTACATGATAACCTAATTTTTCAACTGCCTTTTTGACAAATTCAACATTTGTTGTTTCATCAATTATTACATCTAAATTCATGTAACTATAGTTGAAATGACCATCATCCGATATATCATTATTTATGTTATTGATATTTTCCTTATGAGTCATTTCAATAATGTCTTTGGCAGGAATATAACATTCACCATAGCTATTCATGGTTTTTTCACTACTATACAATCCAACAATCTTAAATGAATTTGCAACTCGATCAACTTTTTCCAAATCTTTTCCATATGTATCGTACGTCACGGTAAAAGTAGTTCCTAAAATTGTTTGCCCATCGATCATATACGACTTATTTATTTTAGGTATGCCTAAATCATCTGATTCAACGGTACCAGGATAAAATTTAATTGGGCAAATAGCAACGTTTCTTTCGTTTTCTTTGAAGGTTCTACCTTTTATAACCCTTGGTAATGTATTTATACTTCCATAAAGTAATCCCATTCTACCATCTAAATAATCATTTTTAAAACTACTT
This sequence comes from uncultured Muribaculaceae bacterium, assembly GCA_964595115.1. Taxonomy (GTDB): domain Bacteria; phylum Bacillota_I; class Bacilli_A; order RF39; family UBA660; genus CAZQOT01. Next base: position 497 of record CAZQOT010000115.1, on the reverse strand, counting down.
TCTTCAGGAAAAATATTTCTATATTCTTGATTATAAACTTCTTGAACATGGTTAATCTTTAATAATTCATCAGTGGTATTGTCATATGCATTTTCTAAATATTCATTCCATCTTAAGGATTCTTTATTTTCTTCAAAATATTCAAAATCAACATTTGGACTAACACTTAGAGTTCTAAAACTTATATTTTTTTGAATAGTATCTATATATAAGTTTCTAAAATTATATATAAAAAATGTTATACCTAATATCATCAACGAGCAGAAAATCATAATTATTATATAAAATCTATTTTTAGTATTTCTTAATATATTTTTAATTGCTATGTTCAAATAATCTTTAATACTCAATTATCAACACCAACCAATCTGCCGTCTACTATTTTATAGATTTTATCAGCATATTTTTTCACTTCATTAGTATGACTTACAACGATAACACATTTGCCTTGTTTAGATAATTCCTTTAAATTGTTAAATATTATTTTTTCATTTTCT
>CAZQOT010000114.1:0-3243 GCA_964595115.1 uncultured Muribaculaceae bacterium | reverse complement strand
GGTAGCGGTTAAAAAAGCAATAAATTTATCAAAAAAGCATACAAACGAAATAGTTTTCTATATAAGAAGTTGACAAAAAGAAAAACAATGGTATAATAGCAAAAGGAAAACAAACCAATTGGAGGAAGTAAACAATGAAAAAAGCAAATGAATCTGAAAAAACAAGTAGCAAAGTAGATTTTATTTTAGAAATGGGGAGTGTAACACTATATCATATGTTATGTGCTATGAAACCCCTAGAAAGTGATGAAAACTATTTTACTAAAGTAGAAGAAACAGCAAGAATATACAGCAACAAGGATAGAAGAATAAATGCACTTAATACATGTGTCATTCCATTCTTATCATGTACCAAGATTAAGAATCTTGATTATGCTATCAATGATTTAGCAAATACTAAACCAGATGATAGACTTTTTGCCAAATTAGTTACTCTTAGTATGCAATTCCCTGATACTGAACTTTTTGAAGCACAATATGAACTGTTTTTAAACCTTATTAAAGCAGGACAGCAAACTCAAGTAGTTACTGAAGAAATGTTACTAGAAGTATATAGTAGATTGGCAAGTTATTATAATACAAATATTAAATCTGTAATGTGTAAACATAAATTAGATGAATATTTACAAGAACAATTGAAAGATAAGTCTGCTGATTATAGTTATCAATTACAAAGAAGACAAAAATAAGGACTGAATTGAGAAAAAATCTACACGAAATAAAAACGTGTAGATTTTTTTATTCTTACTTCGTTGATATTACTCACTCTCTAAAAATGACTTTTTATTTAAAATTGTTATCTAGTTGATATGCTTTTAAAATCATATCTTTTGCTAAAATATCAACTTTATCTAAATCTTCTATTTTAACCTTCTTTATCTCATAATAATTTGATTCACTGCATCTTTCAAGTTCTTCTCCTCCTAATTTAGGAGTACCAGAAATGATTTCACAGCTATAAAAATTAGCGATAGAATCTTCTCCTTCATCAGTTCCTAAAAAAACTTTAATTCTAACGACTACTGAAAATTCTTCTTTCAATTCTCTTATAACATTTTCTTCTAACGTTTCATTTTCTTTTATACCGCCACCCGGAATAACATAATATTCCTTTACTTGCCCATCATCTTTAATTCTTCTTCTAAAGAGAGTATAAACGCTATCTCCATCAATAATAATTCCTCTTGTGCTAACTCTTTTTTCCATTGTTTACCTCTATTCTTTCATTGACAAATCTCAAAACTATATTACTTAAACATATATTTGTAAATGCTATGAATAAATTGTTTCAACATATGAACATTGAATCCCCAAACGAAAAGAAACGATATTCTTCTTTTACTGCTTCCTTATAAGCATTCATCACTTTATCTTTACCAGCAAAAGCACTAACTAACATAATTAAAGTTGACTTTGGTAAATGAAAATTAGTAATCAATGCATCTATTGCTTTAAATTGATATAAATATATCTGTCCATCCACTGCCTTCTTTAAATTTATTATGCTTATTCATAATAGTTTCAAGTGTTCTTGTGGTTGTGGTTCCAACACTTATTATTCTTTTATTTTTCTTCTTTGCCTCATTTAATGTATCTGCAACTTCCTTGTTCATTTCATAATACTCTGAGTGCATTTTATGATTAGTTACATCTTCAACATTAACTGGTCTAAAGGTTCCAAGTCCAACATGGAGAGTAATAAATAATAATTTTATACCTTTATTTTCTAACTTTTTCATTAATTCTTCTGTAAAATGAAGACCTGCTGTTGGAGCAGCAGCACTGCCAAGGTTAGATGCATATATTGTTTGATATCGATCTTTATCCTTTAATTTTTCATGTATATATGGAGGTAGTGGCATCTCGCCCAATTTATCTAATACCTCATATAAAATACCACCGTAAATTAAATTGAATATTCTTATTCCTTCATCTTTTTCTTCAATGCATTTGGCATTTAATTCACCATTACCAAAAGTAACTATGGTACCGACCTTTATACGTCTTGCAGGTTTCACCAAACATTCCCAAATATCATTTTCAACATTTTTTAACAACAATATTTCAATGATAGCATTTGTCCCTTCTTTTACACCAATAAGCCTAGCTGGAAGAACTTTTGTATCGTTAAATACTAATACATCATCTTTTGATAAGTAATCAACAATATCCATAAAATGTTTGTGTTCGATTAATCCTGTTTCTTTATCCAAAACTAAAAGTCGTGACGAGTCACGATTTTTAAGTGGTGTTTGGGCTATTAAATGCTCTGGTAATTTGTAATCAAATTCATCTGTTTTCATAATAGTTCCTACCTATACTATTTTTTTATTCATTATTCTTTCGATATTTTATGCGTTCTTTATTATCGTCATGCGTCCATAAAATTTTTTCTAAAATAAAGGCCCTTCTTTATTGATTTTCAAATGCTTGTAACCAAGTTCAGTCACCACTCTACCTCTTGGGGTACGTTTCATAAATCCTATTTGTAATAAATATGGTTCATATACATCTTCAATTGTAGTTATTTCTTCGCCAATTGATGATGCTACAGCTTCTATGCCAACAGGTCCACCGTTAAATTTCGTAATAATGGTCATTAACAATTGATGGTCTGTTTCATCAAGTCCTAGTTCGTCTACCTTTAATCTGTTTAAAGCTTCTTTAGTAATTTTCATGTCGATGCTTCCATTACCAAGAACCAAGGCAAAATCACTAATACGCTTAAATAATCGATTAGCTATTCTAGGTGTTCCTCTACTTCTTTTAGCTAGTTCTAAAGCTGCTTCATCATCAATTTTTATATCCATGACACGACTTGTTCTTTGAATAATCGTAACAAGTTCGTCAACTGTATAATAGTTAAGTTTTGATATAATGCCAAATCTATCTCTTAGGGGACTAGATAAATCGCCAGCACGAGTTGTAGCTCCTACTAAAGTAAATGGTGGTAAATCAATTTTTATATTACGTGAACTTCCTTCACCACCAACAATAATATCTAAAGTAAAGTCTTCCATAGCTGGATATAATATTTCTTCAATATATCTTGGCATACGATGTATCTCATCAATGAATAATACATCACCAGGTTCTAATGTCGAAAGAATAGCTGCTAAATCACCACTTTTTTCAATCGTTGGTCCACTAGCTGTTTTGATATTAGAACCAAGTTCATTTGCAATGATATATGCTAGGGTTGTTTTACCAAGTCCTGGAGGGCCATATAAAAGAACATGATCT
>CAZQOT010000113.1:0-3382 GCA_964595115.1 uncultured Muribaculaceae bacterium | reverse complement strand
AATCAGGTGTTATTTTTTAGGGTGATGTTATGAAAGTCTTAATGAAAGACATAAACAAAAGTTTTTTTAATGTACCTGTTTTAAAAGATGTGGACTTCAATTTGAAAGAGGGCGAAGTCCATGCTTTAGTAGGTGAAAATGGAGCTGGAAAATCAACCCTCATGAAAATATTAACAGGTATATATACCAAAGATAGTGGTCAGATTTTAATTGATGGCAAAGAAGTCGTCATTGGTAATGTCAAAGATTCTATGAACCTAGAAATATCTTTTTTACATCAAGAATTATTAACATTACCAAATATGACTATTTGGGAAAATATGTTCTTAGGTCGTGAAATCAAAAATAAATTTGGTATCTTAAACACTATTGAAATGAAGAGAATTGCTAGAGAAAAATTAAAAGAGATGAGTTTGGATATCGATGTTGATTTATCAATGGGAGAAATATCAATTGGTAAGCAGCAGTTAATAGAGATTGCTATATCTCTCCTTTGGAATAAGAAAATTATTATTCTAGATGAGCCTACATCTGCTCTTACTAATAAAGAAATTAATACTTTGTTTGAGACGATTAGAAGGCTTCAAAAAGAAGGCGTTTCATTTATATATATAACGCATCGTTTAGATGAAATATTTGAGATAGCGAATAGAGTAACTGTTCTTCGTGATGGGGAAATAATAGGAACTAAAAATGTCAAAGACGTAAAAATAAATGATATTATAAAAATGATGGTCGGATATACGATGCATGATCGTTATCCAAAAAGTGAAAGTAAAATAGGTGAGATTGTATTAAAAGTTGAAGGACTTACTAAAGAACCATTATATCGCAATGTAAGTTTTGAACTTAGAAATGGTGAAGTCCTAGGCTTTGCTGGATTAATGGGTTCGGGGCGAACTGAGATAATGCAATCAATATTTGGCATTATTAAAATAGATAAGGGGAAAGTATTTATCAATGATGAAGAGGTTCATGTTAAGAATACCGTAATAGCTAAGGAAAAAGGATTAGCCTATATTACGGAAAATCGTAAAGAAGAAGGACTTCTATTAGAATCATCAGTTAGTGAAAATATTGTCTTGCCAAATTTAAGAAAAATATTAAATAAAATGATGCTAATTGATGAAAAGAAAGAAGAAGAGATGGCTAAGACATGGATCGATAAATTATCTATCAAAGCAGATAATACCAAAATAGATGTTCAAACCTTGAGTGGTGGCAACCAACAGAAAGTAGTCGTAGGAAAATGGATAGCCACAAAACCTAAGATATTAATCTTAGATGAACCAACAAGAGGTGTCGATGTTGGAGCTAAATATGAGATTTATGAAATAATAAATGAACTGAAGAAAAGTGGCGTTGCCATCATAATGATTTCTAGTGATTTGCCTGAAGTATTAAGTATGAGTGATCGCATAGCTGTTATGCATGAAGGTGATTTAATGGGAATTGTTGAAAAGAAAGATTTTTCTCAAGAAAAAATTATGACCTTAGCTACTGGAGGTAAATAATATGAACAATATACGTACTCTTTTTAAAAAGAATGGTTCACTTGTTGGATTGCTAATCATGATGTTGTTAATAACGGCTATTGATACTAGTTTTATTCAAGTAAGTAATCTATCAAATATCTTAAGACAAGTATCTATTAATGGTTTAATAGCTTTAGGGATGACTTTTGTTATATTAACAGGGGGTATAGACCTATCAGTAGGTAGTGTTTTTGCTCTTACTAGTGCTGTTTTAGCAAAGTTAATCCTATCTGGAGTACCTGGATTATTAGCGCTATTAATAACATTAGTATTAGGTATTATTCTTGGTATAATAAATGGGGTTTTAATAGCAAAATTTAAGTTACAACCATTCATTGCAACGCTTGGAACAGTAACTCTCTTTAGAGGTATTACTAGAGTATTTATGGATGGAAGACCATTTACTGGTTTTGATAGTGATTTCATAGATTATATTGGTAAAGGATATTTTCTAAAGATTGCTATACCAATTATTATTCTAGTCTTAGCGATATTCATATCTTGGTTTATAACGAAAAAAACCGTTTTTGGGAAGAAAATATATGCCGTTGGTGGAAATGAAAGGACAGCTTTATTTTCAGCTATCAACGTTGATTCAGTAAAGATTAGAGTATATGCTTTATCAGCTTTACTTACAACAATTGCTGGTGTTATCCTTACTTCAAGACTTAATTCTGCTCAACCAAATGCTGGTATGGGTTATGAATTAGACGCTATAGCAGCTGTTGTTTTAGGGGGAGCAAGTATGTCTGGTGGTAAAGGTAAAATTTTTGGTACTGTCATTGGTATATGCTTAATAGGAGTATTAAACAATGGTTTAAATATATTGAATGTATCATCTTTTTATCAAGATGTAGTTAAGGGTGTTGTAATACTTTTTGCGGTATTAATTGATCGCAAAAGGTAGTACATAAATATTTGGAAGAAAGGAGGTATGTAGTAGATGAAAAATACAGTATTATACGTAGTAATAGGTGTAATAGTAGTAGCATTAGCAGCTGTAGCAGTATTCTTAAATGTAAGTAATAAAGTTACAGTTGGTCTTTCAATATCAACATTAAATAATCCATTCTTTGTTGATTTAAGAGATGGAGCTCAAGAAAAAGCTGATGAACTTGGCTATAAATTGACTGTATTCGATGCTAATGATGAAAGTTCAAAACAATTATCTCAAGTTGAAGATTTGATTAGTCAAAAAGTTGATTTAATTATTATTAATCCAACAGATTCTTCAACTGTAGGAGCTGCTATTGAACTTGCTAATGAAGCAGGAATACCAGTTATAACAGTTGATAGAAGTGCTGCTTCTGGTGAAGTAGTAACTCATATTGCTTCTGATAATGTAGCTGGCGGTAAAATGGCTGGTGAATATCTATTATCAGTAGTTGGTGAAAATGCTAAAGTAGTTGAACTTGAAGGTATCCCTGGAGCTTCTGCAACCATTGATCGTGGTACAGGATTCCATCAAGCAGTTGATGGTAAGTTAAATGTTGTTGCAAAACAAACAGCTAACTTCAACCGTGATCAAGGCTTGTCAGTTATGGAAAATATTTTACAAGCTAATAAGGATATCAAAGGAATATTTGCTCATAATGACGAAATGGCATTAGGAGCTATCGCTGCTCTAGAAGCTGCCAATATTACTGGTGTTACAGTTGTTGGATTCGATGCTATCGACGATGCAAAAGATGCCGTTGATGCCGGAACAATGGCTGCAACAGTTGCTCAACAACCAAAACTTATGGGTTCTCTTAGTGTAGAGTATGCTAAGAAAGTACTTGATAAAGAAGAAGTTGCTGAGTTCGTTCCAGTAAATCTATCATTGGTTAAAAAATAAAATAAATGTG
>CAZQOT010000112.1:0-3450 GCA_964595115.1 uncultured Muribaculaceae bacterium | reverse complement strand
ATCACACTGTTAAAATAATAGATTTTGAAAATATAGATAATAATGAATTTTTAGTAACTAACCAATTTACAATTGAAGAGCATAGTACTAAAAGACCAGATATTATTATTTATGTAAATGGCTTACCTTTAGTTGTATTTGAATTAAAAAGTATGGTCAGAGAAGAAGTTGATTTAGAAAGTGCTTATAACCAATTAAAAGGTTATATGAGTACTCATATTCCAAGTTTATTTTATTACAATCAAATACTTGTAATTAGTGATGGTGTAGTTGCTAAAGCTGGAACCATTACAAGTAGTTATTCTAGATTTAGTGAATGGAAGAAAACAAGCATAAATGATAAAGTTGGAAGTTTGAATAGTCATGAATCTTTAATTAAAGGAATATTTAATAAGAAAACATTATTAGATTTAATTGCTGATTACATTTTATATAGTGAAGATAATAAGATATTACCGGCTTATCATCAATATTATGGGGTTGAAAAGGCTATTGATAGGACTTTAAAAACAACTGATGGTAAAGCTGGTATTATATGGCATACTCAAGGATCTGGCAAATCATTCAGTATGGTTTTCTATGTTGGTAATATGATTAAGAATTTAAATAATCCAACGATAGTGGTAGTAACCGATAGAAATGATTTAGATAATCAACTATTTGAAACCTTTGCTAAATGTAGCGATTATTTAAGACAAGATTCTATTCAAATAGAAAGCAGAATAGATTTAAAGAAAAGATTAGAAGATAGAGTAGTAGGTGGTATAATCTTTACTACTTTACAGAAGTTTGAAGAAGAAACAGGTCTTTTAAGTGAGAGAGATGATATCTTAGTAATTGCTGATGAAGCCCATAGAAGTCATTATGGAATAGATGCTATATTGAAGTTTGATGTGGACAAGCTAACGGCATATAAAAAGTATGGAACTGCTAAATATTTACATGATGCATTGCCTAATGCTAAATATATTGGTTTTACTGGTACTCCAGTTAAAACAAAGGACCGTTCTACTAGAAATGTCTTTGGAGAAATAATTGATGTCTACGATATGACCCAAGCTATTGAGGATGGATCAACTGTACCTATTCTTTATGAAGGCAGGATGGCAAAGGTAGGACTTAACGATAAAATACTTGAAAGTATAGATACATATTATAAAGAACTTGAAGAAGATGGGGAAGCAGACTTTGAGCAAATAAGAGAAAGTCAAAAAACAATGGCAACTATCAAGCAAATATTGGAAGATCCTAATCGTTTAGAAATGATTGTTAAAGATATTATTAATCATTATGAGGATAGAAAAGATTTAGTTGCTAATAAAGCTATGATCGTAGCTTATTCAAGAAATGCTGCTTATACTATGTATAAAAAATTATTAGAATTAAGACCTGATTATAATGATATGGTTCATATGATTATTACGCCAAGTAATAATGATCCAGAGGATATGCAAATTGCTATTGGTACAAAAAAGGATAAAAAAGAATTAGAAGTTGAATTTAAAGATCCTGATTCAAATTTTAAAATAGCAATTGTCGTTGATATGTGGCTTACAGGTTTTGATGTACCATCACTTGGAACAATGTATGTGGATAAACCTATGAAAGCACATAATTTAATGCAAGCTATTGCACGCGTAAATAGGGTATACAAAGATAAAACAGGTGGTTTAATAGTTGATTACATAGGACTTAAAAGATGGTTGTTAGAAGCTTTAAAAACGTATACTGAGAGGGATCAAGGTAAAATAATTGATAATGAAGAAATAGTAAAATTATTATCAGATAAAATCGAATTAATAAGAACGTTATTTCATGGTTTTGATTATAGTAATTTTAATAATCTTGATAATAAGGGTAAGTATGATTTAATTAATCAGGGAGCTAATTATATTTTAGAAACAGAAGAAAGTAAAAAAAGATTTGTAAGATATAGTTATGATGTGAAAGGTTTATATTCAGTATGTACTGGAGAATTAAATAATGCTTATAAAGAAGAAGTAATTTATATCATGGCTGTCAGATCATTTATTTCTAAATTAAGTGGTGGAAAGTTAGATGTAAAAGAAATAAATAAAAATGTAGCTGAGTTGTTAGAAAAAGCAATAAATGAAGATGAGTTAATCAATATTGGAACAGTTCAAAAAAGCAATACTTTAAGTTTGTTAAATGATGATATGTTAAATAAACTTGCTAAGATGAAATCAAAGAATATAGCAGCAGAAGTATTAAATCATGCCTTAAAAGATTATATTGATAAAATTGGAGCAACTAATATTGTGTTGATGGAAAAGTTTTCAACAAAATTTAAAAAAATTGCTGATAGCTATAATGAAAGAACTTCTTTAGCTGATATTGAACAAATGATATTGGAAATGATTCAATTAAAAAGAGAAATAGATGCTGAAATAGAGTCTGGTAATCAATATAATCTCTCTATTGAAGAAAAAGCATTTTTCGATGCTTTGGGAAAAGATCCTGAAATCAAAGAATTGACGAAGGATGATATATTGGTTCAAATTGCAAAAGAATTAGTTGAAGTTATTAATTCTAATATGACAATTGATTGGGATATTAGAAAAGCTGCTAAAGCCCATATGAGAATGGAAATAAGGCGTTTATTAATTAAGTATAATTATCCTCCAATAAAAAGGGAAAGTGCTGTTGAAACTGTAATCAAACAAGCTGAGTTAAAATGTAAGAGTATGGTGGAATGATTATAAGGGGATGAATAGAATGAAAAATAATGTAAACATAGGGAATGCTGGCGAATTGGAAAGACGAGGATATACTGTTGCGGTTCCTATGTCTAATACAAAAGATTTTGATATATTAGCAATTAATAGAGAAACATTTAACCATACGCAATTCAAGTGAAAACAACCAGTTATGGCCAGAAAAAGTGGACGTTAGGAATGAAAAACGAAAAATTAGTGGGAGATAATATTATATATATTTTTGTCGTATTAAATGAGTTGGGTAATCCACAATACCACATAATTCCGAGTAAAATAGTTGCAGAATATATAACTAATAGTCATAGAAATTGGCTAAATACTCCAGGAAAAAAAGGACATAAACACAAAGACACAGCAATGAGACAATTTTTTGATGAAGATAATAAATACTTAAACAGATGGGATTTATTAGAATAATAAGTTAGATTGCATTAGCAATCTTTTTTATCAAAACTTATGTAAGGTTTTATAAATATTATTTTACAGTTAACATCTCTGTTATAATATAAGCAGGAGGATATGTATGGAAGTAAAAAATAAAAAAATGAAGGAAAGTATATCAAAAAAATAGATAATATTTTAATAATACCTAATTATTAAAATTCATTTGTAGTATTTATGTTTTTGTGTTACAATTTATATAGGATAGAGGTAATATTTATGGATAAAAAAATTAAATTGATAATAACTTTTGTTGTAACTTTTGTATTAG
>CAZQOT010000111.1:0-3471 GCA_964595115.1 uncultured Muribaculaceae bacterium | reverse complement strand
TTATATCATAAATTATAAATATATGGATATATGCACTGTCCTAAATTGTAATCTTTTTTGTTTATAAATATATATTATAAAGAGGAGGTTATATATGGAAAAAGCAATCTTTCCGATGAGATACCTAAATGTAAGTCAAGGCATGGGAGGCAGTTATTCACATAAAGATACTATGAAGATAGATGTTATTGGATCGGGGAGTGGAATAGATAATGTTTTCGCACCATTTACAGGAATTATAAGAAAGATTGATCCAACAAACGGAAATTGGGTTTGGCTAGAAAGTTTGAATCCTGTGAAATACGCTGATGGAACTGAAGATTATATGACAATTGCTTTTACGCATGATAATGATATTTCAAATTTAGCAGTTGGGGATATAATTAAGCAAGGAGAAGTATTTTATCAAGAAGGAACTGCTGGGATGGCAACTGGAAATCATTTACAGATTGATGTTGGCCGTGGAAGATTTACAGGAACTGGTTTTGCTAAGAATGAAGCAGGTCAATGGGTTATTAACAATGAAATAGATCCAACTAAGGCTTTGTGGCTTTTAAGGAATACTATAATTATTAATGATGGAGGATATACTTGGAAAGTAACAGATACAACCATTTATACAGCTGATATTTCAAATAATGTAACATACGAAGTCAAAGTTGGTGACACTTTATTTAGTATTGCTAGGCGCTATGGTATTAGTTGGCAATCTTTATATGATACTAACAAAAAAGTTATAGGCAATGATGCTAACGCTATAAAAGCGGGGCAAAAATTAACAATGCCAGGTTTAATTTATTATAGGGTTTTAGTGGGTGATACTTTATTTAGTATTGCCAGAAAATTTAATACAACTTGGCAGACTATATATGAAATGAATAAAGATGTAATTGGCATTAATCCCAATGTTATTAGACCAGGTTTAAATATCATTATTAAACGATAAAAAAGAAATCCATTTTATTTAATAAAAATTGTTGCAGTATTTTATATAATATTGTATAATGTTTTTACAGCAAATCGAACAATTTGCTGTATTTATGCGGGTATGGCGGAATTGGTAGACGCACTAGACTTAGGATCTAGCGGAGTGATCCATGGGGGTTCAAGTCCCTTTACCCGCACCAAAAGAAAACAACTTGCGAACCAATCGCAAGTTTTACTTTATATAGAACTAATATCTTCTTTCTTTGAATAAAGGAAAGGAGATATTTTTATGTTAACATTTAAAGTACTAGATACTTTAAAACCTAGTGATGATGTGTTAAGAATGATTACTAATACTAAACCCACTAACATGAAAGTAAATAACGGGAAAACATTACTAATTGAAAGAACAAATATAAAAAGTGTTGAGCCAATTATTTATGAACTAACTTATGATAAAAAAATAATCATTTTGTGGGAATATCCCATTAATGAAATACAAGGCAATCATTTTTACATACCGACTACTAAAGAAACTTATTCATTTCACGAATTACGAAAACTACTGAGCCAATATTAAAAAAGATTGACATCTAGAAATAAAAGTATATAATAAAAATCAATTATTTTGCAGTATTGTTCTTTGAAAGGCGAAGTAGTATGTATGATTCATATATATTATTTTGCCTTTTTATATTATAAAAAAAGGAGGAATGAGATATTGAGAAAAAGATGTGGAATATATTTAAGAGTTTCAACTGATGAGCAAAGAGATAATGGTTTTAGTATTGATCATCAATTAAGAAATCTACAAGAATATGCTGATAAACATGAATATGATGTTATTGATGTTTATAATGATGCTGGTCATAGTGGGAAAGACTTAATGCGACCTAATATGCAAAGACTACTCAATGATATTAAAAGCAATAAAATAGATGTCTTACTTGCTATTAAAGTTGATAGACTTACAAGAAATGGTTTTGATGGTTATTGGCTACTTAATTATTGTGAAGAATATAAGGTAAAGATAGAATTATCACTTGAACCTTACGATGTATCAACAGCTAATGGTGAAATGATATTTGGGATGAACTTAATCTTTGGTCAACGAGAGCGAAAAGAAATTGGTGCTAGAACTAAAAGAGGTTTGGAAGAGATGGCTTTGCAGAAAGTTCATCCAAATAAAGCCCCTTATGGCTATATTAGAAACAAAGAAACAGGTCATTTAGAAATAGATCCGATTGCTAGTGAAGTAGTCAAAGATGTTTATAGGCTATATACCAAGAATTATGGAATAAGACCAATAAAGAAGAAAATGAAAGAAGATAATAGATATTTAAAAAGTGGTAAATGGTGTGATAACAGAATATATAATATTTTACAAAACCCAATTTATAACGGAACATATCATCACGGCAGAAAAGCAAGAAAAAAAGAAGATGTCTTAGTTGTTGAAGATTACTGTCCTAAAATTATTGATGATAAGTTATTTAATCAAGTTCAGAACTTACTTATTAAAAATAAAAATAGTAATTATGGCTCACACATTCATCTATTTACAGCATTAGTTAAATGTCCTAGTTGTGGAAACATCATGAGTAGCACTATTGCTTATAAAAACAAGAAAAACGGAATTAGGAAAGAATATTACTTTATTGAATGTCGAAATGATAATTGTAAAGACAAAGGTAAAAGTTATAATACTGACAAATTAGAGAATAAACTTATAGCAATGCTAAATGAATTAATGATTTATTCAATAGTCAATGATCATATTATTACAATCCCTAATATTGATAATGAAGATGAGATAAATAAAATCAGTAAAGCCATTGAGAAATTAAAGATTCAAGAGAAAAAGTTAGTTGAATTATATGTTAATAGTGATTTGGATGTTGAAGTAATCAATAGTAAAAATAAAATGGTTAAAACTGAACTAGAAGAAATGACTAGGAAATTAAATAGTCTTAATAAAGGTCAAGTATTAAAGTTTGATACCAATCTACTCAGTTTATTTAATGAACGAGAGGTTAAAGCTGAAATACCTATATCAAATATATGGAATACCTTAACTAGAAAAGCAAAGCGAGAAATCATTAATAAATATATTTTAAGTATCGAAGTTAAAAGAGATGAAGAATATAATATTGAAATAACATCTATTAACTTTAATAAAGATTTCTTACAAAATAGTATCTTTAATTTTACTACCCATTTAATGAATAGTGTGAGTAATAGTTTTAACGGAATAAAAGCAGGTGTAATGCTAACCCTAGATAATATTATTGAAGAAGTGAAAGATAGCAAGATAATGTCATTTTATGAATTGACTCTAACTGATATATCAAGACTAGAAGAAATAGCAAAATGTTATGGAACGTCGGGTATAACAATTTCACCTTATATGGTAAATGATCAGATAATAGATTATAAAATTATTCTACCTAACAAAAATACAAGTCAAGAACAACTTTAGTTGCTTGTGCAATTCTTGACTTGTATAAAAATAAGTATAATGGAAATATATCAAAACATCGTTTT
>CAZQOT010000110.1:0-3593 GCA_964595115.1 uncultured Muribaculaceae bacterium | reverse complement strand
AAGATCCTTAAAATTATTTTTTATGTATGATCTTATATCAATATTCATTTTTATCACCCAATAGTATTTTATCCAAGTTATAGCAAAATATGTTAAATATATTGGTTTACATAAAATTTTACATGTGTTAGAATAATTAGCAAGGTGGTTTGAATGAAAAAGGTAAATATAATAAACAGTTTTAAAAGTGATAATTATGATTTGCTAGAAAGTGATTATATTTTTAAAGACCCTTTTGATGAAATAATTGATAGTCTTAATAACCAAAAAATTATTATATCAGGGCCTTCTGGTAGTGGTAAATCATTATTTGGGCAATACTATACCAATGTACTTAGACAATCTTATTCTAATGGTATATATTATCCAATACGAAAAGTTGGAGAAGATATAATATATACTTTAAATGTTAGTGAAAAAATATTAGAGCATTATACTGAAATGAGAATGATAAAGCATTTATGTTCAATGGTAAACCAATCTGATTTTTCTTTATATAATTCTGATTTTAGGCAAACAGATGAAAATGTTAGGGAAGATATAAAAAAATTAATTTCTAATGTAAATAAAGAAAAAGTAATAAATACTTTTCTAACTTTTGGTGAACGCACAGAAGAACTAATCAGTGACATAAAAAGAAAAATGCAAATCGAATCATTAGAAATAATCATCGATATGCTTGATAACCATAGTCAAATAATTCAAGGAATAATAAAAAAATATTTTACTTTGTTTGATAGAAGTATTGTTTTAACAAAAGATAAAGAGGTTTCTTTAAATGATGACAAAAGACAATATTTGTTAGATGAAAAATATAGGATTATAGATTTGCAATATTGCTATGATCCAGAAATATTAAGATCTATTATTAATAGAAGACTTATAAAACTGCATAAGGAAAAAGATGTTTTGCTTGGATATGATGATATTTATCAAATAATAAACCCGATGTCATTTGATAGTAAAGTTAATTTAGCAAAAGGAAATATAAGCGCTATTGTAAATGGAGTTTATTATGCTCTTAATTATATAGTTAATGAAGGTAGAAAGCCTTTATCTAAAGCAGTAGACTTTAAGTTTGATTATTATGTCAATAAATGTATCGAGATGGGAAACAAAAAAAATATTTCTAATTATGCTAAAATTTTAAAATTATAATTAAATATTATTTTAAAATAATTTAATTTGTGATATCATATATATGTACAAAGATAGGAGGAAACTATGAATACAGGAACAATTATTTTGATTGTATTAGGAGTTATTGTTTTATTGCTCATTTTCTTTGTTATTGGCACATATAATGCTTTAATAACACTTAGAAATAGAGTTAGTGATCAATGGGCTCAAATTGATGTTCAATTAAAAAGAAGGGCTGATTTAATACCTAATTTAGTTGAAACAGTAAAAGGATATGCTAAACATGAAAAGGAAACATTAGATGCTGTTATTGAAGCACGTAATCGTTTTAAGGATGCTAAAACACCTGAGGCTGAAATGAAAGCAGCTGGGGAAATGACTCAAGCATTAGGCCGTATTTTTGCCTTAGCAGAAGCTTATCCTGAATTGAAAGCAAACCAAAATTTCTTACAATTGCAAGGTGAATTGGGTGGAACAGAAGAAAAAATTGCTTATGCAAGACAATTCTATAATGATGCTGCTCTAACTTATAAGAACAAAAGAGAAACATTTCCATCAAATATTATTGCAGGTATGTTTAATTTTGAAGCTAAACCTTTCTTTGAAGCAGATGAAGCTGAAAGAGAAGCTCCAAAAGTATCATTTTAAAAACTTGACTTGTTCAAGTTTTTTTGAGAAAGAGGTTTTTATGAAGAAAAGGTATTTATTTTTGTGTTCAATTTTTTTATTTTTTATTTTTATTATCCCTGTGAATGCTAAGTCTCATTATTTTATTGATGCTCAAATAAAAGACAACGGGAGTATGTTTGTTAAAGAATTGTTAGTAATTGAAGGAGAATATAATGGCTTTGAATTTAACAAGCGTTATGCTAGTGCGTATTTTGATACTTTTACTGGCAGCGAAAATAATTTTGAAGTGGGTAGTGATATAAATAATGCTTCTGGTATGAAAGACATTGCTGTTTATGATGTTGTTAATAATGATGATTGGACTTTCGACGATATTAATAATTTGAACAAAAAATATGATATTACATCCTATGCTTATAGTGGTCAATATGGTGTTTATGAATCTAAATATGCTGGTGATGGTTATGATATTAAAATATATAATCCAAGCAGTTTAGGCCAAAAGGGATTTTATATAGAATATACAATTGAAAATGTAGTTGTCATTCATAATGATATTGCTGAATTATTTTGGCCTTTTATTGATGCAAACTTTAGAGAATACATAGATGATGTTGAAATAAGAATTAATTTACCTTCAGATAGTGAATACTTTAGGGCATGGGGTCATGGAAATATTTTTGGTGAAGTGGATTTAATTGGAAAGAATCAAGTGGTTTTAAAAATTAAGGATTACTATGCTTACACGTTGACTGATGCTAGAGTATTATTTGACAAAGAACTAGTACCAAACAGTACAAAAATTTCTAATGTTGATGCTAAGGATATAATCCTTAAAATAGAGCAGAAAAAAGCAGATGAAGTTAATGCAGAAAGAGAAAAAGCAAGATTAATATACTATGGATTGGTAGCTATTGACATCGTATGGTTAGTATTAGCTGGCATACTAATATTTTATGTCTATAAAAAACACGATAAAGAATATAAAAGTGATTTTAATCTTGAATACCATCGTGAGTTTCCATCTAATTATGGACCTGAAATAGTAGAGTTCTTAATGAAGAAGAATGTAACAACCCTTGGGTTATCTGCTTCCATTTTAAATATTGTTTGTAAAAAAGGATTGACATTGGAAGAAGTGCCAACTAAAGGTAAAAAGAAAGATTTTCTATTAATAAATAAAAAAGAAAGCAAAGAACCTCTTACTGAAAACGAACTATATATTAAAGATTGGTTATTAAATGATTGTGGAGATGGTAATCAAGTACGTATAAGTCAAATAGAAGATGTATCTACCCAAAGTGAAGGTAATGCTAAAGAATTTATAACAAAATATAATGCTTGGGTTAACAAAGCCAAAACTGAGGGAAATAAAGAAGAATTATTTGAAAATAAGATTGGTATCAAATTCAAATTAGTATTATATGCTATTTTAGGATGGATTCTCTTTTACTTTAATATAAAAACTGAGGTAGTATTCGTTTTATCATTCCTTATCTTAGGTATTTCAATAGCAATCGTTATATATATTTCATCGTTTTCAAGGCGAACTAAAAAAGGTAATGATCAATATGTTAGATGGAATGCATTTAAAAAATTTCTTTTAGATTTTGGTAGATTCAATGAAAAAGAATTACCTGAGATAGTACTATGGGAAAAATATTTGGTTTATGCAACTGTCTTTGGTATTGCAGATAAGGTTAAAAAACAAATGGATTTAAAGATGAAAGAAATGAATGTCGCACCTATTACTTATTATCCGACTTTCCATTTTTATCATACATTTAATAGTAATTTAACACGCACAATGGATAAAACTAGAA
>CAZQOT010000109.1:0-3596 GCA_964595115.1 uncultured Muribaculaceae bacterium | reverse complement strand
AAAGATTTTTCTCAAGAAAAAATTATGACCTTAGCTACTGGAGGTAAATAATATGGATAAAATTCGTACTCTTTTTAAAAAGAATGGTTCACTTGTTGGATTACTGATTATGATGTTATTAATTACCGCCATTGATACTAGTTTTATTCAAGTGAGCAATTTATCAAATGTTTTAAGACAAGTATCTATTAATGGTTTAATAGCTTTAGGCATGACGTTTGTTATATTAACAGGAGGCATAGACTTATCGGTAGGTAGTGTTTTTGCGCTAACTAGTGCTGTTTTAGCAAAGTTAGTATTGTCTGGCGTACCTGGACCATTGGCATTACTTATAACATTGGTACTAGGTACCATCCTTGGTATAATTAATGGTATTTTAATAGCAAAATGGAAGTTACAACCATTCATTGCAACACTAGGAACAGTAACACTTTTTAGAGGAATTACTAGAGTCTTTATGGATGGGCGACCATTTACTGGGTTCGATAGTGACTTTATAGATTATATTGGTAAAGGATATGTCCTAGGTGTTGCTATACCAATTATTATTTTAATAGTAGCAATATTTATATCTTGGTTTTTAACAAGAAAAACCGTTTTTGGAAAGAAGATTTATGCCGTTGGAGGAAATGAGCGAACAGCTTTATTTTCAGCTATCAATGTTAATTCAGTAAAAATAAGAGTTTATGCTTTATCGGCCTTACTCACTACTATTGCAGGGGTAATACTAACTTCAAGGCTTAACTCTGCTCAACCAAATGCGGGCATGGGTTATGAATTAGACGCTATAGCAGCTGTTGTTTTAGGGGGGGCAAGCATGTCTGGTGGCAAAGGAAAAATTCTTGGCACAGTCATCGGTATATGCTTAATAGGAGTTTTAAACAATGGTCTTAATATATTAAATGTGTCATCTTTTTATCAAGATGTAGTTAAGGGTGTTGTAATACTTTTTGCGGTACTAATTGACCGCAAAAGGTAGTACATAAATATTGGAAGAAAGGAGGTATGTAGTAAATGAAAAACACAGTATTATATATAATATTAGGTGTAGTAGTAGTAGCATTAGCAGCTGTAGCATTATTCTTAAATATTGGTAATAAAGTTACAGTTGGACTTTCAATATCAACTTTGAATAATCCATTCTTTGTTGATTTGAGAGATGGAGCACAAGAAAAAGCTGATGAATTAGATTATAAATTAATTGTGTTTGACGCTAATGATGAAAGCTCAAAACAATTATCTCAAGTTGAAGATTTGATTAGTCAAAAAGTTGATTTAATTATTATTAATCCAACAGATTCTTCAACTGTAGGAGCTGCTATTGAACTTGCTAATGAAGCAGGAATACCAGTTATAACAGTTGATAGAAGTGCTGCTACGGGTGAAGTTGTAACTCATATAGCTTCTGATAATGTTGCTGGTGGAAAAATGGCCGGTGAATATTTATTATCAGTAGTTGGTGAAAATGCTAAGGTAGTTGAACTTGAAGGTATCCCTGGAGCTTCAGCAACCATTGATCGTGGAACAGGTTTCCATACAGCAGTTGATGGTAAGTTAAATGTTGTTGCAAAACAAACAGCAAACTTTAACCGTGATCAAGGATTATCAGTTATGGAAAATATATTGCAAGCTAATAAAGATATTAAAGGCATATTTGCTCATAATGATGAAATGGCATTAGGAGCTATAGCTGCTCTAGAAGCTGCTAATATTACTGGTGTAACAGTTGTTGGTTTCGATGCTATCGATGATGCAAAAGATGCTGTTGAAGCTGGAACAATGGCAGCAACTGTTGCTCAACAACCAAAACTTATGGGTTCCCTTAGTGTTGAATATGCTAAGAAAGTACTCGATAAAGAACAAGTTGATGAGTACATCCCAGTAGAACTATCATTGGTTAAAAAATAAAATATATGTGGACAAGTTATACTTGGAAACAAAATCCCAATTCATGACGAATTGGGATTTTAATATTTCAAAAGTTCAAATCGTGTTATAATTAAATTAGGTGATAAATATGACAAATAATAATAAAAAAATGATTATTATAATTATCGTATTTGTATTAATTTTTTTGATACCAATATCAATGAAATTAAAAGATGGAGGAAGTGTTGTGTATAAAGCAATACTCTATGAAATAACAAAATATCATAAACTTAATGATGAGTATGAATCAGGATATAAAAAAGGTTGGAAAATCGAAATACTCGGAATAAAAATTTATGAAAAAATAACTAATAATAAGATTGTTACCGAGTCCGAATATTTATTTAGTTTAAAAAACAAATATATAGGTAATGCGTCAGCTAATATAAAATTATTAGAGGAATTAAAAATTTCAAAGTTAGCTAATTATAATATAAAGTTAGAAACATCAAACAAACCTTATATTTTATATATAAATTTCACTGACTCAATTAACGAGTCTAATTTAACTAATGAAACTATAACTGATTTTAAAAGTAAAATGAAAATGTATTCAACTATTCTTTTGGCGCTAATTGAAAATGCAGATGAAATTCACTATAATGATCGTTTCTGTGACTGTATTGATAATATAGTAAAAATAAAGACAAGTGATTTAGCAAAAGAATATGGCAACATAAAGGATTATGGTAAGTCAGCAGAAGCTTTGCATTCACTTTTAATCAATATAGGATATTATGACACAAATGAAGAGACACCCGTTACTATGAGTATAAAAGAAGATGCATTAACTAATACAGGAGTTACACTGTTCTTAACAAATTTAACTAATCTTGAATACACTTACGGCGAATCTTATTATATTGAATATTTGGAAAATGGTAATTGGTTTAAAGTTAAGCCAATACTTGAAAATTACGGGTTTATTTCGATTGGATATGCTTTAAGGGCAACTCAAAAAGTTGAAATCAAAAGAGATTGGGAATGGCTTTATGGTAAATTACCTGTTGGGCACTATCGCATTAATACACATGTTATTTTTGGATCAGGAGGGAACATCAAAACTTATCCCGTTTCAGCAGAATTTATTATAGAAAAATAGAATAGGAGAAATATTTATGTCATGGTTTATTGGTATTTTACTATTACTAATAATAAGTTTAACAGTAATATCATATTTTAAAAAAAGAAAAGTTTACAAAATCATAATATTAAGTGTTCTAATAGTATTCTTTATTTACTCATTTTTCACTTATAGTGGTGCTGTAAGATTAGGTATTACACTTACAACAGGTGACATTATATCAGCATATACAACAAAATTAGAAAAAGGTTTAGCAAGGGAAATGACAATAAATATTTTCATCCGACTAAAGATATTAAAATAACAAGTGGTAGCATGTATGATATGGAATGTGAAAATTATTTAATAGTAAAAATATGTACTTATTATGGATTTTAATTTATCTGAGAGCTATCAACTCTCTTTTTTGTTTTAAAAATATGGGATATTGTTTTATTAGTTGTCTCATTTTTTTATTTATGGAATTAAAATATAAAAAAATAAAAACAAAATACTGAATTATAATATAGATATAGTTATTATTTCAAATAAAAATGGTAGAAGAGCTAAGTCATCAAGAATAAATGATAATCATCTGAATGGC
>CAZQOT010000108.1:0-3602 GCA_964595115.1 uncultured Muribaculaceae bacterium | reverse complement strand
TCCTGCATTTTCTTATTGTTTTCTAACTTTCTACGTTAACTTTTCATTGAACCATGGTTACTGGTAATAGTAGAAAGATGATATACTATTAAAGGAAAGCAGTGATTTAAATGGATGGTACAATAAGAAATAATCTAAAAAGTGGAATTAGAGTAATGATAGTTGAAAAACAAAATCAATCATCAGGTAAATTGACAGAAGGAATTGTAGGGGATATTTTAACTAATAGCAGTGTTCATCCAAGGGGAATAAAAGTTCGTCTTACAACAGGGATTATTGGACGAGTACAAAAAATTATTTGTTAGAAAATAAATTTTGTTGTATAATTATTTATGGTAAGAAAATATTTATATTGAAAGAGGACAGAATATGAAAATAGCAGTTTTAGGGACAGGAGCATATGGCTTATCGATTGCTCTTATGTTAGCTGAAAATAACAAAAAGATAATAATGTGGACCAAATTTGAGGATGAAAAACAAACATTGTTAGAAAATAATGGTAATCCCAAATTATTACCAGGAGTAACCATGCCTGAATGCATAACTTATACTACTGATATGGAAGAATGTGTTAAGGACAGTAACATAATTTTTATAATGGTGCCTGCTGGTTATGTTGATGATGTCAGCAAAGAATTAAGTAAATATTACAATAAACAATATATTTGTATTGGATCAAAGGGTATCGAGCAGGATACTTGTTTATTTGTTGATGATGTAGTTAGAAAACATATTAAAACAAAGAGATTAGCAGTAATGTCAGGTCCATCATTTGCAATTGATATTGCAAGTTATGTTCCAATTGGCCTTAGTTTGGCTAGTGAGCAAAAGAAGACATTAAAAATAATTAAAAAGGCTTTACAAAACAAATATGTAAAAGTAAGAACTTGTGATGACATTGTTGGTGTTGAGATATGTGGTTCAATTAAAAACATTATTGCTATAGCAGCGGGTATCATCGATGGTATGGGGTTGCCTGAATCAACTCAAGCGATGTTGATTACAGAAGCAATACATGATATAAAAGGACTTATTCATGCTTTAGGAGGAAATAAAAAAACCATTTTATCGTATGCTGGAATTGGGGATTTATTATTAACTTGTACTAGTACCAAAAGCCGTAATTTTTCATTTGGTCGCTTAATAGGGTCAAAAGCTCCAAGGGAAGAGATAGATAATTATATAAATAGCACAACTATAGAAGGATTATATACATTAAAATCGATATATAAATTATTAAGAAATAAGAAAGTGGATATGCCAATCATCGATATAATGGATGATATTATTGTGGAAAAGAAAGATATAAGTTTATTAAAAAAATTTTTAATAGAAAAAGATTAGCAAAACTACATTTGTAGTTTTTTATTTTTGTAACGTCACGAACACAGGTTTGTGGTATAATGTAATTGGTGATAATATGGAGAAAATTATTTTACACATTGATGTTAATAATGCCTTTTTATCATGGAGTGCTATTTATATGCTTAATCATGGACATAAAGAAGATATAAGAAATATACCTGCTGTTATTGGTGGCGATGAAAAGAAAAGAGCGGGTATCGTTTTAGCTAAATCTATCCTTGCTAAATCTTGTGGCATTATTACTGGTGAACCCTTATATATGGCTCGTAAAAAATGCCCTGGCTTAAAAATATTTCCTCCTATCTATGATTTTTATCAACAAAAATCACATGGATTATTTGATTTGTTAAGTAATTATACTCCTGATATTGAAATATTTTCAATCGATGAATGTTTTATCGATTATAGTAAAGTTAAGAATTTGTATGGAGACGAAGTGGAGTTTGCATATAAACTTAAAGAAAAAATAAAAAACATATTAGGCTTTACCGTAAATATTGGTATTGGTAATAACAAATTATGTGCTAAGATGGCTTCTGATTTTTTAAAACCTGATAAAGTTCATACTTTGTATGATCATGAAATTAAAGATAAAATGTGGCCCATTTCGATTGAAGATTTATTTGGAATAGGTAAAAAAACCAGTGTTAAATTGAGAGGTCTTTCAATTAATACAATCGGTGATTTAGCGAATGCCTCTTATGACAAATTATATCCATATTTCAAAAATATGACTTTAGATATGATTAATAAAGCTAAAGGAATTGATAATTCACTCGTTATTAGTGAGAGGAGTGAAACCAAAGGAATAAGTAATTCTACAACTATAGATCATGATTTAAAAACTAAAGAAGAAGTAAATAAAGTTTTACATATCTTATCTGAAAACCTTGGCCTTGAACTTAGAAAACAAAATCGTTATGCCAATGTTATAGTGGTTATTTTAAAAGATCAATATTTTAAAAGCTATTCGCATCAAAGAAAATTAAAAAATGCTACCAATATAACAGAAGAAATATTTGAGACTGCCAAATCCTTATTAAATGAAATGTGGGAAGATGTTCCTATTAGACTAGTTGGTCTTAGAGTTGATAATTTAGTTAGAGAATTTAATTATCAAATGTCTTTATTTGAAGAAGGCGATAGTCATGATAAAATTAGTAAACTTGATGAAACACTTGATTCTTTAAAGATGAAATATGGTTCTAATATTATTAAAAAAGCCTACATGAAAGATGACAAGATAAAAAAGAAATACTAAATCATATAATTATATTGTTTGATTGACAATTATCTATCAATAAACGTATAATTGTTTTGTTATGGAGAATTATCCAAAAGAAGGAGAACAATATAAATGAAACACTTAATTAAATATTTAAAACCATTTAAATTTCAGATATTAATAATTATCATATTACTTTTTGTTCAAGCGATATGCGAATTATCATTACCTGATTATATGTCTAACATAGTAAATACAGGCATTCAACAAGGGGGTATTGAATCCTCAGTACCTAATGTTATTAGAAAGAGTGAAATGGATAAAATTTTATTATTCATAGATGTTAATCAAAAGGAAGAAGTCATATCGCATTATGAATTATTATCAAAAGATAAATTAACTGATAAGCAATACAATGAATATATAAAATCATATCCAACACTAAAAGAGGAACCTATTTATAAAATAAGTAACAATAAAAAGAATATAGAAGATATTGAATTTACTATGGCCAAAGCTATATTGGCTGTTTATGGAATAGAGTCTAAAACTGTTTTTGGTATTGATGATATGCCTTTACCAGAGGGAATTGATCCATTTACTGTTATTGCCGGTTTGCCTCAGTCACAACTAGAAACTATTATTGAAAAAATAAATAGTAAATTAACGATAATGCCTGAAACTATGATTAATCAATCGGCTACAATATATATAAAAAACGAATATAAAAATATAGGAATCGATGTCGATGCTTTACAAAGAAATTATATTATTGTAGCTGGTATAAAAATGATAGCACTTGCTTTGGTAGCAATGATATCTGCTGTAGTAATTGGTTATATTGCATCCCTTGTGTCAACTGGTTTAGGTCGTGATATAAGAGATGGTATATTCAAAAAAGTCGAGAGTTTTTCTAATGTTGAGTTTGAAAAATTCGGAGCATCTTCCTTAATTACCAGGACAACTAATGATATTCAACAAATTCAACAAATAACAGTTATGATACTTAGAG
>CAZQOT010000107.1:0-3684 GCA_964595115.1 uncultured Muribaculaceae bacterium | reverse complement strand
ATATAATTATTAAAGCAACGGCTAAAAATCCTAAAAATAGATATAATAATGCAAGGGAAATGTATGAGGATTTAAAATCAGCCCTTGATAATAATAGATTAAATGAAAAGAGACATGTTTATAAATATTTAGAACATGACTTGGAAGATACTAAAGTGTTACCTGTTATAAAAGATGATAAAGAAAAGAAAAAAGAAGAAGACATAGCTAAACCCGTTAATGATGATGAATTTAAACCTAATAAAAAAGCCTATGTTATTTTATCAATAATTTTAGCTAGTCTAATTCTTATTATTTTTGTAGTTTTTATTGTTATTCCATCTGTTATGAGGGTTCCTGATATAAAAGTCCCCGATGTGGCAGATATGAATGTTGAAAATGCTGAATCTATTCTGAAAAAAGCTGGTTTTGAGGTTGCGGTTGAACTTGAACAGATAAGTAGTGATACGATTGTTGAAGGTAATATTGTAAAAACATCCCCAGCTGCTGGCCGTATGATAAAAAAAGGAACGATGATAATTCTATATCAATCAACAGGCCAAAATTACCTTGAAGTAGAGAATTACATTGGCAAGGATTTTAATGAGATTAAGGCAGCTTTAAATTTAGCTGGAATTACAGTTAAAAGGGAAAAGAAAGATGTAGATGATGTAGAACAATATCGTGAAAAGGAAGATATTATCATTGAACAAGACATTGAAGCTGGTTCAAAATTAAAAGAAGGCGATGAAATAACTTTATATACACCAAACATATATGATGTTTATCCTGATATGGTTGGTGAAGGATGGACTGAAAGTGATGCCAAAGCTTTTGCTAATCAATATGGGATTACATTAAATATCACTTATAAGCCTACCAATGAATATAATCCTGGTCTTGTAATATATCAAAGTAGACCAGTTGATTCCAAAATTGTTGCTGGTGTAACCCTTAGAATTGAAGTTTCAAAAGAGATAGAAAAACCTATAGAAGAACCTACTGGGGAAGATGAGGGCACTGAGTGATAGGGAAAATAATTAACAATATTAGTGATATTTATAAAGTAAAGTATGAAAAAGGATGTGTAGAATGCAAGGCTAGAGGTAAATTTAAAAATGATGGTGTAAAACCATTAGTTGGTGATACTGTCATATTTGATGCCGATAAAAAAATAATTACAGAAATTAAACCTCGCAAAAATGAATTGGTAAGACCACCCATTTCTAATATTGATCAGGCTTTAATAGTAATTAGTGTTAAGGAACCTAATTTGGATTTATATCTTTTAGATAAAATGATAAGTATTATAACGTTTAATAATGTTGATATTATTATTTGCTTTTCAAAATTAGATTTACTTTTAAAAAAAGAGTTACAAGAAACTTTAAAATATATGAAATATTATGAACATATCGGTTATAAAGTTATTAAGAACACCCAAATAGATGAGTTGCATAAACTCTTAACAAATAAAACAACAGTCATTACAGGACAAAGTGGTGTTGGCAAATCAACTTTATTAAATTTACTTAATACTGAATTAAATCTTAAGACTGATAGCATATCACATGCTTTAGGCAGGGGAAAACATACAACTAGACATGTTGAGTTATTAGAAATTGATGATGCTCTTATAGCTGATACACCAGGTTTCTCATCACTCTCTTTTTATGATATGACAAAAGAAAATATAAAAAATTCTTTTGTTGAATTTGTGAAGCATATGAATGAATGTAAATATAGGGATTGTTCTCATTTAAGGGAAGATACTTGTAAAATTAAAGAATTAGTTAATAAAAAAATTATATTACAATCTAGATATGATAATTATATAAAATTTATTCGTGAAAAGGAAGATGTACATGGTAAAAATATCCGTTTCAATATTGAGCCAAAATAATAATGAATCAATTAAAAAATTAAATGAAACAGATGCTGATTATTTACATGTTGATGTAATGGATGGAGAATTTGTAGAGCCTGTTAATTTTTCAATTTCAAGAATTAAAGAAGTAGGTGAATTTTCAAAAAAATTATTAGATATTCATTTAATGGTCAAAAAACCTCTTGATTATATTAATCAATTAACGTTATCTAATGTAGAATATATTACAATTCATTATGAAACTTTGAATGATGATTTAACGGTCTTAGAAAGCATCAAAAGCAATGGTATAAAATGTGGACTTTCAGTTAAACCTAATACTGATATCAAAGACATATTTTATTTATTAGATAAGATTGATTTAGTTTTAATTATGAGTGTCGAGCCTGGATATAGTGGTCAAAATTTTATAGAAAATTCTTTAACAAAAGTTACATTGTTAAAAGGAGAAATTATGAAAAGAAGATTAAATACTGTAATATCAATTGATGGAGGCATAAATAAGGAAACAGCTAAATTATGTATTGATGCAGGTTGTGACATGCTTGTAATAGGGTCTTATATAGTTAATAATACAGATTATCAACAAACAATAAATGATTTGAAAAATGTATAAAAACTAAAATGTGGTTAATAAATATTAATGTGTTAATGTATTTTGTAACAAGAAGGAGGAAAAACATGTTGAAATGCAAAAAAGGGTTCACATTAGTAGAATTATTGGCCGTAATCGTAATTTTAGCTATTATCTTAGCTATTGCTGTGCCAGGTATTTCTGGTATCATTAATAGTGCTAAGAGAGGAGCATTTGAATCAGATGCTAAAATGATAGCCACAGGTGCAGAATATAGAGTTTTGGAGTCAACGGTCGATACATCAATTACCAAACCTACAGCAAGTGCAACGCCTATCGCTAATGTTTCGGACTATGGAGCAGACCCTGCCAATTATACAAATGTTTATATAGTTGACTTAAATCCTATAACAGTATGTGTGGAATCTGCTGCTGGTAGTGAATTTGGAGCTTTTACTGCAACAGCCACAAAAACGACAGTAAAATATCTAGATGCTTATGCGACGCCATATGCAGACTGTGCAGCGTATATTGCAGATAATCCCATAGGTTAGTTATATATTAGAGATACCACAAGGTATCCTTTTTTTGTAAAAAGATAGTATAAAGCGTAATTTTTGGTTAAACCTAATATTGATATTGAAAGCATTATGTTTATTAGATAAATATATAATAATTTAAATACTGAATATGTATAAAAATTAAAAGATAGCTAATAAATAATAATGTGCCAATGTATTTTTATAACATGGAGGAGGAAGGATATGTTAAATGGCAAAAAAGGGTTCACATTAGTAGAATTATTGGCTGTAATTGTTATCTTGGCTATTATTTTATCTATTGCTGTACCAGGTATTTCTGGTATAATCAGTAGCGCTAAGAGAGGCGCATTTGAGTCAGATGCAAAGATGATTGTAACTGGTATTGAATATCAAGTATTACAATCTACTGTTAATCCTAGTATAACGACGCCGGTGGTTGGGGATATTCTAGCAGATTTGGATGATTATGGAGCAGATCCAGCTAACTACACCGCGGCATCCATTACCAGTATGAATCCGATAACTATATCGGTTACCACAAGTGCTAATAGTGAATTTGGGGCATTTACAGCAACTGCAACAAGAAATGTAGTAACAATTAGCCCATAGGTAACCGTCATAAACAAAAGATATCATAATGATATCTTTTTCAGACTGTTGACAAAGGTCAATAGTCTTTTCTTTTTAATAAATATGTAGTA
>CAZQOT010000106.1:0-3713 GCA_964595115.1 uncultured Muribaculaceae bacterium | reverse complement strand
AAACAAAATCTCTCTTGTTTAAACCTTAACAATAATATACTAGGAGGAAATAAATGCAAAGATATATTACTCTTTCACTTGAATTACATTTGTTCTTTTCAAGAATAATGAAAGAACATGCCTTTTTTTTAGAGGCTGGTTTCCCATCAAAGGATAGGGATTTTATTGAAAAAGCTGAAATGTTTAAAAATGAGTTTGAAAAACTGTTAGCTGATGTTGTAAGTATAAGTAGCGGCCTTATTCGCCCTCAAATTCTAGATTCTGGGGAAATAGTTACCAACTGCACATTAAGTGTTGAGACCAAAACAGAGAACCTTTCCGGTATTACTTTAAATAGAAACATTACTTTAGCTGAAAACAACTTAAAACAAGGAGTTAATCATGCTCCACAAATGATACCAGAAAACGTAATCAGAAGTATAAATAATCGCGCTATAAATTTACTGAATGGATTGATATCATTTAAAGAAAAAATCTTAAATGACATGCTGTCATGTAAATTATTTACTTTTAATTACCCACTTCTAATAGATCATATCCTTAGGGAAGCCAAACTATATCGTACTTATGTAATGGCATTAGAAAATGGTCAAGATATTGAATTAGAAGATTTTAGACAAGTTGAATTATTTTGGAATCAAATTATGATGGAACATGCCCTATTTATTAGAGGATTATTAGACCCTACCGAAAATGATTTAATAAAAACAGCTGATGATTTTGCCATGGATTACATGACTTTATTAGAGGAAGCTAGAAATATGACCGATGCAACAATGCAAAATCTAAGAAACAAGACTTTACAAGAAACTTTAAAATATAGAAATTTTAAAGCCGCTGGAACAAAAGGATTGGATGCCTGTGAAATTAGATCAATAATAATACCGTTATTAGCAGATCATGTCTTAAGAGAAGCCAATCATTATCTTCGAATATTAAAAGGTTAAAAATAACGAAAACACAAAACATTGTGTTTTTCTTTTGATTAATTTATGAATGTTTGTTTATACTAATTTTAGGTGATAATAATGAAATCAATATGGATGAAAGATTATGTTGATAAGAAACTACCTAGAATAAATAAAAATGCTAATACTCCAGTTTTAATAATTGGTGGTGGTATAGCAGGTTTAATGTGTGCTTATAATTTTATGAAAAATGGTATAAAATTTATTTTAGTAGATGGCAGGAAGTTAGCCAGTGGCGTTAGCGCTTACACAACAGCCCAAATAAGTATTGCCCATGATTCACTATATGATGAAATAAGTAAAAAACATGGTCAAGAGAAAGCAATTTCATATCTAAAATCACAAATGGAAGGATTAAATATCATAAAAGATATTATTAAAACGGAAAACATAAATTGTGATTATAAAGAAGAAAGTACAATAGTATGTGCTGATGAGGGAAAAAACATTGATGTTTTAAACAAGCAATATCAGTTAGTTAAGGATATTTGTGATGTTAAATTATTAGAACCACAAAAAGGTATCTTAAAATGGGAAAAAGCAATTGAATTTAATAATCAATTTATCTTTAATCCCATGAAATACATGATGAGTATTATAGATATCTTAATAAAAAATAATATTCCATTATATGAGAATTCCAAGGTAACTAAAATTGATAAACAAGATGATGGTTATGAAGTATTAATTAACGATAAATACAAAATAAAAACAAGTAAAATTATTATGACCTGTCATTATCCTTTTTTATATCCTGATAATTTATATTTCGCTAAGATATATCAAAGTAAATCATATGCCATAGCCTTTAAAACAAAAGTAAAAATAAATTCTAATTATATCTCATTAGATGAACCCTATTATTATTTTAGAACTTATGATGATTCTACGCTAATAATTGGAGGAAGTGATCATTATACTGGAATAGATATTGATATAAATGAACGTTATAAATTATTAACTGATAAAATATTCGAATTAGATAAAGATGCTAAGATATTATTTAAATGGTTTACTGAAGATTGTATGCCTATTGATTCATTACCTTTCGTTGGACAATATTCTAATAACAAGCCCGATATAATTTTGGTTACTGGTTTTCAAAAATGGGGTTTTACCAATAGTCATATTGCTGCTAAGAATGTAACTAATATGCTTACTAATAAACCTTATGATGATTTATATAGAACCAATAGATGTACGTTAATTAAGGATTTAAAATCAACATTTAGAATGATTGGTCACAGTATAAATGGCTTAATAACCAGCAAATGGGCTGTTAAGGAATATGATTTAGATAAGATAAAAATTGATAGTGGTAAAGTTATGAAGTATAAGAATATTAATGCATTAGTCTATAGAGAAAGCGAAGACAAATATGTCTTTTTAGAAAACAAATGTACTCATATGGGATGTTCTCTAATTTGGAATGATGTAGATAAACTGTGGGAATGTAAGTGTCATGGTTCAATTTTTGACAAACATGGTCATGTTATCTATGGACCTGCTATTAAGGATTTGAATAAAATAGATCCATAATTATAAACTTGATATAAAAAAATATCAAGTTTTTTGATATAATTACGATAGCTTTCCATTATACAATAACATGTAGTGCTTTAATCATAGGTGGACTCTTTAAATCAGCATCATTACAGTATATACAGTGTTGGAAGCAGTTATTTCAATAGCACTATTTGCTGTTGTTGCCTTTGTTCTATATTTAAAAAATAGTACCAAACTAAACACATTGAAGAAAGAAATTTAATATAGAATTATAAAGATAGAACTAACGATATATAAAATCCCAATTTTTACGAATTGGGATTTTATAAATTATAATTACAATTAATAAAGAATAAAACAAGTTAACTTTAAACATCTTCATAGTATATTTCAGTTGTCTTGCTTAAATACATTGCAAGTAATTCTTTAAATGTCAAAAAATCTTCATATAAACCAGTTAAATATTCATCTTCAGTAGACTGACCATCATATAGATTGTTGAATCTATCTAAATCAATAGGTATTTCTCCTTCTGATATATCATTTAACAGTTTTTGAATAACAACTGTCGCCTCAGCCAACTCTCTTCCAAATTCCCTTCTCTTTTCACTTAATTCAAGATCCTTAAAACTTAAGATTAGATCTTGCATTGTAAAATCATTGTTTTCCATTAAGCAATACCTCTTCCCTTCATTTCGTCTAATTTTATTGCGTCATTTATTAGGTGTGGATTATTTAAGTACTTCAAAAACTCATTCCACTTCGTCTTATTAACTGCTTTACTTATTTCTCGATACGAAACACCGCGTTCTCTCATATCTTCTTTTTTCTCTTCGAGGCGCTCTGTTTGGTGCTTATTTATCCCCATTCTTATCTCTATCAAGAAATCCAATTCTTTTTTAGAACATTATTTATGACGTTAAAATCTGGTCTTCTTCCTTGAATGGTATATAACATTCTAGAAAAAATATTTTGTGATTTATAGCTTAATCTTACTTTTTCAAAAACTGCTTTGCGTTCTTCTCTAGCTCGTTCGGCTTCCTCTGCTTGGTGTTTTTGAAGTTCATCTATGCTTTGCGTATATTCTGGCCTTGCTGCCTTGGATGCAGCAATTTTTTCGTTTTCTTCTCTCACCGCATTTCTTAGTTCACTTACTTTTCTAGACTGAGCCTCTATTTCTGCTTGAGTACCCCTTGTTTTGGTTACAGTCAGCCCACCTCTTATATCACCATCCACATA
>CAZQOT010000105.1:0-3781 GCA_964595115.1 uncultured Muribaculaceae bacterium | reverse complement strand
TTTCAATATATAAGTGAAGCTACTAATTTAGCAATGTGTGCTGTTACAAGTAATGCTAACTTATTAAACAAATTATATATACCAAAATATATTTTCCCATTATCAAAACCATTATTTGTTGGTATCAATTTTTTATTAACTTTGGTTCCTTTGTATTTAATTATATTAATATCAGGGGATGTTGCAGAAGGGACAAAAGTGAGCATTACAATTTTACATCTGTTATTGCCCTTTTCGTTTTTGTGTTTGTTCATTTTTGCAATTGGATTGGGATTGCTGTTATCAGCAATAACCGTTTTCTTTAGAGACATGATATATATATATGGGATTTTTATCTCATTGTGGATGTATATGACCCCAATAATGTATGATTTGAGTATTATTCCGGCTGAGTTTCAGACCATTTTCAAATTGAACCCATTATACTGGTACATTGATTTTGCTAGACAAATTATTTTGTATTCACAAGTCCCATCCCTCACCCATTGGTTAACATGTGGTTTAAGCGCTATTTTTATATTGGCAATTGGGACAATTGTTTTTAGGTTAAAACAAGACAAATTCATTTATTACTTATAGGAGGATGCTATGATAAAGTTGGAAAATGTTGGTGTCAAATACAATTTAGGAATAGAAAAAAATTATTCATTTAAGCAAATGTTTGTTGATTTTTTTTCTAAAAAAGAAAAGAAGAAGAACAATAGTTTTTGGGCCTTACAAGATATAAATTTAGATATAAAAAAAGGTGAAGTAATAGGTTTGATTGGAGCAAACGGTGCTGGCAAATCTACAATGTTAAAAGTTGTGGCGGGAGTTATAAAACCTACAAAAGGAAAAGTGATTGTAGAAGGAGCTATAAGTCCTATGATAGAGCTTGGAGCGGGATTTGATTTAGAACTTACAGCCCGTGAAAATATTTTCTTGAATGCTTCAGTATTGGGTTATTCCGAAAAATTTGTAAAAGAAAAATTTGATGACATTGTTAAATTTTCAGAATTACCAGATTTTATTGATGTTCCAGTTCGAAATTTTTCGTCAGGTATGGTAGCTCGATTAGCTTTTTCAATCGCAGTTATTGTAGAACCAGAAATACTCATTGTTGATGAAATATTGGGTGTAGGTGATATTAATTTTCAAGCAAAATCAGAAGAAAAAATGATTGAGATGATAAAAGGAGGAACCACGGTTATTTATGTTTCTCATTCACTTGAATCAATAAAAAAAATATGTGATAA
Organism: uncultured Muribaculaceae bacterium; assembly: GCA_964595115.1. Taxonomy (GTDB): domain Bacteria; phylum Bacillota_I; class Bacilli_A; order RF39; family UBA660; genus CAZQOT01. The sequence continues at coordinate 2,546 of CAZQOT010000105.1, read as the reverse complement.
AGTTGTTTGGCTTGATAAGGGAATAATTATAAAATCTGGCAATGTTCAAGAAATATGTGATAAATATTATAAAACAATGTCTAGCAAGGAGAAAATATGAAGAAATTAAGGAAAGCAAAAAAAGTATTAGAAAAACAGGGAATAAGATATCTAATTGTTAGAATATATCGCTATATAAAATGGCATTTGATTCAGAAACCAATTGGCTTTTTGAAAAAGCATATGATTTTCAAAAAACAAATGAAAAGTATAGTTCAATTTTTGAAAGCTATATTAAGAAATATAAAAATATTCATTTGTTATTATATTATCAAAACGAAAAAAGTAAAGTTGATTGAAATGAAAATTGATAAGATAATATCAAAAAGCAAAAATCATAAAAGAATAATGCTGTGGCGTAGTAACTTTGGATGGAATGTACACTTGTTTCAAAGGCCTCAACATATTGCAAAAAACATGGCTAACTCTGATGTGTTATATTTTTATGAGGCATCTAATAATGACAAAGTAAAAGATTTTAAAGCTATTAACGAAAGCTTATATTTAGTTAATTTAAAATCTCCATTAGTAAAACTTATTTTAGAAAAGAAAATAATTTCTCAAAATAAACCTTGTTATTTACATATTTATTCTACAGAGATGGAAATAAGTGTGTCAGAAATGAAAAAATATTTAAAAAAAGGATTTAAAATTCTATATGAATATATAGACGATTTAAGTCCACAAATATCAGTTACAAGTGAATTACCAAAAAATATCAAAACCAAATATGATTATGTAATGAAAGATGAAAGTAATTGTTTGATTGTTGTTACAGCTGATAATATTGAAAAAGATGTTTTAAAATATAGAAAAAAGAATATTGTTTTTTCATGTAATGGTGTTGATATTGATCACTTTCAAAATTTAAAAAATAAAAATATTGTTACTAGCGATTTTAGAAAGGTTATTGATGTTAAAAAGCCTATTATAGGATATTATGGTGCTTTGGCATCGTGGTTCGATTATGATATGCTAAAATATGCAGCCCAAAATACCGATTTTGAGTTTGTTTTAATTGGTGTAAAATATGATAATAAATTTGATGAAAGTGAAATTAACAAAGTAAAAAACATTCGTTATATAGGCCCTAAAGAATATAATTCTTTACCTTATTATGCTAAAGAATTTGATGTTTGCACGATTCCTTTTCTAATAAATGAAATAACGCAAGCTACTTCCCCATTAAAATTGTTTGAATATATGGCTTTGGGAAAACCAATAGTAACAACAGCTATGCATGAATGTAAAAAATATAAGTCAGTATTAATTGCTGAAAACAAAGAAGATTTTGTAGAAAAATTGAATGAGGCATTGAAATTAAAAAACGATAAAAAATATATTAATTTATTGCAAAAAGAAGCACTAGAAAATACATGGGAAAGCAAAACAAAATTAATTATTGAGTTGTTAGATGAATATGAAGAATATAAATTGAAAAAGTAAGTGTCCAAAAAAGGTATAAAAAAAGACACATATTATTACCTATGTTACAATGTTAGTGACAAAACCACATTGGAGGTAAATATATGTGTCAAACTAATTATAACAAAAAGACAAGAAATTACAAACATTTAACTTATGCAGAAAAAACAATGATTGAAAGATGGTTTAATAAAGATAAGAAAAAAAGCAAGGAAATAAGTGGATTGTTGAGCAAAAGCGAAAGAACAATACGCAGAGAAATTCAAAGAGGCAAAGTGATAACAAAGGATTCATTGTGGAGAGACCGTATTGAATATAGCGCTGATGTCTCACAGGAAAAATATTTATTTAATCTAAAAGGTAAAGGCCAAGTTATTAAACTTAATAAAGATTATGAATTAGTTGGCTATATAGAAAAGGAAATTAAAGATAATAAAAAAAGTCCAGAAGCCATTATAGGTGAAATAAAAGAAAAAGGTTTAAAATTTAATACTCAAATAACGGCAAGAACAATACGTAATAATATTGATCTAGGGGATGTATTTAACCTTACAAACAAAGATTTAACTTATACAAAAAAACATAATAATAAAAACAAGGAAAAACGTGTAAGTTCTCATATACCACCCGAAAAGAGTATTGAGTTTAGACCTAAAGAGGCAAATGATAGAGCAGTATATGGTCATTGGGAAGGCGATTTAATAATTGGGAAAAGAAAAGGCAAAGGCTCAGTGTTATTAACATTCACAGAAAGAATGACTAGAGAAGAAATAATATTAAAATTGAATAGTAAAGAAAAAGAGAATGTTAAAAAAGCATTTAATAAATTAGAAAGAAAATATGGTAGTAAATTTTATGGTAAATTTAAAACAATAACATTTGATAATGGAAGTGAATTTAAAGACTATGAAGCATTAGAAGCTTCTTGTTTAAGGAAAAGTAATAGAACATTAGTATTTTATGCTCATCCTTATTGTTCAGGTGAAAGAGGAAGTAATGAGAACAACAATAGAATGATAAGAAGATGGATTCCTAAAGGTACTGATATAAACCAAATAACAATAGAATTTATTAAAAAGATA
>CAZQOT010000104.1:0-3852 GCA_964595115.1 uncultured Muribaculaceae bacterium | reverse complement strand
AATTGGCAACAAACCCAATAATTACTAAATTTCTTAATATATTATCAGGAGGAAAAATGTTATAAAAGGAATTAACAGCAAGTGCTACAAAAGATAATGCAACTAAAGCCATTTGATAAAGAGTTGATTGTTCCACTACTAGATTGGTAGCTGTTCCTAAATCAACCCCACTTTTTTTCAAATAATATATTTGAAAAGGTTGTCCTCCTGTTGCTGATGGTGTAATAGCACTAAAAAAATTACATATTATCATTGATTTAAGCATTTTTAAAAATGGAAATCGCCTACCTGTTGTCGAAGATAGAGCTGATAGGCTTAAGGCTTGAAAATACCAAAATACAACAACTAATATACAACTAAATATTACCCACCAAATATTTACTTTAGAAATAGCATCTATAATATTAGTAAAATCATCTTTTAAAACGAAATAAGCCACAATTAGAGTTACTAAAACTAAAATAATTATGTTATATTTATGCTTCTTCAAAGTTACACTTCCTCATCTCTATTGCTTTAATATTTCGATTCCTGGTAAAGGTTTCCCCTCTAAATATTCAAGCGTTGCTCCCCCACCTGTTGATATGTGATAGAATTTATCTTTAAATCCAAATTTTGTGGTGGCGGCAGCTGTTTCGCCTCCCCCAACAAGAACCTTCCCTTTTACAGTTGCCAAGTATTCCAACAACTTTCTTGTTCCCATATTAAATTTATCTATTTCAAACATCCCTAAAGGTCCATTCCAAATAACTGTTTTAGCTCCTAACAACGTATTACGTAAATTATCCATTGTTTGAACACCCATATCTAAACCAATATCATTTTGTCTAATATCTTTTATATTAGCTAGTTTAACAGTACTCATTGGTGTCAATGAACTACCTACCATTACATCAACAGGTAATATTAATTTATCTTTATTTTGTTCATATAGTTCTTTGCATAATTCAAGTTTAGTGTCATCGACTAATGAACCACCGACATCATATCCTAATGCTTTTAAGAAGGTAAAACACATCCCTCCACCAATAAATATCTTATCAGCAATTTTTAAAAGATTTTGGATTACTCCTAATTTGTCTTCTACTTTAGCTCCACCTAAGATAACTATAAAAGGATGTTCTGGTTTATTCATTACGTTTTCTAAAACTTCTAATTCCCTCATAACAAGCAACCCCATGCCATGAGGTAAATGAGATGCAATCCCAACGTTTGATGCATGAGCACGATGTGAAGTTCCAAAAGCATCATTAATGAATATATCACCTAGCGATGCCCAGTATTTACCTAATGTCTCTGAATTACCACTTTCTTTGTTACCATTAAGATCCTCAAAACGAGTGTTTTCAAGCATTATTACTTCCCCATCTTGCATCGTTGAAACAGCAAACTCAACCTCTTCGCCCGTTGTATGAGGAACAAACTTTACTGGAACACCCAATAATTCACTTAATCTCTTACTTACTGGTAACAAGCTATTTTCTGCTTTATCAGCTTCATCTTTTATACGTCCTAAATGAGATAAAATAATTACTTTAGCTCCTGCATCAATAGCAAGTTTTATTGTTTCAAGACTCTCCCTAATACGAGTATCATCTTCAATAACCCCATCTTTAATAGGAACATTTAAATCACATCTGATTATTACTCTTTTTTTACTCAATCTAAAATCAACTATTGTTTTCATAAGTACCTCCCATGATACTGTATATTTATAGTATACCATGTCTTAATAATATTTAAAAGCAGTAGACAAAACGGCCTGTAAATAGGATGAAATGTAGCTGCCCTGATTTAAACTCAAAAACACAAAAAAGAGCAATGGATTATCATCACTCTTTATAAAAATAATTTTTTATTATAGACCTGTACCTACAACTAATACAGCTCGAAACCCGGTAGAGATATGAGGTACACCAGAAGAACAATTGAAACTGAACGCACCAGCACTTTCAAAGTTATTGTATTGGCCTCCTCGGTTAAACCATGTATTATTGGAGTAAGGCATAAGAGAATAATCACTATACCACGAATAAGAGCCGCTAATACCATTACTTGTTTCGTAAACCGCATCTCCATATTTTGTAGAAGCGTTTGTATAGTTATTCCATTCGCTATCAGTTGTTACTGTATAAACATCCTTATACTTTGCATCAGCATTGATAATACTTAATCCATTATTTAAATTTGAGTTACCACTATTTACATAAGCTGATACATACTCCGAAGAACCGCCACTCATATCATAAATACCATAAATATTTCCTGTTGTGCTTTTTACACCAAAAAGGTTATATGTATTTATGCCACCTCCAGTATAATAACTGGAATCATTATTAATGTCTATTTCACTATTTTTACCATAAATTGATTTAGAAAGATATGCTGCAGCTCCCCACTCTACATTTTTTGTCAAATGTGTGTCAATATTTGCTCCACTAGTTCCCCAGCCGTATCTACTATTTGTTTCCATGTTTCTTGTGTATGTAAACATATTTCCTATTGATAATTGACGCAATGAAATAGCACCAGGTTTTGAATCTATAGCACTTGTTGTACCACTTGCTTCAAATTTAGCTACCCATATTCCTGTTAATTCAGTAGAGCCAAATATAAAGGCTGGATGTTCTATATAATTAGTTTGGGACAAGCCACTATACGTTGGAGAAATTGCCACAGTACTACCATCACTTGTTGTATTAGTTATCCCTTGCAAGAATTTTATATTAATTGTTCCTGCAGAAATTGCATGATAATGATCAGCTATCTGATAAGCGTATCTTGGTATCCAAACCCACATACTACCATCTGCAGTCGTGGCATTAGCCCATTCCTTATCAGACGTTGTATAGTTATACCACTCACTATCACTTGTTGTAGTAGTCACCCATGAATTTCCATTCCATTTTATTGGTGTCATACCCGTTGCTAAAACTGGGCCGTTAACACCTTTATTTATAATATATCCAGGGCCTGCGTAATTAGGGGCGATAACATTGACTGTTCTTGTTACTTGAGTTGCGGCATTACCCGCATTGTCGGTTACATTATAAGTTATTGTATAAGTTCCTGCAACATTAACATTTACTGTTCCTGTCATCACTATTCCACTTGTTATATCACCATCCACGTTATCTACGGCCGTTGCCCCTGCATCACTATATACACTTCCTACAGTTATAGCAACTGGATTGCTTCCAATCATTGTTATAACTGGGGCTGATTCATCAACCACATTTATAGTCCTCACTACTGGAGTAGCAGCATTACCAACATTATCGCTAACATTGTAAGTAATGTAGTATGCCCCTATAACATTAACGTTTACTGTTCCAGTTGGCATTATGCTTCCCACACCACTGTGAGCATCACTTGCTGTTGCACCTGCATCAGTATATGTTGTTCCTATAGGTAAATATACTGGATTACTTCCATCCACTGTAATTGATGGAGCAGTATTATCCAAATTAAACACTTCTGTTCTTGTTATGACTGTGTTTCCTTGATTGTCTTTAGCAAGTACCCATAAATAATATCCACCTGTTACTCCAGCCAGACTATTTATTGGCCCTCCATTGGTAAATGAAGTGTTAAACGTTCCTTCACTTGGAGCTGTTGTACTTGTAGTCCATTGATATTCCAAACTACTTGTATTTACTCCACCAGCATCACTCACTGTTACGGTTGTGCTTCTATTCTTGGCCCATGCACTATTACCATTTGTTCCAAATGCAACTATAGGGCCTGTAGTATCTATAACATAAATTATTCTCTCTACTGTAGTTGTATTATCTGAACTATCAGTTACACTATATGTAATTGTATATGTTCCTACTGCATCTGGGTTTACTG
>CAZQOT010000103.1:0-4003 GCA_964595115.1 uncultured Muribaculaceae bacterium | reverse complement strand
AAAGACTAAATTATCTTTTATCTTATATCTGGATACCTTAGCTTTGCATTTAAATGAAATTAACTAAATAGGAATATCATCTTGTATTTTTGTTAATTATTAGTTATAATTTAAATAGGTGGTGGTAAATTCTGGAAAAATTAAAGGATTTAAGAATAAAAAACGGACATACATATCAAGATATGGCAAATTTTTTAAATATCAGTAAAACTTTCTATTGGCAAATTGAAAATCAAAAAAGAACTTTGACTTACAAAATGGCAAATAGAATAGCAGCTGTTTTCCATAAAAAACCAGACGATTTATTCTATGAAGAATTTAAAAACACGGATTAATCCTTGTTTTTATTTTTATACCTAATAAAATTATAAATACTTACCCTTTTATTATATAAATAATTACCAAAAAAAACAAGGATTATTCCTCATCCTCGTTTTCAATATTGCTTTCTGCTTTGTTATTCTTACTTGATAAAAAAGTTATTTTTTCAGCAACCATTTCTGTTAAATATATTGGTTTTTCATTTTCTTTTTCAATTGTCCTAGTCTGAACTCGGCCTTTGACACCTAACAAATCACCTTTCTTACAATACTCTGTAGTATTTTGAGCTACACCAGCCCACAAAATACAATTAATGAAATCTGTTTCATATTCCCCATTAGAATTCTTATAACTTCTTGGCACTGCTAGAGTAATAGTAGTTACTTTTTTGCCATTTTCCGTTTCATGTAGTTCAGGGTCTCTGACTAGACGCCCTACAATGACAAATTGATTTAGCATATTAGCCCTCCTTCCATTTCGATGATACTATTATTAATAATCTCGTACAAATTAGTTAAATCATATTTTTGAATTATAAAAGCAACTAAAAAAGGATTATCTTTACCAAAATAATCCTTTTTAAAAACATTACTCATTTATTCTTGAAAAACGTAACTTTCAAAAGATTTTGCAATTCCTCTAGCATACCCCACTTGATCTCTTGTAATAATATTATAGTCACTATCACAATTGATATAACCCAGTTCTATTATATAAGATTCCACCCCTATATTTGAATTATAATAATCATTCTTATTATATTCGGGATTTCTTCCATCATTATAAGCTTTTGTTACCATCCCACCTGTTTCTCTAATCATATAGTAATATGGTGTTTGGGTAGTAACATCATACATCTTATAATTATTTTTATCTGTATCTTTTTTCATAATTTTTATATCGGCATTGGAAAAAGTTCTAACATAAATACCTTTTTCTTTTCTAAAGGTAGGATTAGGGGATGTATCAATAGCCGTATTAGCAAGAATATTATTAACAAATAATCTTGCTAAATCCAATTTTGAATTATTAGCCATATATATTTCTAATCCCCCTTTTTTAACATACACATTATCAGAATTAACATGAATAGAAATTATATATTTAGCTTTTGTTTCATATGGGATACTAACCCTTCCACCAGGGCCATATTGTTCAATACCAGATAAATAACCCGGATTATAATCATTATCCCTAGTTAATTTCACTTTGAAACCTAATTTCTCAAGTTCTTTTTTTACTTTTTTAGATACATCTAAACTAAGTATTGCTTCTTCCCTTCCTTTATAAACTGCCCCGGGGTCTATTCCTCCATGCCCTGGATCAATAACAATATCATATACATCTTCTGGCAACACTACGTTATCTACTTCTATTTTGGTATAAGCTTTATTATCCTTTGAAATGAAATTAACATTTATTCGTTTATTTTGATTGTTTCTTGTCATTGAATAATATTCTATATCACCATAGGCAGTAGCATTCATAAGTGAATAGTATTTTAATTCGTCATTGTTAAACACAACTTCAAGCAACAAAAAATAACTTCCTGTTTTTAGATTATCAAGAACAATACCATCATTTATAATATTACTAGATTGAAATGATATTATATCTTCTTTTATTTCATAATTGGTCTTAAGAGATATTTTTTCATTTTCCGTTTTTAATACTAAAACTATATCTTTTATGGTTGAATCATTTAATTTTAAAACGCCCTCAACATTAAAAGACATACCATATATATAATATTTATTTACCTCAGCTGTAGTATCTTCGATAACAGGATAATATTTTACCACCTCATCAGCATCTTTTTTCCCATTATTAGTATATGTATCTTCTTGTTTGAATAATTTGGTATAAAAAATCAGCATTAAAACAACAATAATGAAAAAAGGAATTATCTTAATTCTTTTTTTACTACGTGACCTCATATTACCTCCTAACAACTAGATTTCATCAATTGATTTAATTCAACAGCATATTCCATTGGCAATTCTTTGCGGAATGCTTCAATGAACCCCATGATGATTAGTTCCGTTGCCTTATCAGCGTCTATCCCCCTACTCATTAAATAAAACAATTTATCTTCACTAATTCGTGATACAGTAGCTTCGTGTTCCAAGGTTGAACTATCGTTATCAACAATGTTATTAGGTATGGTGTCACTCTTTGATTTTTCATCAATGACAAACGTATCACATTTAACTGTACTTGCACTATTCACTGCATCTTTACTAATTTTTACTGTTCCTCTATAAGTAGCATTACCACCATTTCTAGCAATCGATTTAGCAATAATGTTGCTTTTAGTATGAGGCGCTAAATGAATCATTTTAGCACCAGTATCTTGCACTTGATTTTCACCACCAACAGCGATTGATATACAAGTTCCTTTAGCGTACGGACCATTTAAAATACATGCTGGATACTTCATCGTAACCCTAGAACCAATATTGCCATCAATCCATTCCATCAACCCATTTTCTTCAACAATAGCTCTTTTAGTAACTAGATTATATATATTTGAAGCCCAATTTTGAATAGTGGTGTATCTACATTTAGCATTTTTCATAACATAAATCTCTACCACCGCAGCATGTAAAGACCCTTCAGTATAGTAAGGTGCTGTACACCCCTCAATATATTCAAGAGATGCATCTTCGTCTACAATAATAATGGTTCTTTCAAATTGACCCATTTGTTTATTATTAATCCAAAAATAGCTTTGTAGTGGTCTATCCAATTTAACACCTGGTGGGACATAAATAAAGGCTCCACCACTCCAAACAGCACCATTTAAAGCTGTAAATTTATTTTCATCATAATTAACTATTTTATTAAAATACTTTTCAAATATTTCAGGATATTTTTGTAAAGCTGTATCGGTATCAGTAAATATAACGCTCTTATCTTCTAAATAAGACAACATATTATGATAAATTGTTTCACTCTCATATTGAACTCCAATACCACCCAAATATTTCTTTTCAGCATCTTCAATTCCTATACTTTGAAAATTATCTCTAATATTTTTATCTACTTCATCCCAGTTATTATAAACTTTATCATCTATGCGTCGATAATAAGTTATATCATCAAAGTTGAGCTTTAAATTAGGACCAAACGAAGGCAGGGGTAAACTAACAAAACTATGATAAGATTTTATTCGATAATCCCTCATCCATGTTGGTTCGTTTTTTAATGAGGATATTTTTCTTACTGTTTCTTCTGTCAAGCCTTTAGGCATCTCTTTAATATCTATCATAATATCACCTCTTTAATTATACTATAAATTCATAATTAACAGGTATTATTAATATGTTTTTAAAAACAATTGACAATTTATATAAATTAATATAACATATACCCATCTTTTAAAAGGAGTGATTTATATGGGTAGTAAAGCTATAACCTCGTTAATGTTTGGTATTAATGAAGAATTAAGTAAACCTGTAAATGAACAAAATCAAGAATATATTAAAGAGTTAAGAAGCCAAATAGCAAAAGAAAGTGGGAAATCTTCTTTTGGCATCCAATCATCAACAAACCAAAATACAAGAAAAAAAAGAAAGAGACATTAATAAATGGATAATAAAAGACCAATTAATTTTGGTCTTTTATTATTCTCATCTTTATGGTTTTATCATCCAAACCCATTTCTTTTAATAATAATATT
>CAZQOT010000102.1:0-4065 GCA_964595115.1 uncultured Muribaculaceae bacterium | reverse complement strand
AAAGACTAAATTATCTTTTATCTTATATCTGGATACCTTAGCTTTGCATTTAAATCTTTTAAATATTTAAATAAGATTTCTTTTCAAATCTATGTTTTCGTGATATAATCGGTTGCATGTGCGAAAGAAGTGAGAAAAATGAATATTAGAAATATAGCGATTATTGCCCACGTTGATCATGGCAAAACAACATTAGTTGATCAATTGTTAAAAAGCTCCGGTACTTTTCGTGAAAATGAAGAAGTAATGAAAAGGGTTATGGATAGCAATGACTTAGAAAGGGAAAGAGGCATTACTATTTTAGCAAAACCTACCTCTATTAAATATAAAGATTATAAGATTAATATTTTAGACACCCCGGGTCATGCTGATTTTGGTGGTGAAGTTGAACGTATTATGAATATGGTCGATGGAGTTTTATTAGTTGTTGATGCTTATGAAGGAACGATGCCTCAAACAAGATTTGTTCTAAAAAAAGCATTGGAAGCCAATGTAAAACCAATTGTTGTTATTAATAAAATTGATAAGGAATCAGCAAGACCCAATGAAGTAGTTGATGAAGTAATTGATTTATTTATTGAACTTGGAGCTAATGATGACCAATTAGATTTTAAAGTAGTCTATACCTCAGCAATTGAGGGAACTACTAGTTTAGAATCTGATATTAAAACGCAAAAGCTTACTTTTGAGCCTTTGTATCAAATGATAATAGATGAAATACCTGCCCCAAAAGGAGACGAATCAAAACCGCTGCAATTTCAACCTGCTTTACTAGATTACAATGATTTTGTGGGTAGAATGGGGATTGGTAAAATATCAAATGGGTCTATTAGAGTAAATGAAATGGTTTCATGTGTTAGATTAGATGGGAGTATTAAACAATTTAGAATTCAAAAATTATATAGTTATTTTGGCTTAAAGAAACAAGAAGTAGATATTGCTTATGCGGGAGATATTGTTGCGATAGCGGGTCTTCCAGATGTTTCAGTTGGGGAAACGATATGTAATGTAGGTAAGGAAATGTCCCTTTCACTACTTAGAATAGATGAACCAACCCTACAAATGACATTCTCAACTAACACCAGTCCTTTTGCTGGTAAAGAAGGGGAATTAGTTACAGCCAGAAAAATTGAAGAAAGACTATATAAAGAAATGCAGAAAGACGTTAGTCTAAGGATAGAACCTTATACTAATGATTCGTGGATTGTCTTGGGGCGTGGAGAATTACATTTATCCATTTTAATTGAAAATATGCGTCGTGAAGGATATGAACTTCAAGTATCAAAACCAGAAGTAATTATCAAAGAAATTAATGGTGTTAAATGTGAACCGTATGAAGAATTACAAATAGATGCGCCGCAAGATTGTGCTGGATCAATAATTGAAGCCCTTGGTTTAAGAGGGGCAACGATGGAAAGTATGAAAAATCATGAGAACCAAGTGAGACTTATCTATACGATACCTTCTCGTGGTTTAATAGGTTTTACAACTAATTTTATGACTATGACAAAGGGTTATGGTATATTAAATCATACCTTCAAGGAATACGCCCCTATGCGTTCTTTAAATGTTGGTGAACGTAAATTAGGTGTTTTAGTGTCGATGGAAAATGGTAAAACTACAGCATATGCGTTAGGTGCTTTAGAAGATAGAGGCATTATGTTTGTTGAACCTGGAATTGATGTTTATGAAGGCATGATAGTTGGCGAACATAATCGTGATAATGACTTAGCAGTTAATGCTGTTAGAGGTAAACAACTTACTAATACAAGAGCAGCAGGTAAAGACCATACAGTTGTATTGAAAAGACCACGTTTAATGACACTTGAAATGTGCCTTGATTATATCAATGGTGATGAATTAGTAGAAGTTACTCCTAAAAGCATTCGTTTACGTAAAAAAATACTGAATACTAATGAGAGAAAAAAGTTTGATAGTAGAAAATAATATAAAGACCAATTTTACATTTATGAAATTGGTCTTTATTTTTACTATACATTCTTATTCATTTATATTATAATTATTATAGAAGAATATAGCACAGAATCAATAAAGTAATGAAAAGAGGGTTATTATGCTAGGTAAAGTAACATCAATTAATGAAAATATAGTAGAAGTATCTTTGGAAAATTCAGCCATTGATGTAAAAAACTTGATTAACTATCATGTTGTTTTAGAAGAGGGTACTTTAAAAGTTTTAGGTGAAGTAAAAGAAGTAAACAGTGGACTTATCAAAGTGGTTTTAATTGGCGAATTGCAAGAACAAAGATTTTTATCAGGAGTAATTAGGAGACCTTCACTTGGAACAGCATGTAGAATAATTAAAAAAGAAGAATTAGACATTGTTTTAGGAAATACCGATACTAGTTCTAAAAAAATATACATAGGTAAAATGCCCCTTTATAATAATTATCCTATTAGTATTAATATTAATGATTTTTTTGCTCATCATATTGCCATATTTGGTAGTACTGGTAGTGGTAAATCATATTCTGTAACTAGATTGTTACAAAACATGTTTTATAATAGTACAAGCATACCGAAAAATGCCCACATTTTTATTTTTGATGCATATGGTGAATATCATCATGCTTTTTCAAAAATAAAGCAAGTGAATCCATCTCTAAATTTCAAGACATATACAACCAATTTAACGTTTCCAGATACTGAAATTTTAAAAATACCTGTATGGTTGTTAGGCCTTGATGATATAGCTCTTTTATTAGGAGCTGATAATCATATTCAATTACCAATTATTGAAAAATCTTTACGACTTGTTAGTATTTTTGCTAAAGAGGAAGAAAAAGTCATCATTTATAAAAATGATATTATCGCTAGAGCATTATTAGATATTTTATATAGTGGCGATCCAGCAGGACAAATAAGGGATCATTTAATAGCAATTTTAACAACTTTTAAAACCAAAGATTTGAGTCTTGATACTAAACTTGTTCAACCGGGTTATATTAGAACACTAAGACAATGTTTAATCATTGATAAGGATGGAAAACTTCATGAAATTCAATTAATAACAGAGTTTCTAACTCAATTTATTAAAGAAGGACTAGAGCTTTCAATGCCAGATGGGACATATCCATATACGCTTCATCATCTAAGGGAAGCACTAGATTTTGCATTAATTTCAGAAGGGGTATTAAATAGCGATAAGGTATATGACTACGCTAATATATTGAAAGTTAGACTTCATTCTTTAATAAATAGTAATTATGCTAAATATTTTGAATATGAAGAATATGTGACTAAAGAGCAATATCTTCGTAAATTAATAACTTCTATTGATGGGGGTAATGCTCAAGTTGTTAATTTTAATATTAATTATATAGATGACCGTTTTGCTAAAACAATAACTAAAATTTATGCTAAATTGATGTACGATTTTGTTGTTTCACTTGGTGAAAAAGCAACATTCCCAATACATCTTATTCTTGAAGAAGCACATCGTTATGTTCAAAATGATAATGACCGTTTCTTACTTGGATATAATATTTTTGACCGTATTACAAAAGAAGGACGAAAGTATGGTATTTTATTAGAGCTTATATCTCAAAGACCATCTGAATTATCTGAAACAGCTTTATCTCAATGCTCAAACTTTTTAATATTTAAGATGGTTCATCCTCAAGATACAAATTTCATCAAGAGTATGGTTCCTAATATTACAACTGAAATAGTTGAGAAAATAAAAACATTACAACCAGGAACGTGTATTGCTTTTGGTAATGCTTTTAAGATACCGACCATTATTCATTTTGATATTCCAGATCCAACACCGGAGAGTCATAATGCTAACATTTCAAAAGAATGGTTTGAATAGTATATATTTATGATAAGAGTTATTATATATTTTATTTTAGATATAAACTATGAAGTAAATTTGCATATTTAAATAATGCACATTTAGATGTTTTTATATAAATTATAGTTTTTTAGGAGGGATATTGATGTATATGCGGAGAGGAAAGGGATTCACTCTTATTGAATTGATTGGTGTACTAGTCGTTTTAGCAATAATTTTAGCTATTACCGTTCCAACGGTTAATAATA
>CAZQOT010000101.1:0-4104 GCA_964595115.1 uncultured Muribaculaceae bacterium | reverse complement strand
AGTGAAATATATGAAATTAAGAATATAAACTATGCACCCTTGATAATAAAGAATATAGACGAATCATCAGAAAGCTTGGATAAAGCATTAACTGATTGGTTTAGAGGTAGAGGTATCCCGGAAGGCAGAGATAAGCTTGATATGCTCTTGGATAGACTTAACATATCAAGCCCAACTACATTACTTGATAAAGCATTTGGCTTATCACTTTCAGATCAGTACTGGATTAAACCATTTGATGAAGATATTAAATATGGAGATATCAATTTCTTTGACAATGATTTTAATGATTTAGAGTTTACAGAAGCAACATTTACAATTCATGGACCAATAAGTTCGGATATTACTTTTATGACACCAAACAATACTACAGATGGAGTACTTAGAAAAACTTGGATTATTGATAATAATAAAAGATACTTACTTAAAGCAGGTCTTAAAAGCGAAGTACTACAACCGTTTAATGAAGTTCTTGCAAGCATGATATGTAATAGATTAGGTTTTAATCACATTCCATATACTTTGGATACTGTCAAAGACAATATAGTTTCAAAATGTGAGTGCTTTATTAATACAAATACAGAATTAATCCCAGCATATCAAGTTTTAAAAGGAACTGATAAAAAAAATGCTTATGAAACTTATATTCAAATATTAACTGAAAATGGAATTTCTAATGCACGTGAAAAAGTAGATAATATGTTTATATTAGACTTTATAATGTTAAATAATGACAGACATTTAAACAACTTTGGAATAATAAGAGATGTTAATACATTGAAATGGTTAGATGTTGTGCCTATATTTGATACTGGTAATTCACTTAATCTGATAGATTACACAGATGATGAAATTATAATTGAGGGAAATGGAAGATTCTTTTACAATATAGATGGTTTTGATAATATTATAAAGAATGTATCTAATATAAATAGAATAGACTTATCTAAACTTAATGGTGTCGTAGAAGAGTTTGATGAACTATTACATAAGCACCAAAGTACTACTAAAATGAGTGATAAAAGAATAAATAGATTATGTGTACTCTTAGATAATCAAATAAGCAAGTTAAAAGAATTAATAGAAAGATGATTTCTATTTTTTTATAGTAAGTCTTGCTAACATAGTCAAGTATAAATTCTAAAAATATTTCGTAAAGATTAAGCCATGAAAAGAGAGCTTTTTAAATGAAGTCAAAATTATTTATATTGTTAAATTCGGAAAAATATTTTATAATATACAGCGATTATTTAAAAAAGAGAGAGGGGGAAAATAAAATGTTGCGAAGTAGAGCAATTCAAATTTTAGGTTTGTCTGACAATTTTACTTCTGAACAATTAGACAAAAATTATAAAAAGTTAGCGATGAAAAACCACCCTGACTTTCATTTTGGTGATAAAAAGTATGATAAAATAATGCAGGATATTAATGATGTGCGTGATTTATTAACGAAAGAGTGTTTCTCAACTGTAAAAAATAATAATAATGATAATCTAACATATTACAAGCTTTTCATTAAAAACTTGCTTGATACAATAAATGAAATTCCAAAAGAAATTATGATTTACTTTGGAGAAAGTTTTTTTAATAGCTTAAAACAAATGTTAAACAACCTTGAACGTACTAAAACAACTATTAGGAATTACCATATTACTACTAATGAAGATTTTCTTCTTTTCAAAACTTGTATAATTGCTGAAGTTGATAAAATTATAAAAGAGGGTCTTTTTGATTTAGTGAGAAATACATCTGAACAATTTAAAATAATTATTATGACTAAAGATCCCTGTTTTATGGAATCTATAGAATATATAAATAAAAGAATAAGTTTAATGTCTATATTTAACGGGAGAACTTATTCTTTTTGCGGTTTCTTTTTTTTAATATCAGGAGACTTTTTACCTTTGAAAGAATTATTGTCATCTGAATTAAATAAAATAAAAACTGAGTGTTATAATTATTATAATACTAGGATAAATGACATTATATCTCGAATACCTAGAGAAAAATATGAAATGTTTAAACAAAAGTATGATGTTCTTATAACTAGTTGCAGAAAAGATGTTATAGAATATATAAAATCTTATGAGTTTGGAACTCGTGACATGGAAAATAATTATAATTATTTAAATCATTTCCTTGATAATCTAAGTAAACAAATTGAGCTTATGCTCAGAGCTTTGAGCATTGAAGAACAAGTATTATTCAATATAATTAATAATACTTATGACAGAAGTGAATTTGATAATATTGGCTCTTTTATAGATAATAATGGTAACACAGATGATTTGTTTGCAAAAATTGAACTCAAAATAAAAATTCATTGAAAAATAAGAGAATTATTCTATAAATAAAATAATTCTTTTTTATTTATGTTTAAAAATAATACATTCTATGTTAAAATATTTAGTAGTAAGGAAGGTACACATCATGGGAAAAATTATATCATTAGTTAACCAAAAAGGTGGAGTTGGAAAGACTACCACCAGTATTAATTTAGCTAGTTCTTTAGGTCATTTAGATAAGAAAATATTGCTTATAGATTTAGATCCTCAAAGCAATGCTACAACTGGAGTTGGAATTGATAGAATGAAAGTTAAAAAAAGTATCTATAATGTTTTAATGGGTGAATGTGATATTAAAGATACGATTATAAAAACAGAATATAAGAATTTAAGTCTTATACCAGCAATGATTGATTTAGCCGGAGTTGATATAGAACTTATTCAGATTAGTGTTCAGGACAAGGAATTTGTAATAACTGAGCAATTGAAAATAAGACTTGATAGTATTAAGGATAGATACGATTTTATTATAATAGATTGTCCGCCTAATTTAGGAATATTAACAACTAATGCACTTGCCGCATCTGACTCAGTGCTAATACCTATACAATGCGAATACTACTCTTTAGAAGGAGTTAATCAAGTGCTTAGAACTATTGTCAAAGTTCAGCAAAAAGTTAATACAAATTTAAATATTGAAGGTGTTTTGCTTACCATGCTGGATGGGAGAACATTACTTGGTCTTGAAGTTGTTGAAGATGTTAGAAAATTCTTTAATGAAAAAGTATTTAGTACTATAATTCCCAGATTAGTTAAACTTGTTGAAGCTCCTTCACATGGAAAACCAATATTAGAATATGATCCTAAAAGTAAGGGAGCTCTTGCCTATCTAAATCTGGCAAAAGAGGTGATTGATAGAAATGGAAAATAAAAGAAAAGCTCTTGGAAGAGGACTTGAACAATTATTCAGTAATGAATCACTGTATATGGATTCTATAGAAAAAGATATACTTGATAATGTTACTGAAAAAGATATTGTTCAAGTAAGGATTAGTGAACTTAGAAGTAATCCTTATCAGCCTAGAAGAACTTTTGATCAGGAAAAATTAGTTGAACTTGCCAACTCAATTAAGGAGCATGGCGTTATACAGCCTATAATAGTGACTAAATCCATAAAAGGATATGATATAGTTGCTGGTGAGAGAAGAAAAAGAGCAAGTGAACTTATAGGTAAAGAAACAATACCAGCTATAGTTAAGGATTTTACAGATAATGAGATGATGGAAATTGCTCTTTTAGAAAATATTCAAAGAGAGAATCTAACCTCAATAGAAGAAGCGGAAGCATATGAAAATATAATCAAGGCATTAGGAATTACTCAAGATGAACTTGCCATTAAAATAGGAAAAAGCAGAGTATATATAACTAATATGCTAGGGCTTTTAAATCTTCCTGATTCTGTTAAAAACGATATACTGAATGGTTTTATATCAATGGGACACGCAAGAGTACTCAGTAAATTAGATAATCCTAATAGAATAATAGAATTGTGTAATAAAATAAAGAAAGATCATTTATCTGTAAGAGATTTAGAAACTCTTGTGTCTGAAGGACATTTCAAGAAAACTAATCCTATTAATAGGACAAAATCTATCAGTCCATATCGTTATGTAGAAGATCATTTAAAAGAACTTATAGGAAATAATGTTAAAATTGATAATAAAAAAATAGTAATACCTTATAATAGTGAAAAGGACTTAGAAAGAATTCTTGAAATACTAAATATTAATATGAAAGTTGATTAATATGAATAAAGATT
>CAZQOT010000100.1:0-4316 GCA_964595115.1 uncultured Muribaculaceae bacterium | reverse complement strand
AAATATACTCTTTCATTTTTGGATTCCATCTTTTAGTTTGATGTCCAAAATGAACGCCTGCTTCCAATAAGTAACTCATTGAAACGACTGCCATAAACATTCCTCCTTTTGTTTTTTCTTCCGAATACTTCTGAAGAACCTCACCTATTATAGGCACTAGAGATTCCAATCCATATTCGTGTATATTTTTTTCAAAAAAGCCAACCGTATTATAACATATATAATCTTTAATACACAAGTATTTTATGCAGAAAATAAGGATTTTTACGTATTTTTATTATATTAATATATTTTGACATTGAAATAAAGATATGATATTATATAAAGCTACCAAAAGAGGTGGAAATATGAACACTGATAAATTGATGAATGAAGTGGTTAGAACTGGTGAAAGTGCTAGCAAAATCGTAAATAGCAAGATTAGGACGTTAACTAAAGTAAAAATTCCAGCCATCCATCTTTATCTATTTAATAAACTTTTTAATGTTTATGTAAGCGCAAGTGCAATGACAGATATTTTAAAATATGATGGAGCTAATGGCAAGTGCTATATAGCAAGTATGGCTATCATCTTAGCAATGGAACCAAACGATTTAGTAATAAAAGGAAATCTTGCTCCTGAACATAAAGATGGCTGGCCTCATCAATGGGTAGAATTTGTCTTCAATGATAAGTGGTATGTTCTTGACAGTAGTTTTGTCGGTGTTTATGAAAAAGAAGATTACTATAACACTTTTAAGCCTGCAATATTATCAAAGAAAAGCAATGCTGAATGGATGGAAGACGATTTCGCAAAAAACATGCTCAAATAATGAGAATACAGAGTCAATCATGGGATCTTAATCTTTTTCTTTATTATCAAGGTCGCTATGTAGAGCAAGTTAAAAACGACTTATACAATAATATAGAGCTTGATGAAGCTGGCAATGTAAAAGCTTATCATTCTCCATATATGTGGTTTTAAATCTATCGCAATAGTTTTTCTTAATAATTGACAATAATAAATCTTTAATATATTATCAAAATATGAGGTGATGAAATGAAAAAAAGTGCCGGCACTTTAATTGAGTTAGTTACTAAATTAGCTGATGATTTAAGTATTGAAGAAAGAGAAAAATTAGCAATAGAAGAAATACCAGAATTACAAGATTTAAAGGATACCATTTGCCATCACCCATATCATAAGTATGAAGATATTTTAGAACATTCCTTAGAATCATTAAAACTTGTTTCTGATTATGTCACCGATGAAGATAATTATTCAGAATGCGATATTGCTTTGCTTAGAATAATTTTATTATTACATGATGCTGGTAAAGCAACTACTAAAACAACAGGAAACGATGGGGTAGATCACTTCTATGGTCATCCAAAGGAAAGTGTAAGGATAGCAGAAAAAATTCTTAATAGATATAATATTGATGAAAAAGATAAAAAAATAATTTATGATATCATAGAATTACATGACAACTATATTCCCCATGACAATGATGAAGGACTAAAAAAGGTAATAAATAAAATTGGATTAAAAGAAACGGGCATGCTTCTAAAAGTTCAAAGAGCTGATTTAAATACCCATTCAGATATATACGCATCTAGAGTAAATCCTATGCTAGATGCATTAAGTAACATTTACAATAACATAAAAGGAAAGTCAAGATTAATTTCTTGACTTTTTACATTCTTAGAGGATTAATTTCAATTTCAATCTTTATCTTATGATTATTATCATAGTGGTTTAATACTTCTTTTAATATTTCACTTACTTCATCTTTATTTTTATATTTTATTAAACATGCAAAACGATAAGTATTATTCATTTTAAAAATATTAGCCATCGTTGGTCCTAAAACAGTATTGTTTGGCAAATGCTTTCTTAAATATACTCCTATTTTTTTTGAAACTTCAAAGCCATATTCATAATCCTTAGATAAAATTCTAATCATCGAAATAAAACAGTATGGTGGATAAAGTAAAGTCTTTCTAATAGCCATTTCTTTTTTATAAAAAGATGCATAATCATGGCTTTTAACAGTATCTATAACATAGTGATTATCATTAAATACTTGTAACAACACTTCACCTTCAACATCACTACGTCCTGATCGCCCTGCCACTTGACTAAGCAATTCAAATGTTCTCTCTGAACTTCTAAAATCAGGAATATTTAGACTGTTATCTGCATTGATTACTCCTACTAATGTAACTTTTGCAAAATCAAGTCCTTTTGCAATCATCTGAGTCCCAAGTAATAAATCATATTTATGATTTTCAAAATCTTTTATAATTCTACTATGAGCACCTTTGACAGTTGTAGTATCTAGATCCATTCTAACAATTCTAATGCCTTCAAAGGTTTTCTTTATTTCCTCTTCTATTCTTTCGGTACCCATACCAAAATCCTTTAAATCTTTAGAATGACATTTTGGGCATTCATTCTTTCTTTTATCTGCATATCCACAATAATGACATCTTAAAGTATCACTAGTTTTATGATAAGTCATCGTAATATCACAATGAGGACATTTATAAGCATAACCACAATTAGAACAAAGAAGATAACTAGAATAACCTCTTCTATTTAAAAGAATCATAATTTGTTCGTTGCGTTCTAGTCGTTCTTTTATTTTGTTAATTAATTCCAAAGATAATAAACGATACCCTTTCTTAATACTATCTTGCATATTAACAATATGAATCTTAGGTAGTTCCTTACCATTTATTCTGTTTTTTAATTCAATTAATCCATAATATCCTTTTTTGGCTCTAGCGTAACTTTCAAGCGATGGTGTGGCGCTTCCTAAAAGAACTTTGGCACCATGTTTTTCGGCACGATAAATTGCAATATCTAGGGCATGATATCTAGGGCTGTTATCTTGCTTATAAGACGTTTCATGTTCCTCATCAATAATAATTACTCCAATGTTAGATAAAGGTGCGAAAACAGCGCTTCTAGCTCCTATTACAATAGATACCTCTTCCCTTTCAATTTTACGCCATTCGTCGTATTTTTCACCAGCACTAAGACGACTATGAAGAATAGCAACACCACTTCCAAAATGATTTTGAAATCTTTTAACTAATTGAGCAGTTAAAGCTATTTCAGGGACTAAAACAATAGCTTTCTTACCTATCTTTATCATCTTATCAATGATGTTCATGTACACTTCGGTCTTACCACTTCCTGTTACTCCATGTAATAAAAACACTTGTTTATTGCCATTCATAAAATCATTAACAGCTTTATTTTGGTCATCAGTAAGTCTATGTATTTCTTTATTATTTATATCATCAGATTTTAGGCGATATGTTTCTTCTTTTATTTCAGATAATAATCCCTTATTCATAAGTGTTTTTAAAACAGCTGGCTTATCAATATCTGATTTTTTCACTTTCTTTAACTCTAAAACTTTTAGTAAAATATTATTTTGTAACAAAGATTTATTAGTACTGATATATTCTTTTATTTTATTTTCATTTGTATTTAATACTATGTATTTTTCTTCTTTAATTCCTACTCTATTTCTTTTTTTAGCTTTCAAAGCTACAGGCAACATCGTTTGATAGCAGTGAATTAGAGGAGCTAAATAAAGATTAGACATATATTTGCCTAAGTTTAATAGCTCATCATTTAAAACTGGGTTTTCATCTATCACATCAATTATTCTTTTCAATTCATAATCATATTCAATATTATTATTTATTCCTATAATAAATCCTTCTATTTTTCTAGAACCAAAAGGAACAGTTACTCTTACGCCTATTTTTATTTTAGCTTCAAGGCTAGGGTTGACAGCATATGTAAACATTTGATTTTGATTACCAATGCTCATTTGAACTAAAACATCTACCGTCATTCAATCACCTTCCTCATATAAATATTTTAACATATATATTTTTTAGCAACAATGTTTTTAATATTTTAAAACGACTTGGTATCATCAAATTGTTTTATTTTTATAATAAAACTCTTGATAATCATGGTTTTGATTCCAATAATATTTACCCGACCTTGCAATGTTATGAGCTGATGCTGCAAAAGCATTTTTCCTAACTTTTTCTATAATGCCGGATATCGCCGATACAGCAATTGCTAATATAACTACTATCAGCTACTATTACCAACAACAGTTCAATAACGTAAAGCCTTTTTTGTTCATTACCTGCACTCCTCTATTATATTGTTATCTATGTAATAAGACACCATATTTGTATGCTCTTTGCAACCAAAGAATCCAATAGAAAAATAATTAATGAGAAAATAAAAAAAGAATGAAATAAATTTCATTCGCCAGCCTTAGGGCTGTTTTCTTTTT
>CAZQOT010000099.1:0-4320 GCA_964595115.1 uncultured Muribaculaceae bacterium | reverse complement strand
TTCGGTGGATTAGAAATAAAAAATTAACATAAGCCCAATAAGGGCTTTTTTGTTCAGGAGATTTTATTATTTAAACTCTTTTGATTAAGTATAATGAATATAATTTATACAGCAAAAGTAAGGATTGTTATTACTTAATTAAAATAGTATAATATATATAATTAAACTTAAATAAATGGAGAGACGTTATGGAAGAAGTATTAAAAAAAATATTAATAGATAATGATAGCTTTGATGGATATGATTCTGATTATATGTTGAAATTTAATAACCAAATATATAACAAAATATATTTATCCGAACAAAAGAGTTTAGATGAAGTTTGTAAATCATTACAAGAAAATAATGACACAGACATGATTATTGAATTAATTTCGTCGTTTGATAAAAAATATTTATTTAATAGTTATCTTCATGGTTATATGCATAATGAAAGGGTTCTTTTCTTTTCATATCTTATATCTAAAAGTGAAAATATTAATGACATAGATTTAGAAATTATAATGGATGCAGCTAAATATCATGATATAGGAAGACAAAATGATTTTGCCGATACTGCTCATGGATTAGTAGCGGCTAACAAATTGGATTTTGTAATAGGCCGAAAGGAGATATACAAAAATAAAGAAAATTTAGACATGCTGAAATTCATTGTTGATTATCATTCTGTTCAAGACAATTTGTTCGACGTAATTGCTGAGAATCATAATATTAAGGACCTTAATAGAGCAAGAAAACTTGCATGTATATTAAAAGACGCAGACGCTTTAGACAGAGTAAGACTCAGCATGGGTAGAAATAGTTCACATTTGGATCCTTCTTTTTTACGGCTTGAGGAATCTAAGAGTCTTGTTAGAGTGGCACACCAGTTGAATGAGGTATATTTGTGTTATCTTAGAGCACGTGAAGCTGATAAAGAATTAGATAATTTGGCAAACGCTTGTAACGGTAATTTATATTTTCATGGTGTTGGAGTTGATTTTTTTAAATTAGAAAGCATTTTAGAACACGGTATTATGTCTGCTAATATGTTAAATAATAATAATATTAAATTTATTAGAAATTATAATGGATTTAATGCCAATGATTTCATTTCAGTGGCATGTTATGGGTCAAAGTATTATAGTAATGTAACAGCTTTTGATGTTCATATAAAAGAAAAAATGAGTCTTGCCATTACAGATATATATCCTTTTGAGGCTGTCCATGCAAGTGAATTTAACAGAGCTGAAATGTATAAAAATACTCCCATTATTCCTATTGATAGGGGAGTATATAGTGATGAACGATTTGTAAAAGATGGGATACCTTTATCATGTATTAAATCAGTAATTATTAGTAGATCTTTATTGAAAGAAGATGTAGCTTCTTTACATTATATGTGTAACGGGCCTGAGACAAATATAGTAATTAATAAAATTAAATATTTTATTGATATTATTGAGAGTAAAAGTAGTATACAAGTGGATCGTGAACCTTTCAAAGAATGTATAAAATCAATACACCAACTCAATGAGGAACATGATATTAATTCTACTAAAGATAAAGTCATGAAATATTCAATTAATATAAGAAGGCAATTTGACAAAATTGACAGATTAATAGGACATTATATATCACAAGTATATCAACTGAAATTGGGCAAAAAATTTATTAATGTTCAAGATGTTTTAGCGGATATTCTTGAAAAAAAAGGAATTTCAATGTCTGTTTCTAATGATGGTGGCTATGCTATAATAGATGTAGGTATTCTGTCAAAAAAAGAAAAAAGTATATAGGAGGACACGTATGAAATTAAAAAACAGCTATTTCTTTACATTGAGAGAAGATGTTAAAGATGAAGATTCAGTTAGTGGTAATTTATTAGTCAGAAGTGGAATGATTAAAAGAGTTTCTACTGGTGTTTATATGTTCTTGCCTCTAGGATATAGAGTATTAAAGAAAATAGAAAAAATTATCAGAGAAGAGATGAATTCTGAAGGAGCTCAAGAAGTAACCATGCCCACTTTAATAGCAGAGGATATTTATGAAGCTTCAGGCCGCTTAAAGGCTTTTGGAAGTAGTGTTTTTAAATTAAATGATAGATATAATAAGAAATATATTTTAGGGCCTACTCATGAAGAATTATTTACGATGGCAGGTTCTTATAAAGTTAAATCATATAAAGATTTACCATTCAATTTATATCAATTTCAAACTAAATTTAGAGATGAAGTAAGACCAAGATATGGGCTTATTAGAGTTAGAGAATTTGTTATGAAAGATGCTTATTCATTTGATGTAGATCTAGATGGATTAGAGAATTCTTATAGAAAAATGTACAATGCTTATATTAAATCATTTGATAGAATGGATATTAATTATAAAATAGTAACTGCTGATACTGGGGTTATGGGTGGATTATTGTCAGAAGAATTTCAAGCTGTTACAGATATTGGAGAGGATATATTAGTATTATGTGATAAGTGTGATTATGCATCTAATATTGAAGTTAGCAAATGTGTTGATAAATATGCGGAAAACAACAATTCATTAGAAGAACTAAAAGAAATATATACTCCAAATGTTGGTAAAATAAAAGATTTAGTTGATAATTATAATATTGCTGTCAAAGATATGACTAAATCAATGATATATAAAATTGATGAAGAATTTATTTTGATTATGGTTCGTAGCGATTATGATATTAATGAGGTTAAACTACAAAAATTATTTAATGCTACCAATGTCGTTTTAGCTGAATCTGAAGATGTTAAAAGGTTGACTGGAGCTGAAGTTGGTTTTGCAGGCCCTATTGGAATAAATTTAAAGATAGTAGCTGATTATAGTATTAAAGCAATGCGTAATTTCTTAGTTGGAGCTAACAAAACAGACTATCATTATATCAATGCTAATATTGATCGTGATTTTGAAGTAGATATATATGCTGATATTCGTAATACGGTTGCAGGAGATATTTGTCCAAAATGTGGAGGCACTATTCATTTTAAGAAGGGTATTGAAATAGGTAATACCTTTAAACTTGGAACTAAGTATTCAGAAGCTTTAGGTTTAAATTATCTCGATAAAGATAACAAATCAATTCCGGTTGTGATGGGTAGTTATGGAATTGGACTTGGTAGATGTATGGCGGCTATTGTAGAACAAAATAATGATGATAAAGGTATCATTTGGCCGATTAATGTAGCACCTTATCAAGTTGCAATGGTGCTAATAAATAATAATGATTCAAAGCAAGTTGAAGCATCAGAAGATTTATACAACGAATTAAACAAATTAGGTATTGATACTATTCTTGATAATCGAGATGAAAGACCTGGTGTTAAATTTAACGATATGGATTTAATTGGTATTCCAATTAGAATAGTTGTTGGGAACAAGATTAATGAGAATATGGTTGAAATTAAAATGAGGAATAATACCGAAACGGAAACAATCAATATTAATGAGGTAATTGATTATATAAAGGGGATTCTTAAATAACTATTTTCTACCACAATAATTACAAAAGTGTCATGATATGACACTTTTTTTATTTTGCAATTGATACAATCATTTAAGGTGATGTTATGAAAAAAATTGGTGCTCCTTTGATATGTGCTATTTTAGTGGGACTAGGATTAGGTGTTTATTTATTTTCACAATATGAAAAAAAATTAGAAAATGTTTTCCAAGATGATGAGATAATTTATATTTTACAAACAGGTGTCTATTCAAGTGCGGAAAATGCTCATAAATATGCTACAAATGTCGAATATTATATAATTCACCCTGATGATAAATACTATCGTGTTTATGGTGCAATTACTCATAATAAAGATCTTGTTAATAGATTGAAGGAGTATTTAGTATCAAAGGGGAATGATATATATGTTAGAGAAATACCAATCAATAATTTAGAATTTCTTGAATTATTAAAGCAATATGACTTATTATTGCAAAGTAGTGGAAGTGATGATGAGCTATTGCAAATAGAAAAACAAGTCTTAAGTAAATATGAGGAGTTGATTTTAAGAGATGAATAATACAATGATAAAAGATATACCTGTTAATGAAAAGCCAAGAGAAAGAATGATTAAATATGGTGTTCAGAATATATCAAATGAAGATTTATTAGCAATTACCATTAAAAATGGAACTAAATCTTTTTCCTCTAAACATATTGCTAGTTACATATTATCTCAAATAAAGGATATAACTGATTTGCGAAAATTCAATTTATCAAAACTTATGAAAATAAAAGGGATTGGTTATGTAAAGGCTGTTGAACTGTTAACTGCTATTGAACTTGGAAGGCGAGTTTATTATGAGCCTAAATTA
>CAZQOT010000098.1:0-4348 GCA_964595115.1 uncultured Muribaculaceae bacterium | reverse complement strand
TTGATTTCTTAAAAAACCCAAAGAAATTTCAAAGTTTAGGTGCTAGAATCCCTAAGGGAGTTTTACTAGTAGGTCCTCCTGGGACAGGTAAAACATTATTAGCTAGGGCTGTGGCCGGTGAAGCTAATGTTCCATTTTATTTCATAAGTGGTTCTGATTTTGTTGAACTATTTGTTGGAATTGGGGCCAGCCGTGTTAGAGATATGTTTAGACAAGCGAAGCATAATGCACCATGCTTGATATTTATTGATGAAATAGATGCTGTAGGACGTCAAAGAGGTACTGGTTTGGGTGGTGGCCACGATGAACGTGAGCAAACATTAAATCAATTACTTACCGAAATGGATGGTTTTGGTGCTAATGAAGGAATTATTATTATTGCAGCTACAAATCGTCCAGACGTACTAGATCCCGCTTTATTAAGACCAGGGCGTTTCGATCGTCAAATTACTGTTAGTTTGCCAGATGTTAAAGGAAGGGAAGAAATATTAGGAGTTCACGCTCGTAATAAGACTTTTGCTCCATCAGTAAAATTAAGCAACATTGCAAAACGTACGGTAGGTTTTAGTGGTGCTGATTTAGAAAATTTACTTAACGAAGCGGCACTATTAGCTGTTAGACGCAATAAGAAAGCTATTACGATGTCAGAAATAGATGAAGCTACTGACAGGGTTTTAATGGGTCCAGCTAAAAAAAGTAAAAAGTATACGGAAAAAGAAAAAAGAAGAATTGCATATCACGAAGCAGGTCATGCTGTTGTTGGTATTAAATTAGAAGGCGCTAATGACGTTCAAAAGATTACAATTATACCAAGGGGATCAGTTGGTGGATATAACTTAATGTTGCCAAAAGAAGAAACATTCCTTTCAACAAAGAACGAATTATTGGAAACAATTAGTGGATTATTAGGAGGCAGAGTAGCAGAAGAATTAGTCTTTAATGAAATGACAACAGGTGCACACAATGATTTTGAGAAAGCTACAAAAATAGCAAGAAGTATGGTAACAGAATATGGTATGAGCGGATTAGGACCTATGCAACTTGAACACCAAACTGAAGGGGTATTCCTTGGACGCGATTACAATAAGAGTCGTAATTTTTCAGATCAAGTAGCTCTTGAAATAGACGAAGAGACGCGTAAAATAATTAATGAATGTTATGATAATGCTAAAAAGACCATTAGTGGGAATATGGATTTATTAAAGCTAATAGCTGAAACACTAATTGAACATGAAACCTTAACTAAAGAACAAATTGAATATTTAGTTGAAAATGGCGAAATGCCAGAAGAGGAAATAGAAAAAGAAGAAAAAACAATTGTTGAATTACGTGTAATGGCTAAAGAAAGGGGAATAAAAGGATATACTAAAATGGGAAAAGAAGAACTAGAAAAGGCATTAGAAGAATAGATAAGACGAGAAGGTGATAATATGACTTTCAAAGTCAATAACAACATGGGTGTTATCTTTGCTATAGATCGTCAAACGGGATTACCATTTAGATGCATAATGTACTGTAATGGATTTAATGTAGAAAAAACAAAAGAAAGAGTATTAAAAGGAAGACAAGATTTTACCAAAGTTTTATCCATATTGAATGAATTAAAATATAATTATAAAGCTGTAGGAATCAATATTGATCCAAACGAGTGGCAACAAAAAAGACCGGTAATAATTGAAAATGCTAAAAAAATAGCAGAAAAATTAGAAAACGAGCAATAAAACAATTAAAAACAAGACGATATAAGTCGTCTTGTTTTGTTTATATTATAATATACGGCCCATATAATTTGTTAGGTGATATGATGGTACATATTGAACGATTTATTTGGGCAATAGCGACGGTGGTTTTGCTAACTTGCGGATTATATTTTACTATTAAATTGAAGGGGGTTCAATTTAAATTTTATAAAATGCTTAATAGTTTTAAAAAGAGTAATCAAGACAGTGGTATTAGCCCTTTTCAATCGCTGACAATGACTTTAGGAGCTAGGATTGGGGTTGGATCATTAGCTGGAATAGCTTTAGCAATATATTATGGAGGACCAGGAACAATTTTTTGGATTTGGATTAGTACTGTCATTTGCGCATCTAATGCTTTTTCAGAATCGTTGTTGGGCGTTTTATATCGAAAAAAAGAAGGGAAAAATTATATTGGGGGACCCTCATACTATATAGAAAAAGGTCTTAATAATAAGACAGCAGCTAATCTTTACGCAATAGTATTAATTTTTGCTTATATAATTGGTTTTCTAACAGTTCAATCTAATACCATAGTAAAATCCATTACAGAAGTTTTTACCATAAACCCACTTAGCATTGCCATCATTATATCTTTTTTTTCATTTTTAATAATATATAAAGGCTTAAACCGAATAGCTAATTTTTCAGCAAAATTAGTTCCATTTATGACAATTGGATACATCGTGATTTGTTTTTATATTATTTTAATTAATTTTGAAGTCATACCCGACATAGTGTCATTGATATTAACAAACATTTTTAATCCATCATCTATTTCACTAGGCATTTTAACACCACTTATTATAGGATTTCAAAGAGGAATTTTTTCAAATGAAGCCGGTCTAGGAACGGGGGCAATTGCGTCTGCAACAGCTAATACTGATAGTCCATCCAAGCAAGGATTCATTCAGGTACTTGGTATTTATATTGAGACAATAATTCTCACAACTTTAACAGCATTTGTTATATTACTATCTGATTATAAAGATATATCGTGGCATAATATCAATGGTATTGAATTAACACAATCTGCTTTTGTAAATCATCTAGGGGAATCTGGTAATTACGTTATTATGATAGCAATTCTTCTTTTTGCCTTCTCAACAATTATAACGGGTTATTATTATGGCGAATCCAATTTAAGGTTTTTATTTAAAAATATATCAAATAAACGTATAATGTTATTTAAAATATTTGTCTTTGTTCTTCTTATTATTGGAGGAATATCTTCCCCTAAAATTATATGGAGTATAGCAGATATTCTTATAGTTTTTCTAGGAATAATAAATGTTTATAGTATATTCAAACTAAAAAAAGATGTAATTAAAGAGTATAAATATTATTGTAATGATAAAAAGTGATATAATTATATAGGTGATAGTTGTGGTTGTAGATGAGAGATGGGACAAAATATTAAATAAAGAATACCAAAAAGATTATTTTAAAAAATTAGTTGCGTTTATAAAAAGTGAGTATAAAAATAAAATCATATATCCAAGGGCTTCTGACATGTTTAATTCATTAAAATTAACTCATTATGAAGATGTAAAAGTTGTTATTTTAGGACAAGATCCCTATCATGGTGAAGGAGAGGCTCATGGATTATCATTTTCTGTTAAAAAAGGAATAAAATTGCCTCCTTCCTTAGTAAATATTTTTAAGGAATTAGAAAAGGATTTAGGAATAAAAAGATCAAAAGGTACCTTGGATGATTGGGCAAGCCAAGGAGTGCTGTTGTTAAATACGGTTTTAACAGTAGAAAAAGATAAACCAAATTCACACAAAGGCAAGGGGTGGGAACAATTTACCGACGCTATTATTAATAAATTAAATGAGAGAGAGGATTCTATTGTTTTTATTCTTTGGGGAAATAATGCTAAGAGCAAAAAAAAATTAATTAATAATACTAAACATCTTATAATTGAGTCTGCCCATCCATCTCCCTTTTCATGCCATTATGGCTTTGAAGGAAGCAAACCCTTCTCAAAAACTAACGATTTTTTATTAAAAAACCATAAAATACCAATAAAATGGTAATATTCACTTTAATTATTTATAATTTGCTTGCATATTATATATTAAGTATGATAATATTATTGATAGATTTAATTCAATTTTCTTTACCTCCTTTAAATCGGAAGTTAGATAAATACTTAAATCCAATATTTATTAAAAGGAGGTCAGTTACATGGAAGATAAAACATTAGTTTGTAAAGATTGCGGTCAAGAATTTATTTTTACTGTAGGAGAACAAGAATTTTACAAAGAAAAAGGCTTTTCAGAACCATTAAGATGTAAACCTTGTAGAGATGCAAGAAAAAATGCAAAAGGTAATAACAGAAGATTTGATAATTTTGATAGAAATTAATATTTCTAAATAACTAAGTTATAAAGAACTGGCAATAAAATGCTAGTTCTTTAATAATTATAGTTGAAATATGTGTTATTAAATGTTAAAATAATACACGTATCAAATTGATATGGCGGTTATGGTGAAGTGGTTAACACGCCAGATTGTGGCTCTGGTATGCGTGGGTTCGATTCCCACTAATCGCCCCATATTTAGGGTAATAAAACCTTTTGGTTTTTATTGATATAAAAAACCT
>CAZQOT010000097.1:0-4380 GCA_964595115.1 uncultured Muribaculaceae bacterium | reverse complement strand
ATTTATTCAGGTAGGGACCGTTAGTTCGAGTTGAATTTACCCATAGCTCCAAAACCGTTAATGTGGGTTCAACTCCTACTACCCCTGCCAATTTGAAATGAAATGGCTTCCAAAAGTTAGAAAAAGTTATGTATAATATAACATAACTTCAACTAACTGAAGGGAGCTTTTTTTAATGAAATTAACAGTGCAAGATAAATTAAATATGTGTGAAGAGCATGTTGTTGAAGAAAAAACTATTTAAACGAAGATGAGAAATATAAAAATCCAATGGGCAAAAAATTGAGGGGAGAAAATGGAAGATTAAAAATTGACTGTCAGTAAAAACAAAACCTAGTTTAATAACTAGATTTTTAATAATTTATAAATAATAAATCAAATTAACCAATAATAAGGTACCATTTGTTGTCGCCTTTGAATTTACAAGTACCAATTTCAGTTGTTTCAAAGTCATCAAATGAAAATTTAGCAGTTTTACATTCTAAAATTTCACGATTAGTATTATTTGCCTCATTATAATATTTTTCAAATTTCTTTAATTCTTCTTCAGAAAAATCGCTCTCAATAGTATATATACAAGTCCCTGCCCAAAATTGTTTAACCCAGTCGTTTTTATTCATTTCGTCTATCAGGGCTTTTACTTCAGCAGGCACTAAATCAATAATGTCATCATAAGAGCCTTTATTTTCTGACAAATTACAAAGGCGATCAAATAGAACCTCGGGAGATTTGTGATAGTTTTTCGCACCTCCATTAAAAACATTGGTTCCGCAGCCTGTTAATCCGAATGAACATAGAAAAGCAAAAGCAATAGTAAATATTTTTTTAAGCATACTTCTTATATTACTCCTTTCTATATTAGTATAACACTAACTTGAATTGTTTTTTCAAACTGTTTAATATAAATGTAAACAGCTATATAACAGAAAAGCTTCCTTTAGTTAGTGACGTTGTATGTTGTTATACATAACTTTTTCCAACTTTTGGAAGCCATCTCAATTCATTTTGGCAGGGGCAGCAAGAATTGAACTCGCATGAGCAGTTTTGGAGACTGCCATTCTACCTTTGAATCATGCCCCTAATTTTTTTATTTATTTTTAAGGAGTGCCACCAAACCCTTTAATATTAAGGTTCTACCTTGCTTGCCATTTCTTAAATAATCGTACGATTATTTATTGTTTTTATGACCTGCTAAGGTAATTTGGAGACTGCCATTCTACCTTTGAATCATGCCCCTAATTTTATATTTATTTTTAAGGAATGCCCTCCAAGCCCCTTTTATATAAGGAATATTCTCACCTTTTGGTTTTTTAAATAATCACTGTGATTATTTAATCTTTTATCCCCTTATAAGAGAATTTGGAGACCGTCATTCTACCATTGAAATATACCCCTATAATTAAATTGTTCCTTTTGACTCTTTTTCTTTTCCGTCCGCCCGCCCTTTTAGAACAAGGCTTTGGAATGATCTTAGTTTTTTCAATAATGACTGTCATTATTAATATCTCTATGACCTAGTATATCAATTTGGAGACCGTCGTTCTACCATTGAACTATACCCCTATAGATAATATTAGCAATTAATTGCAAAATCAAATTCTTAAGTAATATAAATGATACCATAATTCGCCTTATTTTACAATAACATTTGTTATGTTTTAACATATATTGTATTAGGTGATGTTCATGTTAGTTTCTTATACATCTAAGGATTTGGATATTCTAGCTAGACTTATGAGAGCTGAAGCACTTGGCGAAGGGGATTTAGGAATGCTGATGGTTGGTAATGTAGCAGTGAATAGAATCATAGCTGATTGCCTAGATTTTCTTGCCATTAGGGATGTTCAAGATATGGTTTATCAAACACCTGGTGGATTCAGTGGCAAGGATAGTCCACTGTTCTTTGGAGCTGCTACAACTAAAGAAAAAGAACTAGCTGAACGAGTATTAAGAGGAGAAGATTATTATCCAGCTACTCATGCCCTGTGGTTTTATGCACCTGGTACAGGAGTGGCCTGTAGAACAACATGGTTTAATCAAGCTAATGCTGGAAGGTACAAAAATCATTGCTTTTATAGACCGGCTCCTGGAGTATGTGTTAAATTATTCTAAGTAATCAGTTGATTACTTTTTTTGAATGATATCGATATTAAGGCATAAAATAAAAATAAAGTTGTTATAATTTGCTGATGAGCATACTATTTAACAGAAAAAAACTAGATTAATACATGTCAACAAAAATAAATAATTGTTTCTTTTATGACAAAAATCTTTTTTTTTGATAAAATTAAGTTGAAGAGTAAGAGGTGGGCCTGATGTTTACTGTTAAAGTTAAGTACAAGGATAATGTTTACACTTATCCAAAAGATATTACATTATTAGAAATTAGCGAACAGTTTGCTAGCGATTACAAATTTGATATTATTATTGGGACCATTAACAATAAATTGTATGAATTAAGTAGTAAAGTTGAAAAAGATTGTGAAGTTGATTTCTATGATGTATCTAGTTTAGCAGGGAATAGAGTATATGAAAGAGGTTTAATCCTTTTATATGTTAAAGCTGTTAAGGATATATTAAAACGTGATGTATTAATTGAACATTCTATTGATCGAGGTATATATACGGAAGTAGTCTCTGATATAGATTTAACTGATGAAGATATTACTAATATCAAGAATAGAATGAAAGAATTAGTTGATAAGAAAATACCTTTTGAAAAACTTGATGTTTTAAGACTTGAAGCGATTGATTTCTTTGAAAGTAATAAAAGATTTGATAAAGCAGAGAGTTTAAAATATATTAGTAATTCTTATATTACTTTATATAAACTTGATAATATGTATGATTATTTATTTGGTGAAATGCCAATTGATACATCATATATGAAATGGTATGAATTGCATAGAGTAAATGGCAAGGGAATTGTTTTGATGCTTCCTAATATATATTCGGATAGTCAAATTGCTCCTTATAAACATCATGAAAAATTATTTGCTGAATTTACTCATTATCATGAGTGGTGTTATAGAGTCAATATAAATAACATTTCTGATTTGAACGAAATAATTTCCACCGATAAAATTCATGACTTAATATATATGGCTGAAATAGAACAAAATGGACGTTTATTAGATACCGCTAGAACTATTAATTCTAATCCTAAGATAAAAGTTGTCTTGGTAGCAGGTCCATCATCATCTGGTAAAACAACAACTTCAAGGAAGTTAAGTCTTTATCTTACCAGTATGGGATTAATTCCTCATAGTATATCAATCGATGATTACTTCTTTGATAGAGCAAATACACCATGTGGTTCTAATGGAGAACCTGATTATGAATCTTTATCTGCTATCAATGTAGAGTTATTTAATGAACATTTGACTAAATTACTAAATAATGAAGAAGTATCTATTCCTGAATATAATTTTGTCGATGGGGTATGTGAGTTAAATAAAAGAAAATTAAAATTAGGAGACAAAGATATTCTTGTTGTTGAAGGATTACATGCCTTTAACGAAGAAATCACTAAGTCGGTTCCTTTGGAAAACAAATATAAGATATATATATCACCACTTACTAGTATTAATCTTGATAATCATAATCGTATTAGTACGA
This sequence comes from uncultured Muribaculaceae bacterium, assembly GCA_964595115.1. Classification (GTDB taxonomy): domain Bacteria; phylum Bacillota_I; class Bacilli_A; order RF39; family UBA660; genus CAZQOT01. The sequence continues at coordinate 762 of CAZQOT010000097.1, read as the reverse complement.
GTGATAATAGATTATTTAGAAGAATGGTTAGAGATAATAAATATAGAGGATATAAAGCCAATGTGACGTTAGCTAAATGGCATGATGTTAGAGCAGGGGAAGAAAAATATGTTTTTCCTTTTCAAGATGATGCTGATGTTGTGTTTAATACGTCATTAATCTATGAATTAGGTGTTTTAAGAGTTTTAGCTGAACCATTATTATTTTCAGTTAGTGAAGATGATCCATATTATGGAGAAGCAATAAGGCTGTTGAATTTGCTTAGAAATGTGTTACCAATTTCTAGTGATAGTATTCCACTTGATTCTATTATTAGAGAGTTTATAGGAGATAGTTATTTTCAAGAATAGGTGATTATATGGGGGACAAAAAAATATTAGTAGTATCTAGTGAAAAAGTTGGAATAGCTAAGATGATAATTGAAGAATATATTAAATCTAATGATTTAAATATAGAGATTGAAGTAGTGGCTAAACGAGAACCAAAACTAGATGATGTAAGAAATGGAATTGTTGTTATAGACTTTCCTAAAGAAGTATTAGAATTGACGAGTTTACCAAATCTACTTGATTTTGATACAACAGGCAAAGGTCCAAGGGGAGTAAAAGAGTCGGTAGTACATACTTATAACAATAGAGATATTTATAGAAAAATAAATAATGCAGGAAATGCTCATACTAAAAGAGGGACTAGAAATTATTATAAAAAAAATAATCATAAATAAAGAAAAGGAGATGAATTTATGGCTATTAAAGTTGCAAT
>CAZQOT010000096.1:0-4402 GCA_964595115.1 uncultured Muribaculaceae bacterium | reverse complement strand
AATATATGATTATTTACGTCTTTTATATGCTAGAATTGGAGTTCCTTATTGTCCAACCCATCATATTCCTATAAAAAGTCAAAGTGTTGAGGAAATGGTTAATAAATTGTTGGAGCTTAATAATGAAACAAAAATGATTATTTTAGCCCCTATTGTTCACGGTGAAAAAGGGACTCACAAAGAAAAAATTGAAGAAATTAGGAAAAGTGGTTTTGCTAGAGTACGTGTTAATGGAGAGATGCGTGATTTAAGTGAAAATATTGAACTAGACAAAAACAAAAAGGCAAATATTGACGTTGTTGTGGATCGTTTAATAATGAAAGACGATATCAGAAGTCGTTTATATGAAGCATTGGAAGTAGCTACTAAACTAGCAAATGGGAAAGTTGTTATCGATGTAGTTGGTGATAAAGAAATAGTCATGAGTGAATCTTTCGCATGTCCTTATTGTGATTTTTCACTAGCAGAACTAGAACCTCGCTTATTTTCATTCAATGCTCCATATGGAGCTTGTGAAGATTGTAAGGGGTTAGGTTTTAAATTAGAAATTGATGAGGATTTACTTGTTCCTAACAAAGAAATAAGTATTAATAGGGGGGCTATTGTACCTCTTAAAAATATGGATGATGTTAATATTTATAATCAAAAATTAGAAATAGTATGCAATTACTATGGTATTGATATGAATAAGAAGATAAATGATTTAAAACAAAAGGAATTAAATATTATTTTATATGGATCACCAGATGTTATTGATTTTAAATTTAAAAGCCGTGGAGGTCATTTATATAATAGTAGGGAACCATATGAAGGAGTTATTCCCAATCTAGAGCGCCGTTATATGGAAACCAATAGTGAGTTTATTCGCGATTGGATAGGAACTTATATGACTGAGAGGACGTGTCCTACCTGTGGTGGCGCTAGATTAAAAGAGAGTGTCTTATCAGTATTAGTAGGAGATAAGAATATTTATGAAGTAGGTAATTTAAGTATAAAGAAGGCGTTAGATTATTTCAAAAATTTAAAACTTACGTCTGAGCAAGAGGAAATATCAAGACTTATACTTAAGGAAATCGAGAGTCGTTTGACTTTTTTGGTCAATGTTGGATTGGATTACTTAAATTTAAATAGGACTGCAACAACTCTATCGGGTGGAGAATCGCAACGAATTAGACTAGCAACCCAAATAGGATCAAGGCTTACAGGAATTTTATACGTTTTGGATGAGCCAAGTATTGGTTTACATCAACGCGATAACCAAAGACTCATTAATTCCCTCATTGAAATGCGTGATTTAGGGAATAGTTTAATTGTTGTTGAACATGACCACGATACGATGTTGCAAGCAGATTATTTAATTGACATTGGTCCAAAAGCGGGTCGTGAGGGCGGTTATATAGTAGCAATGGGAACTCCTAAAGAAGTTATGGATAATCAAAATAGCATAACAGGACGTTATTTATCAGGTAAAGAATATGTTGAAGTTCCCAAAAACAGGAGAAAAGGGAACGGAAAATTTGTCGAATTAATTGGATGTCAAGCTAACAATTTAAAAAACATAAACGTTAAGTTTCCATTAGGTACTTTAACTTGCGTTACAGGGGTTTCCGGCAGTGGTAAATCCTCATTGGTTGACGAAATATTGTTTAAAGCTGTTGCTGAAAACATTTATGTTACCAAAGATAAACCAGGTCGATATAAGTCGATAAAAGGGCTCAATCTTATCGACAAAGTTGTTGATATATCGCAAGCACCAATAGGACGTACGCCAAGAAGTAATCCTGCAACATATACTGGGGTATTTGATGATATCAGAGATGTTTTTGCCAGTACCAAAGAATCTAAAATAAGGGGATATGAAAAAGGACGCTTTTCATTTAATGTTAAAGGAGGGCGTTGTGAAGCATGCTATGGTGATGGTGTTAAAAAAATAGAAATGCACTTTTTGCCAGATGTTTATGTCCCTTGTGAAGTATGTAATGGAACAAGATATAATAGAGAAACATTACAAATAAAATATAAAGGTAAGAATATAGCAGAAGTTCTTGATATGACGATTGAAGATGCTTATGTTTTCTTTGAAAATGTGCCAAAAGTAAAAAATAAATTACAAGTTCTATTAGATGTGGGCTTATGTTATATGAAATTAGGACAAAGCGCAACAACTTTATCTGGTGGTGAAGCAAGTCGTGTAAAACTAGCAAAAGAACTACAACGAAAACCAACAGGTAAGAGTTTATTTATTTTAGATGAGCCAACAACGGGACTTCATGTCGATGATATTAAAAAATTATTAGCAATCTTCAATCGAATTGTTGATAATGGTGATACTGTTGTTGTAATAGAACACAATTTAGATGTTATTAAAGTAGCAGATCACATTATCGATTTAGGTCCTGAAGGTGGCGATTTGGGAGGAACAGTCGTCGCTACTGGAACTCCTGAGCAAATTGCCAGCAATTCGAAATCTTATACAGGACAATATTTAAAAAAAGTATTAAATGTTTAGGTTGCTATTAAAATATAATTAATTTAAAATAAGGTTGAAGGAATTTTTTCTTGATTAATAATTAAAGGAGGTGTGGTTATGCAAGAAGCTTATAAATTTTTAGATAATTTAATAAATGATAAAGACACGGTTGTAGCAGGTGTATCAGGTGGACCAGATTCTATGGCATTGCTACATCTCTTAATAAAATTAAGAGATAAGAAGAAAATTGACGTCATTTGCGCACATGTTAATCACAACATTAGAACGGAAAGTGAAGATGAAGCAAAGTTTTTAGAATCTTTTTGTGGAAAAAATGAGATTAAGTTTGAAATGACGAAAATTGAAGAATATAGTAATGATAATTTTGAAAATGAAGCTCGAATTAAAAGATACAACTTTTTTAATGATGTTGTATTAAAGCATAAAGCATTGTATTTATTGACAGCTCATCATGGTGATGATTTAGTGGAAACAATTTTAATGAGATTGGTTAGGGGATCTACCTTTAAAGGCTATGCAGGATTTGCAAAGATTGTCGATAAAGGGTATTATAAAATATTAAGACCACTTATTAATACTACAAAAGACGACATTATAAAATATAATAAAGAAAATAAATTAGATTATGTAATAGATATTACAAATACAACGGATAAATACACTAGAAATCGTTATCGAAAGTATATTTTACCTTTTTTAAAAAATGAAGACGCAGATGTTCATGAAAAATTTTTAAAATTCAGTCAACTTATTTTAAAATATAATGAGTATATTGATTATGAAATGAAGAAAAATATTGATAGTGTATATAAAGATAATGTATTAGATATAGATTCTTTTATAAAATTAAATAAATTAATGCAGGAACGAATTATTAATTTTGTAATGGATTATATTTATCTTGATGATGTTACTTTAATAAACGATTCTCACACTCAGTTAATTATGAAATTGATTGAGTCATCTAAGCCAAATAGTTATATCTATTTACCTAACAATATAAAAGTACTAAAAGCATATAACAAATTATCGTTTTTGTATGGAAACGTCGATAATGAAAACTATGAGATGGAACTAGATAGATTTATGACTTTGCCTAATGGACATGTAATTGAAATGATAGACGATAATAATGAAAACAGTAATTTTATTTGTCGTTTAGATAGTAATGAAGTAGCATTGCCTCTATACGTTAGAACTAAAAAAACAGGGGATCGTATGGAAATAAAAAATATGGGTGGAAGCAAAAAAATCAAGGATATATTTATAGATGCTAAAATTGATACTATTAATCGTCAAATTTGGCCAATATTGGTCGATAAAAAAGGAAAAATTCTTTGGTTGCCAGGACTTAAAAAATCAAAATATGATAAATCAAAAGAAGAAAGTTATGATATAATAATTAAGTATCATTAAGAAGGAGGGTAATATGAAAATAAATAAAAATGTTAAGCGAAACATAATGCCCTATGTTTTACTTATTATTTTAGCAGTGTTTATTCTAACGGCTTTAGATTTTGTTGGAAAAAAAGTTAACGTTTTAACTTATGATAAATTTGAGGCAGAATTAGCTAAAAATAATGTAGAGGAAATAAATATAACTCCTCGCGACAGGGCAAAGGTTTATGAAATTAGGGGTATATTAAAAGATTATGACGAAAAAGAAAGTTTCTATTTAAGAGTTCCTTTCTCTGAACAAGTGATGAGTCGAATATTTATGGCTAGGGAAGAGTATAACTTTAAGTTAGATACTAACACCGACCCAGAATCAAGTACTCTATTATTGTTTGTTATTAATGTTTTACCAATGGTAGCATTAATAGGATTTGCTTTCTTCTTCTTTACAAGGCAAATGAATGGAGCTAATAAGTCTCTTGATTTTGGCAAAAGTAGAGCTAAGTTAAATGAGGA
>CAZQOT010000095.1:0-4437 GCA_964595115.1 uncultured Muribaculaceae bacterium | reverse complement strand
GCATCTTTTTTTATTTTGTGTTATAATATCGTTCCATTTTGAGGTGATAATGTGGGAATTATAGATCTTACCAAAGAAGAGTTTTTAAAGCTAAAAAGACCTGTTTTCTTAAATGGCGAATTTCCAATTGGGGGAGAAGGTTCCATTTCTTTGTATAATAAAGAAAACGAACAAACATCAGCACTTAAAATTTTTCATGGATGGAATATAAAAAATAAAAAAAATATAAGTAAGATGAACAGCAGACAAGAGAATGTTTCATATTTTTCTATGATGAATGATATTGATGTTTTAGTCTTAGCTCGCGATATTGTTTTGGTGGAAAGCTTGTTTGCTGGTTTTGGCATGAGATATTTTGATGATCCTTATAGTCTATATAGTGAATACTTTTTTAAAGGTAAGGACTTATCTTTTGCTGTAAAAAATGCCAAAAGATTGCATGATGGTATTAGATATGAGGCCCATGAAAGGGAAATATATGCAAATGATTTGACCCCTGGCAATATTATTTTTTTCAACAATAAGGCTTTCTTAATTGATACAAATGGTTATATTATAAAAGCGCTAGAGCCAAAATTATTTAATGAAGAAAAAGCTATTAAGGAAGATATAATTCGGATAATCCAAATACTTATTACACTCATTACTAGAAGATATTCGCAACAAATTGTTACAATGGACATTATTAATAGAATCAATTTTAGTAAAGAACTGTCACAATATTTTCAATTGTTTTTTGATGATAAAGAGCCAAAACGCTATATTGATAATGATATTTTTAAAGAAATAGAATCAAATTATATAATAATTCCTAACGAAGATAAAAAACTTGTAGGAGTAAAATACGTTCTTACAAAGAAATAAAGAAACATTAAGTTTCTTTTTTCTTTATAAGGGAAATTTAGGTATAAAGAAGAAAGAAATAGTAGGAGGTAAAGTATGAGGAAAATATTAATTTTATGTATCTTTTTTTTGCTATTTCATAAAGTTCAAGCCCTTGAGGAAGATTGGACAGATGAAGTGATAGATGATTCTAACGTTGTAATTAAGGACAGCGAAATTCGCTATAGATGGTATCAAGAACAAGAAGTGCTAAGCGATGATTATTATATAGAAGGAGAAAACGATGAGACATATCCATTTATTATTAGAGATAATATTATTCAAACAGATTGGAGTGATTGGCTTGACACAAGTCCAAAGAGCAAACCAAACAGAGATATAGAATATAAAATGGTTAATAGATATCGCACGATAAAACCGGTTAGATATTTGTTTTTAAATAATTTTCAAGGAGGGTATCTTACTTTTAAAATCGCTGAGCTAAACGTTTTAATTAATAATGTTGAAATTAATGTTACCATGAATTGTAATAATTGTAGTGATAATTTTATTTATCATACCAATGATAATTCTTTAAATAATGTAGCTTATATCAACAATGGAGGTAGTTTAACAATTGATTTAGGTGCTTATTACCTTGTTGGCGATATAAGATTAGAATTATATATGTATGATAGTGTACCTAATACTAAAAAATTTAATTTATACTATAACGGTTGCCCAACATTAGAGGAATGTACTTATGCTCATAAAGAGATAGATATATATGTTGTATCAAACAATTCTAATCTGCCAGAAAAACATCTAATCATTCCTAATGAAACATTTATAGAAAAGCCTATATGGGATGATTGGATATATGCTGATACCTTTTACAATGCTACATATTATAGACAAATGCAAGTATTAAATATATATCGTTATAAAGATATAAAGTATCGTTATTATAAGATTGAAAGAATATATGTAGATGATTATTATGCTGAATATGAAGATTCAAATTACATAAAAGATGAAGAAAGCGCCAATACTTTTTATTTATATGAATATGCTCAAAACGATAATTCTATGGCGGAAGAATCTAAAAACAAAGATAATAATTATATTGTAGATAATACATTAAATAACGAAGTAGAAAAAGAAAAAACAATCATTTATGAAATAAACGATAACCTAACAGAAGAATTAAAGGAAATTGTATCTATTAATGAACCAAAGATTGGAGAAATAGAGCACAATGAATATCAAGTAGAAGATAAAAATAATAATGATAAAACTTATTTTAATTCAAATATTGTGAGAATGATTATTATATTTTTATTGTTATGTTTGGGATTAATACTAATTATATTTGGAATAAGACGGCAAAATTTGTCACATCAAAATTAATTGTTCTTTTGTCGAAAGACTTTATTAATAAAAAAAATATGATTTAATGTAGAAGAGGAGGAGATGTTGTGTTAGACATTAATATGGAATTTAGGAAAGGAATCCTTTTTGTTAGATTAGGAGGTGATTTATCGATTAATACTTGTGAACAGTTAGATGAATCATTACAACGATTGGTTAATGATAATAATATTAGATTTATTACTTTTAATATAGCAGGGCTCACTAATATTGATAGTGAGGGTATAAACACTATATTGAAGTATAGTGATGCATTATCGAGATTAAGTGGTAAAGCACTTATATGTTGCTTAGATAATGAAAGTATTAAAAACAAAATTAAAAACAGTATCATTCCATATTATATGTTTGAGATTAAAGATGAATTAGCAGCCATTAATTATATCAATTTAGGAGGTTTTCTATGAATCAAAATTATAGTGAACTAAATGATGTAATAACAGAAAACCAAAACCTAATACATTCGCTTTCAAAACAATTTGATTATAATGTGCGAGAAGATCTTTTTCAAGTTGGAGCAATGGGGATGATAGATGCATACCACAATTTCAATTCAGATAAGAATACAAAATTTTCGACGTATGCATATCCTTATGTATTAGGTGAAATGAAAAAATTTGTTAGAGAAGATAGAAGCATTAGAATAAGTAGAGAGATTATTTATTTGTGTTCTAGAATAGAACGGGTTAAGGATTTGTTAGCCCAGCGATATATGAGAGAACCAACAATAAGTGAAGTAGCATATTTTCTTCAAATTGATGAAAATAAAATAATAGAAGCATTAGAGGTTAATAAATATGTAAAGAGTATTGATGAAACAATAAATGATGATGGCAAAGAATTAACACTTAAAGATGTTATAGGTGAATATAAAACATATGATATCATAGATTTAATTAGTTTAAGAGATGAACTTAGTAACCTCTCCTCCCAAGAAAAAGCGCTAGTTGAAAAGCGTTTTATAGACGGTATGACGCAGTGTGAAACGGCTGCTATTCTTGGTGTTTCACAAGTTGAAGTGTCAAGAATGGAAAAAAAATTAAAAAGCAATTTAAAAAACAAATTAGCTGCATAGGAGATTGTATAAACAATCTCTTTTTTAATTGTCAAAAGAGCTATTTAATGCTATAATTTTGATATTGATAAGGAGAAGAATATGAGGAAGTTTTTAAAATTAGCTTTAGTGTTAACAATATTTTTAATTGCTGTAGTAATAGCAAGTTTCAGTTATTATATGCATCAATTGTCACCAATATCAAGTAATAAAGATATTGTCGAAGTTGTAATTCCTAAAGGAGCAACAGGCAGCAAAGTGGCAACTATTTTGAAGGAAGAAAATTTGATAAGAAACGTTATGGTATTTAAATTATATTTAAAACTTCATAACATTAATCAAATAAATTATGGAACATATAAACTTAGTGAATCTATGGGTGTAAAGAAAATAATTGACATAATTGTTAAAGGAGAAACAGTCAATACTGATATTAAAATAACTTTTAAGGAAGGTTTAAATATGAGAGGCATAGCTAAGGCTATTGCTGATAATACCAATAATAGTGAGCAAAGTGTTTTTGCTTTATTAGAAGATGATGAATATATCGATAGTCTTATTAAAGAATATTGGTTTTTAGATAAAGTAATCAAAGATAGTAAAATTTATTATCCTCTAGAAGGTTATTTAGCACCAAATACTTATAATTTTGTAAATAAGGATGTTGAGATTGAAGCTATATTTAAGAAGATGTTGGATCAAATGAATAGCATTTTAACACCACTTAAAGATACAATACAAGCAAAAAAAATAACAGTTCATGAATTTATTACTTTAGCAAGTATAGTTCAAAGTGAAGGCTTAGATGAAGATGATATGCCAAATATTGCTAGTGTTTTCTATAATAGATTAGAAAAGAAAATGAAGTTTCAAAGCTGCGTAACTGCTTGCTATGCCACAAAAACAGAACCATGTGTAAGTAATAAAGTTGATACAACTTATAATAGTCCTTACAATACATATTTATCAGCTTTGGCTGGCAAATTACCAATTGGTCCTGTATCTAATCCTGGTGCTGAGGCGATAGAAGCAACAGTAAATCCTAGTGAGGACAAGTATTTATATTTCTTGTCAGATATAGATAAAAATACATATTTTTTTATAGAATATAAAGATCATCAAGCAAAAAA
>CAZQOT010000094.1:0-4489 GCA_964595115.1 uncultured Muribaculaceae bacterium | reverse complement strand
CTAGCCCTTCTAGTAGTAGTGGCGGAAGTTCCGGCGGAGGATCATCAGGTGGCGGATCTGGTGGCGGCGGGGGCGGTTCTTGGTAAAATTTCATCCGCTCTATAAATATTTTATTGACTAAATCCATTGTAAAATAGAGTAAAATTATTTTTTGTAAGTATCAATTATAGGGTATGTGGTTATTACTGATTTAATAAGAAATAAAATTAGTTAAGGTATTCCAGAACTAATTTTTTTGTTTGGAGTAATAGAGTTGGGGGTATTATATGCTTACAGTTCATAAAGATGACAACGATAATGTTTTTTTTCGAGAAAGGGTCAATGAATTTGTTGCTACGCTTGGTGGTGCTGATGTTTTTTGGGTATTATACAATTATAAAGATGATAACGAATTTATAATAACCAAAGAGGATGAATATTGGTATTCAGTTTTTAATCTTCTTTTTGATATGATTAAAAAGAACGATGATAGATTTACGCCAGCCATGAAGGAAAATACATTTGAATGGATTAGTGAAGCATACGGAATACCCGAAGAAGCACATAGATTAAGAATTACTAAAGAAGAAAAACAATATAAAATAAAATTCATTAAAGGGTTGAATATGATGTTTAATACGTGTCCAATTTGTTTTTGTGGTTCGGGAAGCAGGTATCCAAGAATATCTCAACTGTTTACGGTTATGTATTCAAGGCTTTGTGAAATTGGGAAAGATTATTCTAAAGTTAATTACAAAAAAATATTAGGTACAAACTCATTAAAGCATTGATAATAGTAATCTTAATAAAAAAACATATAATTAACAATACATTATTTTAAAAGAATTACGTATTATATTTAAGAATATGGTATTATTACCATATTTTATTGACTTGTAGAGTGTTTCGTGATACAATTTTCAGTGTTAGACCTCGGTCTACAACCGCACGAGAAAGGTTTTCAAACATTAATGTGTACCTTATAGGCGAGTCTTAGGTTAAAAGGAGGTAATTTATGAAAGCAATTATTGAAACTGGTGGAAAACAATACTATGTTGAAGAAGGCTCTGAAATCTATGTTGAAAAATTAGATACAGAAGAAGGCAAAGAAGTAGTATTTGACAAAGTATTGATGGTTAACGGAGTCGCTGGACATCCATATCTTACTAGTGTTGCTGTTAAAGGAAAAATATTAAAACATGGTAAACAAAAGAAAATAACTATTTTCAAATATCGTCCAAAGAAAAGTTCACATAAGAAACAAGGACATAGACAACCATATACAAAAGTATTAATTACAGCTATTGAATCATTATAGGAGTTAATAATGATTAAAATTAAAATTATAAAAAAAGATAATAAAATTATAACTATTAAAATAAAAGGTCACGCTAGATATGCTGAATCAGGCAAGGATATTGTTTGTTCGGCTGTTAGTAGTATGGCTATCACAACGATAAATAATATATTATCTTTATCTGATAACATAGATTATATTAAAGATAAAAGTGGTTTAACGATTAATGTTATTAAAATAGATGATATTAATCAAAAGCTTCTTAAAAATATGATTTCAATGTTAAAGGAATTAGAAAGCGATTATTCAAAACATATAAAAATAACCGAGGAGGTGTAGTAATGTTAAAATTAAATATTCAGTTATTTGCCCATAAAAAAGGTCAAGGTTCTACAACCAATGGCCGTGATTCAGAAGCAAAACGCCTTGGCGCTAAAGCAGGTGATGGTGAATTTGTAACTGGAGGATCAATCCTTTATCGTCAACGCGGCACTAAAGTGTTACCAGGTAAGAATGTAGGTATTGGTAAAGATGATACTGTTTATGCTAAAATATCAGGTATTGTAAAATATGAAATAATTGGTAAAGGAAAAAAACAAGTAAGTGTTTATGAAGCAAAATAATCTTTTGCTTTTTTAATGGTTAAATATAAAATAAATATCTATGATATAATAAGTGTATAATAAGATTTTCGTTATACAGGAGAAGATTATGGTGAAAAACAAAGAAAAAATAATGGATATTGAAGATATTAAGATATTGAATAAGTCTGGATATAAACTAGATTTGAAAGAATTCGAAAGTATTTTAAAAAAAATTAATGATGATGGTTGTGTTCATCCATTTTTATATCATAATTCTGAGTATGAGGATGCAATAGAAGATCATTTATTATATTTGTGTTTAGAATGTCTAAAGCATGTTGAATTGACTCCAAATGAAGCATTATTAAGACATACAATTAGTAATTTCGATGAAGAATTTGTTATAAGTGCTTATAAGAAACATAGAGAAACTTTTGGTATCAATGTTGACTATTATGATCTTGATAAAATATTGGAAAAAGTTTTAGACGAGGCCAACATAGAAATTAGAGAGAATGGCAAAAGCAAATAATAGAAAGAAGGATGTATATGTTTATTGATGAAGTAACAATTAAAGTAGAAGCAGGTAGAGGTGGAGATGGCTGTACATCTTTTCGTCGTGAAAAATATGTACCAGAAGGTGGCCCTGATGGAGGAAATGGTGGGCGTGGTAGTGATATTACCTTTAAAGTTGATGAAGGCCTTAGAACATTGCTTGATTTAAGATATATGAAAACAATTAAAGGTCATAAGGGTGAAAATGGTTCTGGAAAAACACAGAATGGAAAAGGAGCTGAAAATGTAATTATTAAAGTTCCCCTTGGTACGGTAGTAAAAGATGTTGATACAGGTTTTATTATTGCCGATTTAACTAATAAGAATGATGAAGTAATTGTTGCTAATGGTGGTCGTGGAGGTAGAGGCAATAAAGCTTTTGCAACTGCTACACATCCAGCACCTGATATTTCTGAAAAAGGTGAACCTGGGGAAGAAAAAACACTCAAGGTTGAACTAAAATTGCTAGCAGATGTTGGTTTAGTAGGAATGCCAAGTGTTGGTAAATCAACTATCTTATCAATGATATCAGCAGCCAAGCCTAAAATTGCTGCATATCATTTTACAACTTTGTCACCAAATTTAGGGGTTGTTAAAACCAATGATAATAGAAGTTTTGTCGTTGCTGATTTGCCAGGTTTAATTGAAGGCGCTTCCAAGGGAGAAGGACTTGGAGATCGATTCTTAAGACATATTGAAAGAACTAAAGTTATAGCGCATGTTATTGATATGAGTGGTTATGAAGGACGTGAACCATACGATGATTATGTAACAATAAATAACGAATTAAAGTCATATAGTTCCAACTTGCTTTCAAAACCTCAAATTATTATTGCTAACAAAATGGATATTGAAGGCGCTAAAGAAAAGCTTAATGAGTTTAAATCTAAAGTAGATGTTCCTATTTATGAAGTAAGTGCATTAGAAGGAAAAGGATTAGATGAGGTGTTAATAGCATTAGCAGATATCCTTGATAAAACTCCAAGTATGCCATTATACGATGAGGATGCTTTTGAAAGTCATGTTTTATATAAATTCAAAAGTGAAAAACCATTCGTTATCAACCATGTGAAAGATGAGTGGATTGTTACAGGTAAGGAAGTAGAACGTCTATTTAAAATGACTAAATTTTCATCAGTTGATGCTACAATAAGATTTGCAAGAAAATTAAAAACTTTAGGGGTTGATGAAGAATTAAAAAAATTAGGTGCTAAAGAAGGGGATATCGTCAAAATATTAGACTTCGAATTTGAATATAAAGAATAAAAACCAATCAATAAATTGCTTGGTTTTTTCTTTTCATGATATAATGATTATAGGTGATAATGATGTATTCATATATAAACGGTAAAGTAGTAAAGATATCCTCTAATAGTATTGTATTAGATAATAATGGGATAGGTTATTACATATTGACTCCCAATCCATATGTTTTTCATGAAGGAGAAAGTTATACAATATATATTTATCAGCATGTAAGAGAAGGTGAATTATCTTTATATGGATTTAAGACGCAAGAAGAAAAAGACTTGTTTCTAAGATTAATAGATGTTAAAGGATTAGGTCCTAAGATGACGCTTCCTATGCTTGCAACAGGGTCTGTTAATGGAATAATAGACGCTATTGAAAGAGAAAATGTTTTATATTTAAAGAAGTTTCCTAAGATAGGAGATAAAATAGCCAAACAAATCATTTTAGATTTAAAGGGCAAATTAGCAACTAATGTAGAAGAAAGCATTATAGATACTAGTGATGAACTAGTAGATGTATTAAAGGGCTTAGGTTATAAACTATCTGATATTAATAAAGTTGTTATAAAAGTAAACAAAAATAATTCAATTGAAGAACAGATTAAAGAAGCCTTGAAACTATTTTTAAAGTAGGTGAATAAATGAACGAGCGTGTTATAACCAATCATGAATTAGAAGAAGATAAGTTTGAAAAAACAATTAGACCTGATAGTATTGATGAGTATATTGGTCAATCTGAGGTTAAAGAAAATTTAAAAATTTTTATTGAAGCTACTAAGATGAGAGATGAACCATTAGATCATGTTCTTTTATATGGCCCTCCA
>CAZQOT010000093.1:0-4769 GCA_964595115.1 uncultured Muribaculaceae bacterium | reverse complement strand
GACGTGATAACCACTACACTATGGAACCAAAATTGCTTAATAAGCCACTTTAGTATACTAAATATAAGTCTTAATTGTCAATACTTTTAGTGCTTTTTAGAACTTTTATAAGTGCTTGTAGAAAATTTATATGAAGCGAAAAAAGAAATTACAAAAAACAGTAAACCTAAATAACTTTGATAATCAAAATTGAACCCTGGATAAATTGCCGCTATTGAACCTATGACAAAACCAATTATGCAACTATATGTATGTGAATGATATTTTCTAAGTACATACCTAATAAATTTTATTACATATATTGCTCCCACTATCATTCCTAATACAAAAGGAATTAATTGCATGTATTCATTTTTTGATAATCCAAGTGGATCGTTTAATACATTTAACAAAAACTGATACATGCCTATAAGCATTAACATGAATGAACTACTAATACCTGGAACAATTTTCCCTGTTATATAAATAAATCCTGTTATAAATAATATTATTATTGATATAAACCCATTATTCAGTTTATTAGCAAAATTAATATTTAGTGTGTCTTTTCCTAAAACAAACAAAGCAAGCGATACTAAAAATGCTATAATAAATGGCCATGGTTTAAACTTGCTGTTATTTTTGTTTTTTATTTCTCTAAATAGAACCGGTACTCCCCCTAAAATTAATCCCATAAATACATAACTAGCTTCTACCCAATATTTATCAAAGATAAAGTAAAGTACTTTACCTATCATTACAATTCCAAGAATTACCCCTAATACCAAAGGACCTAAAAAAGTACTATTCTTTTTTATATCTTTAAAAAAGTTTGCTATAGAATCTAATGTTTTTTCATAAATACCAAAAATAACAGCTAATACTCCTCCACTGACACCTGGTAAAATCATGCCTCCACCAACAATTACACCAATCAATATCTGCTTCAAAAAAAACATAAGCTTTCTCCTAACTGCTAATTCATACTATTCTATATTATATCAATAATTCCTTATTTTTTTATGAAATAATATTAAAGTTAAATCCTATTTACAAATTTGGTGTATAATAATAGCAGCTTATACAAAAGGATGTGATTTTATGGCTATGACTGAAAAAGAAAAGCCAATGGTTGAAGAATTGCTAAAAGAATTACAAAGAATATTTATTGATGAAAATACCAACTTGTTAAATAAAAAATACCTTAAAGCAAACAAAGAGCGTATTGCACTAAAAGCTATGAAAGATTTAGCAACCGACAAAAGAAATGGAACTAAAAAATTGACCTGGTCTTTGTTATTCTGTGATATTGATGATTTACATACATTAAATAATACTATTGGATACGATGAAGCTGACATAGGTATTAAGGCTATTGCAGATATTATTAGCAGTTGTATGAGAAAAAATAATGATCATCCAGATACTATTTTGTTACCAGATTCATCTAATTATAAAGACAAGGTGGAAAAAGCTATTCGTATTGGTGGGGACGAATTTATTATTGTTTTACCTGATTGTACTAAAGAAGAAGCATTATTAGTTAAAGAAAGAATTAATAAAAAAGTTGCTGAGGATAAAGAAACTGCTAGCAGAGGAATGACTTTATCAATTGGCATTGCTGATACTACTGAAATAGGATTACCCGAAAAAATTGAAGACAGGAAAACTGTTACAAAGTTTTTTGATGATTTGGTAAAAAAAGCTGCTGAAAGAATGAAATCAGAAAAATATGGAGATATTGAAAAAGCAATTGTAAAAGAAATTGGCCGTGTATGTATAAATTTGGGAATAAACTTATACGATTCAGAAGGAAAAAAATTCCTTATTGACATATTAAATAAAAATTTTGGCAATGAAAAAGAAGCTAAGAAAATTAAATCTTAGCTTCTTTTATTGGAAAGTTGTTTTTTCATTTATTGGTTGAATCTCTATAAAGGTATTACCATCGTTCACTTTTATCTCTACTCCATTTTCATCAGTGTAAACAGTTCGTTCTGATCTTGATGGTTTTGACCACTTAATAGGCATAGCATATCCGTTCGTAATATAGTATCCTGTTCCACTACCTACATTTTCAAGCCCCTGTCTTCCTTTGCCTGGTTCATCATTTAAAGGATAATTTCTAACATTATAAACAATAATGTTTTTGGCTGTATATTGTTGTTCTGTCACCCTATCAACATGTATTTTTCCTCGCATAGAACGTTTATATAATTTAGTAGTTTGATCATAATCGTAAATAACGGTATGAACCCGCGAGAAAGGTATAGTAACTTTATTAGCCGTTACTACATTGGAAACTGTAGATATATCTAACTCTTCTATTGAATAATTTAATAACGGCTTTGCTTCTGTTTCCATTCTATATTTCTTTTCAATAGCTCTATTTTTTAAATTCACAAAACTTGTGAAACAATTTTGCCAATTAGTCGTTATAACTTTTTCTCTCCAGAAAGGCTTTTCATCTGCTTGAGTACCACTAATATTGTTAATTTTATATTTTGCTATGTCTGATATTGCTTGAGGACTATATCCATAATGAACAAAAATAGCGTCATTTTCCATGGCATAATCTAAAAAGTAATGTCTAGCACTACGATCTGGACCAATCATGGCTGTTGTAGCATCTTTATATAGAGCAAAGAAACGTGTTTCACCGCCCTCAACAATTATTTCATAAACTAAAAAAGCCTCTTGTAATCCTGCTTGTGGCCAAGCCCCTTTTTCATTATCAACCATTATTCCAATTGGTCTAGTTTTGGAATCTAAATCCATTATCTTTAACTTTGGTGGTGGAGGCAATTCTTCTTCTTCATTAGGTTCTTCTTCATTTTGCCCCGGTTTACCTTCATTGTTAAAAAAAGATATTTTGTTAGTCATAAGAGCGTAACCCAAAATAACTAACACTCCTATTAACAAAATGATTACAAATATTATTATTCGCTTTTTCATCTCACACCTCAAATTATTAGTATAATATAATTATATCTTTCCTGCCTAAATAAAAACTGTAAATATGATATATTTTACAGCCTAATTTACATAAATAATTCAGCCAATAATATATATGCTATAAATTATTTATTATTTACTTTATAGCTTTCAATTTTATTATTTAATAAAGGAAACGCTTTAAATAAGTGATTTTTCTCAATAAATACCATTATTTGTTTCTTAATATCTTCTGTCATATCCCTACTCAATAAAACTATGTTTTTCTTTAATTTTGAAACAATATTAAGAGTAATAGAAATATCAAATATAAATAGAATTAAAACCGTAATTGATATTATATAGAAGATAGTTGTTGGCATAGAATCCAATAAATTTATAATGAAAGGATTAAGAAAGTAACCAAATATTAGACCAATAATACCAAAAAGAATTGAATTCGTTAAACATATACGTCCATTAAGATTAAATTTTAAATGGGAATAATCCCACCATCTGGCATTAAACAATTTTTCCAATATATAACTAGTAAAATATTCTAAAATGGTAGCATAGAGGGCAAACATAATAAACAAGGTAATAGGATTATCTTTGTGATTTGAAAATATTAACAAAAGAATTAGCGCCCCAAAGCCAAAAACAGGACAATAAGGTCCAAATAAGAAACCTCGGTTCACAAATTTTCTTTTGTTAACATATACAGCTATTACTTCAATAATCCATCCAATAAAAGAATATATTAAAAAATATAAAAATAAGTATAAAAATTTATATAACATAATACACCTACACTTCAACTACATTTATTCTATTATAACATAATATTTTGATATTTTATTTTGTTATATAAAATTATTATCTAAATATCTAGGTTAAAATTGGTTAATTATTTATCGCAAAAAAAATCATCTTTGTTTTAGATGATTAATTACATTATTCGTTCTCATTATCGTTTGGTGTGTTTTCTGTACGAAGTGGATTTTCATCAGTCAGTGCCTCAGCTGTAGCCATATTTTCACCCATTTTTGCCTTTAACCTATCAGCCGGCCATAGATCAGGGTCTTCATAATTACCATTCGCTTGGTTTCCTAAAGAAGTTTGAGTGGTATTATTATCAGTCATGTTATCATTGCCATAGGTATAAGCAACAGAAGTAGTATTACCTACAGCACTACCATTGCCTTCCACATTAGCATCATCAGAAACACCATCAGTATCAGGCATAATGTTTGGTTCACTACTTACGTCAATGTCGTTATCAACCCTCAAGTCATCATACGTCCCCGTTCCACTGTCTAAATCATCATTTGCCATATTATTTTCTACATAATCATCATCCATAATAACCCTCCTATATTTATATTGTGTATATATAAAAATATTATTACAGTAATATATTTTTTTGAGTATAACAAATGTGATTCATTTATTGGATATAAAAATTCATATTTCCTTATTTCTAGTCATGAGAAAATATTGAAACAGGAGAAGTAACTGCTTTTTAAAAACATTCATTAATAATTACAAAGTTTGTCAATACCAAAACAAAAAGTACACAAATAAAAAGAACTACAATTTAATAGTTCTATTACTTTCATTGGTTGTGGGAGAAGGATTTGAACCTACGACCTTCGGGTTATGAGCCCGACGAGCTACCAGCTGCTCCATCCCACGATGTAATGCCTTTTCATTTTACCATATATTATATGTTTATGCAAGTCAAAATTACATAATTTAATTGGCGGAGGAAAAGGGATTCGAACCCCTGCGCCACTCTCATGACCTGTCGGTTTTCAAGACCGATCCCTTCAACCAGACTTGGGTATTCCTCCATC
>CAZQOT010000092.1:0-4797 GCA_964595115.1 uncultured Muribaculaceae bacterium | reverse complement strand
CTTTTAGATTAGCAGGCTTGGTTTACTGGTACATATTTAGATTAGCATTAGCACAATTTTGCGAAAACATCAAGTCATTCCCCACATTTCAAGGGCCAAAAATGTCCTTAAATCAAGGTTTTAATAGGTGATTTTTTAGCAAAAACCTATACTTTTAAACGAAATAAAAATAGCCACATAACCCGAAAACCCTTTAATATCAAGGTTTACAAGGCTATGTGGCTTTATTTTGGCGGTTTAGGGGTCCCCCCCCCCCCCCCCCCCCCCTATCGAATTATGCGATTTTTCGCGTGTTGGCCTGACGCGGTCGTCATATTGATAGTTGTAGAGATTGAAGTCCCCCTAGGGGTTAGAGGCTATCAACGTCATCTTTATTCCGAACTTGACCGAATGCATTAACAATAGGCCGTTATCTAATTTAGATAGTTCCATTATCAACATGAATTACAGTTCCAGTAATAGACTTTGATTTTTCTGATAGTAAATAAAGAACTGTACTTGCTACACTTTCAACATTAGTTTCTTTTTTTAGAGATGTCCTTTTATAAATACGATCTTTTTGTTCCTCTGTTAATGATGCACTCATAGATGTTTCCATAAATCCTGGAACGACACAATTTGATCGAATCCCCTTGCTTCCCCATTCTCTAGCTACATTTTTAGAAAATGCCTCCATTGTTCCTTTAGAAGAAGCATACATGCTTAAACCTTTATAACCAGTATGAGCACTTACAGAAGATACATGAACAATTGACCCTTGCACCTTATTTAATAACATGTCTCTGATAGCATACTTAGTCAAATGCATTGCTGAAAAAACATTCACTTTAAACATACGCTCTAAACTATCAACGTTTAAATTTGATACAATGTCATCATAAGCTAGTGCAGAGTTATTTACTAATCCATATATTGGGCCTATTTTACGAATTTGTTGAGTATATAATTTTTTAATATCGTTCACTTGCTCTAAATCAAAAGATATGTGTTTAAATCTATCTGGATTTTTGTCTAGTAGATCTTGAACTGCTTCATCACCAGAACGACTAAGACCAATTACACCATAATCTGTTTCTGACAATATTTGATTTACGATTTCTTTCCCAAGCCCTTTTGAATCGCCTGTTACTATTATCCAATTCATTTTCTAACCTTCTTTCCAGTACGGGTTCTAGGGATATGCTCTACAAATTTAATAATCCTTGGTATTTTCCACTCCTGTAAGTGTTCACTTGCAAATTTTTTAATTGACTTTTTAAGTTCCATATCGTCAAAATTCTCATCTTTAACAACATCTACAACAAGTATTTGTCCTGTGACCCTATTTTCTTTTGACTTTATTAATAAATCAATAATTCCAGGAACTTTTATTAAAATATTCTCAACCTCAAGTGGATTTACTTTGTATCCACCTACATTAATCATGTCTGACTTTCGTGATATAAATCTAAAACAATTATTATCTAATTGCTCGACTAAATCTCCTGTATTATACCAACCTTCTTCCAAAAGCAAGGAACTTGAGGTTCCTAATAGACTTTGTTGAATTAATAATTCATTGCTTTTGTTAATTTTCACATAGCTTCTAATAGACTCAGGGATCTCGAAAATATCTCCTTCAGCAACAAATAAACTCCCCGCTTCTGTAGAGGCATAAATATTTCTAATTTTCGCATTAGGAAAAATAGATTTAATTATATTCTCCATATTTGGATCATACTTCTCACCACCAAATGTAACTCTCTTAATACTTTCATATCGAGAGCCCTTTAAATAAGGTAGTACATTTCTGTAGAAGGTAGAAGTGGCCGAAATATTTGTTATATTATATTTTTCAATTAGGTTAGGGAGATATCTTTGTTGTCCATCAAAAGTATATACTATAGTATTTTTATTCATTAATGCTTGAAAAAACACCTGTAGCCCCGCCATGTGCGTTGGATTATAAGCAAAAGCCCAAATATCCTCTGTAAATTTGGTATGTGCTTTTACATTCCGAGTTAATGTTTTTAGATCATGACTTACCTTTTTGGGACGACCAGTTGTTCCTGACGTATATAAAAGTAACTCCCAACTTTTATTAGCCTCAATTAAATTTATAATGTTTTTAAAGTCAAATATTTTTACATACTTATCTACTTTTTTTGAAGCTGATAATGATTCTTTATTAATTCCAATTTCCTTAAGTTCACTCTCTGAAAAATCACCATCTAAAATTTCAATCGAGTAATCATAAATCAAACTATGAATAATTGATAAAAATATTTTATAAGGATCGTTACCTTTAACATACAAAAGAGGTGTATAGGATTTCTCATTATTCAAATCTGAAATAAATTTTTGATAAGTATATTCGTGTTCACCATGAACTAAAAAAATCTTTTCCGACATATTATTTCCCTTCTAACTTTGAGACTATCTCACCAACTGTTTGAACAATGCCATCCTCAAAAATATCAACCTCAAACTCATCCTCAATTCTTACTGTTAATTCAGCTAACATTAACGAATCCATATTTAATTCATCCCTTAAACTCATAGATGCTTCTAACTTATCTAACTGGTCTTGACCTGCCTCTTCCAACATCTCATTAAATATTATTAATAACTTTTCCATCATTTTAAATTCACCTCTAATTTTTTTAGACCAGTTCCTCAAATTTCATATTATTTATCGGAGGAATTTTAACACAATCATATCTATTTAACCAAAACTTTGATAAACCACTGTTTAATCCTTGTATAGTTGTAAAACCACCTTTAAATCCATTTTCTTTAAGAAGGGGTTCTAAGTCCATTATCATTTCTCTATACTTTTCTCCTCCACCAAAAGCTGGCGTATACCACTCAGGTATAATATCTAATTCTTCTTTAATAAACTTTGCGCATGGTTTAATCTCTGAATTGTAAAATTCCACAGCATTTCCATTATAGGGTCTATGGTTAACACAATGAACACCAATAGTCATACCTGCCTCTTTCATCGTTAAAAATTCTTCTTTATTTATGTAAAATTCATTTATAAACTTTTCAGTTGAACCATACTCTGATAAAACTCTTCTTTCAAGAAAATTACGACTGTCTACTTCACTTAACATAAAATTCAAGGCATATTTATTATAACGCCTTAGTAAATCCTTTTCATAACTATAAATGGAGCTCAGCTCCTCAACGTCTTTTAGTTCAAATTCACTCTTTAAATCGTTCCAAATTTCCTCGTCGGTGTATAAAGACAAAACAGTATGAACTAAATTAAACACAGGTATTTCACCTTTTACTAAAGGACCTGACATAACAGTGAAATATCCAGGAATCCCTTTAGTTTTTAAAATCTCAAATGCATTTGTAAATTGATCCTTCGTTGCATCGTCAAAAGTTAAAACACATTTTGGCTTATTACTTTTTTTATCTAAATCATCTGGGGAAACAATGTCATATGTTTTACTTAACATTTCAATTTGCTTAATAAACTTTTGTGTTTCTAGAGGAAAAATACCATTCCAACCATTTCTATCTCTTACATAATGATACATTACCGCTAAATCGTTCATTGTTATCACACCTCTATTTTAATTTGGCCTGTCTTGGTCTGAGTCCCCTTTAGTCACATACCAATTATCGTCCTTAATAATGTTAAACTTTTTAGCAAATTTAGTAGTAGTATACATAGATGCCATTAAATTGGTAACTTCTAAGTCTAGGGGTTGGAACCTTGATGGAACAACAATATTCTCATTACTACTTTTTACAACTTTCTTAAAGCCAACCGCTTCTAATCCCCATACACTTACACTTGAAAAACAATAGAAATCAAAGAATAACACATCTGGATCTAAGTTTATAATAGCATTGGCTAATGCTACTGCACTATCTTGATCAGAAGAAATAAACTCAACAATTCGACCTATTTTTTCACCATTTAAAACTTCTTCAATTCTAACTATAGCAATTCCTTTATAATTATCTGTTTTATCATCCACACATAATAAAGTTTTATATTTGAAGAAAGGATTTTTTAAATATCTCCAATTAATGAAAGAGTAATTCCTTGCAAAGCCTACTGTCTTTTTAGCAAAATCACTCCAGTAAAAAGCATTCCATTTTTCTTCGTTTAATTGGATTTCTTCAGATACAGTATATTTTGATACCTCTACACCTTGCACTTCATTCCAATATCTTAAAGGCTCTCTATTTCCATTTAACATTTTCTCGACGGTTTTATCTTTGTTTACAATTCCAATCCAACGAGGAGTATCATCTAAAACATTCCATCGCATCAATCTATATAATTTAGCAACGTTTTCATTAATACCCAAAGAAAGAATAATACTAGGTTGATGATTTTGCACTTCTTTCATTAGTGCTAATCCTGCACCTGATGTTCTATATTCAGGTGATACAATCCAATTTGTTAAGCAACAACCTAGTTCTTCTTTTCCATACACATTCAGCACAAAGGGCATTACTCCCAATAATCCAATTAGTTGTCCATCTTTCCATGCTCCTAAAAAACTATAGTGGTTATTATCAACAAAAGAACTACGTGATGGATTATCTAAAAACATATATTTTAACAGTTTTTCCTCTCTAACGAATATATGATTTTTGGCCCAGATTTCATTTATACCTTGTTGCAACTCATTAGTTTCACTCTCACTAAAAAAACGTATTTCCATAGGTACCTCCTGATTAGTTCTTATATCTATTGTAGCGACATTAATTTACAAGTAAAGTCCTTATTTGTGTGTAAATTCCTCGGTTATATTAATTTAAGCAGCGGCTTCCTTCTTAACTGAC
>CAZQOT010000091.1:0-4889 GCA_964595115.1 uncultured Muribaculaceae bacterium | reverse complement strand
ATTATGTTAACTTCTTCACTTGGAAGTGACAAAGGTTATCATACTATATATTATAGGAAGCCGGTTCTGAAAATAACATCTCACGTTTTGTGAGTTTATCTAGATAGATATTACTGTATTTTAGTGTCTTATCCTTCAATAGATCACTTAAATTTAAAAATTCTATCATCGGCATTTCTAAATTCTTGCTGTAAAAATATCTTTTTCTACCAAATAGACGGTTGTTAATGTCTTTTGTTATGTATTTAGACATATAAGACACTATATTAATACCTTTCAATTCAAATACAGCAGAGAACCCTTCATCTCAATACACTACATCATATTGATTTTTCTTGGCGCGTTGTAGCGCAACGAGATTACTATTAAGTGGTATATTGGTAATCAAATGATAATGCACAGCACCATGTTTTTGAAACTCAGGCACATATATTCAATAATTTTTTTTTAGCTCTAGTACGCCATAAATTGAATTTTTTATTAGCTTGTTTGATGTCAGTGACTTTTTCAGCGAACGTTAGTGTAATAAATGTTTTAAATTGCTTACAATTAGCCTTTATAAGCCTTTCTAGTGCTAATTTATTATGCAGAGCATTATCATCCTAATTTCATATAGTTTAGCAGTAGTAGGGGGGATTATAAGGTGCGAATCCCTTATTCTCCACCACTACCCTTTTTTGTCATCTTTGAGGTGCAATATGTATCATCTTTTTTACTTTCATCTCGGAATAATTATATAATTGTATATAGTCATTGCCAAATCTTATAAAGCACCCTTTAATGAGTTTTATTTCCCTTCCTCTGCAATTCAAAATACTTTCTATCGGATTCTTGCTCTTTCTTGTATTGTATCTTTTAATATTTCATTTTGCATTTTTCTAAGCCCTTTTATCTTTTCCTCTCTTGCTTTTGATTCTGGTGTATACGCAGGTTTTTTTATATTTTCCCATTTTTCTTTATAACTATCGCCTTCTATTTCTGATAGAAAACTAATGGTTTTACC
The DNA here is from genome assembly GCA_964595115.1 of uncultured Muribaculaceae bacterium. GTDB lineage: Bacteria > Bacillota_I > Bacilli_A > RF39 > UBA660 > CAZQOT01. The sequence goes on along the minus strand of CAZQOT010000091.1, from coordinate 3,886 downwards.
TCGTAATTTTAACCAATTAAGACAAAGCTCATAAAAATGCTTTTCTTCTGAACTTAACTTAATAATTTTCATTTAGGTCACCCTCCTTTCAATTAATAGATATTATCATTATCATATTTATTAAAACTTTCAAGTTCTTGAGTATTATCTATTTTCATATCTAAAGCACCTAAGTAATATAAAATTCTGTTTTTAACATATTCAGGTTTATTAGGTTTATTTAACCAAAATGAAATAATATTATATCCACATTTATTACAAATTTCTTTTACTTTATTATCTCTCTTTTTTCTGTCTAAATTGTTGTGAGTATTATCATTTAACTCAATGAGTAATAACAAGTCTAATGTTTCCTTATCAAAAATTCCAAAATCAATATTACGAAACAATTCAGTTTGAAATTTTCGATAATTATTTGAATAATTGTAATCATTTTTTTTATTAATTACTGCTGCAAGATTAATTTGTGGCCATATAATATATTTATTTTCTAATATATTATTTAGCAAATTATAAAATTTAATTTCTTCATTACTCATTATTCTTTTTTTGCAGTATGAGCTAGTCTTTTTATTAATAACATCATTTTTTGTATCTGCTAATTTTAGCCCAAATAATCCCAAAATAAAATTAATTATTCTTTTAATCATTTTCACCTCACTTATATAGTTATCATCAAGTTGATTATAGCATGCTTGTTATAAGTGATGTATTAAATGTTTAATAGTTAACAAATTTTTACATTATGCTATCTTTTTCTTTGTAGTGATTGTCTAATTGAAAATTGACTACAGATCATTTTAAGTATTTCATCTTTTTTTCTTTCATCTTCTGTTTTGGTTGTTTCTTTTAAGATATCTCTTAATGTTTCAATTTTTTCTTTTAAATCTTTCCCTTCAATTTCTTCTAGTCTTTTTGATGTCATTTTTAATTTGTTAAGTTTATATAACAATTGATTACATCTCTCTAATAATAAAGAATTTCTCTCTATTATAATTGGTTTATTATTTTTTACTTCTCTTTGTATCATACTTCTTCCTTTCTAATGCTTTTATACTGCTATTTAAGGGTATTATTTCCATGGTAGTAAGATCATACAATGGAAGATTAATATTATTGTTGATTAGCACTTTTTGCAATTCACGCAAGTTACTTAATGTTGTTTTTCTCATATAACCAGTTTTTTCTAATTCAATTGTTAATGGATAACTTATTCCAATAAAGTTGTTGAAGTCTATCCTATCTTTTACATGCCATTCATCTTTAAAAGCAGAATATCTTATCTTTGTATCTGTGGTTAATATGTTATAGCCATCAGGTATTTTTTCATCTTTAAAGGTGTCATAAAGACATAATGTTTTTATGGCATCTATTCTACTTGTAAGCACAATTGAAATATATTTTTCTGGCCATTCATACCAAGCATAAAAAGATTTTTCTTCATTTGGTATAGGTGCTTTGGACCTTGCAGTTACTGAAATAAAATCAATGCCATTACAGTTATATGCTTTATTTAAAGCTTCATTTGTACCATATAAATTTCTATTAGATAATATTGCTTTTATTTTAAAGATACAGTCTAATGTTTTAATAGTGTCTTTAGCTATGGCATGATAATAATATTTTTCTTGCATTATATCACCTTCTTTTAAGAATGTGTGTTTATATTACTGCAATTATAATTATATGTCAAATAAAAAACTATCTTATGATAGCATTTAGTGTTATTTATTATTACCATTGGAAAGTAGTAAATCCAACCATGTAAATCTGTTTTTTTCAGTAAAATTAGATTTTTTATAAAATTCTATGGCATCATTTTCTAAAGCACATATGTTAGAAAATTGTAATTTATATAATTCGTCAATAGTTTTACCAAGTAAAGAACTTCCTATTCCCCTATTGCGATGATTAACTTTTACAACTATATTTTCTATTTCAGCCTTTCTTAAAGTATTATTGCAATTTGCAATGATAAAACCAATTACTTCATTTTCAACTTTAGCAACATTGATGATAACATCATCTTTGTCAACACAATTATTTAGAATATCTTTTGTCCAAAAGTGAAATCTTTCTATTGGTGTTAAATATTTTTCCACATCTCTTCCTAATTCCCATATTTGTTCAATGTCATCTAATTCAGCTTTAATTATTGTATACATCATATATCCTCCTATTATCTATATATTAATTATAACATGAATTATTTTTTAGTGAAAGCCTTGTTTACAGCGTTATGGGCATTTATAGAAGCAATTATATTAGAAACACTGCTTTTATATGGATGTTTACTGTAATTTGTAAGCATTGTTTCACCTAACTCTTTAATTAATTCTAATTTATCATTTTGATTTTTGATATATTTATTAATTATATCAATTCCAATATCTATATTTGTATCACCAGTTAATGATACTTTACCTGTATCTATACAATATGGATGACCTCTCCATAGATAAAGAGGTTGGTGATGTAAAAGATAAGGGCAATCTAAAGGTTTTATATATTGATTCCATATATTTAAGTCACAGTCCATTTTTAAGGAATCACGTAAGACTTTGTATAAGAAAATATAATATAATTTTTTATTTATTTGATGAGCATATATAAAAGTTAATAAATCACTTTTAGTTTTGGGAGTGGAATCTGTAAAATACTGTAGAAACATGCTTTGAACTCTTGGCATGTTATCTAATTGCTCTTTAACTATTCTTTCAATCGCACAATAATTATTGGTCTTTGGGTTTTCTTTTGGATGTGCTTTATAATAATTATGAAAATCGTTAACATGTTCATAACTTCTTTGCATAAAAAGTAATGATAGTTCTACTAACACTGGGCTAAATTTTGTTATATAAATGTTTTCATATTTTACTATGTCTCTTACATCTTCATAATAACTTATAAGATCAGATAAATATTTATTATTTATCAAAACAACACCTTCTTTCATTTAATAAAAACTGCAATCGCAGTTTATTAACTAATTTTTCTTGATTGAATTTCGGCTATTTTCTCAAATACTTCGGAAGCATTTGTACTATTTATTTCAGTATAACCAAGTTCTTTTAAGGCTTGTATTTTAGCTGAATTAAGTTCTTGGGTTCTACTTAACTTTTCTTCTCTTTTTAGTTCAATGTCTGCAATAAAACGTTTATGGGCTTCAATTATTTTACTTTTTGAAGCTCCACCATTTTTAAACAAACTCATGGCTTGAAACATTATGCCTTCAAAAGTGGTTTGTTCCTCTTCATTAAAAGCAAACTCCTTGGGCGCAATAAAACCATTAGCTTTAGCAAAATATGATAATACATATTTAATTTCATTAACATTGCCATATAGTTGAATAAAATGATATAAATACTTGATACTAATCATTGTTTGATCATCAGTCTCTTCATCCATCATTATATCTTTCAATAAATCAACAATTTCTGTTAATAAATGTTGTTGTTTTTTATTTAAATCTTTAAAATCATATGCTGAAAAATCACTTCTTGATAAAGAATTTAAATCAACCTCACTAAGAATTTTCTCAACTTTTAAAATATAATCAGTTGTTACTTTAATATCATATAATTCATCAGCACTTTTTATATCTAATAGTGTGAAAAGTTTCATTTTTTTATCTTTTGGCCAATCTTCAATGCTGGACAATTCTAAATAATTGTAGACCATTTGTCTAGATACACCTAAATACTTCGCTAATTTAACTTTTGATATTCCTAATTCCTTTAGGATGTCATTTAAATGATTCATATTTACCCTCCATAATAATTTTATCATATTGTTGTCAATTGTCAAGTATTTACACTTGACAATTTTTTGTAAATAAAAAAAGCAATATATTAATCATATATTACTTAATTGCTTACTTGTAATA
>CAZQOT010000090.1:0-4898 GCA_964595115.1 uncultured Muribaculaceae bacterium | reverse complement strand
AAAAGAAATAGTAAAGAATAAAGAAGAGTTGTTTTTATATAGCTCTTCTTTTTTTTATTTTCTTTATTTGTTGAGTAGTTAGACTCAATATGATATTATATAAGTGTTAGATATAGATATTTTATTAGATTGCTAATATTAAATATATGAAAAAAGAAGCTAAATTAGTTGTTTTAGCAATATCCCTTATTCTTGCCTTTACTCTAGTGTTCTTTTTAGTGAATAAATCCCAGGAAGAGTTAGCGGAAAATAGCAATGATGCAGGCTTGGCTGATATTAATAATAGAGCTGAGTCAGGCGGTGATCTATTTGTGGTTTCCGGGGTGTTTACTTGTTTGCCTGTAAAAGATGAGAATGTGCCTCACTATGATTTATGCGTACATGGCATAAAGGATGGTGATAATTATTATCGCATAGATTCACTAAGTGAAGAGGAGAATAATTTTGTAAATAAAATAAAAATAGGACAAAAAATAGTTCTTAGTGGAAACTTAATAGAAGAAGAAAGTGAGATGTATAAAACTAATGGCACAATCGAAGTTGTGGGAGTGAGATTTATAGATACAGATGAGGAAGATATGGAAAGCTCTTTGCCAGATAGCTTTAGGGCTGATTATGGTTCTTTTTCAAAATATAGTTTTAATGAATATCTAGCCTCAGATTATCCCCGACTAGAGTCTTGGGTAGAAAATGGCGAAATAGAGTGTCAGGAAACACCTTTGGAGTTAAGCTATCCCCTACGGATACGTAAAAGAGAATTAAATGGTAAAAAGTATTGCATAGCAGCTTCAAGTGAAGGGGCAGCTGGTTCAGTTTATACGCAACACTCCTATAGCACAGTTGTTGGTGATAAAGTTTATGTAGTTAGTTTTCTAGCTAACTACTTAAATTGTGGTAATTTTCCGGAAGAGGATTTAGTTAAGTGTGACAAAGAAAGAAAGACTTTAGATTTAGATATTTTAGTAGATGAAGAAATAGAGAAAGTAATAAGTTAGAATTTTATATATAGATATGAATATTTTTAAAAAATTAGCCCTTAAGTTAAAATTAATTAAACCAAAGCAAAACTGGTTTAAAAAGTTTTTTAAATCATTTAAGTCTCTCTTTAGGCTTAAGTCACGCAAGTCTAGATTTTTTGTAGGACTTTTTGTTGTTTTAGCTCTAGGCGCTAGTTTTTTTATTGTTTATAGTCAAAACAGTAACAATTCAGATGGAGAAGTTTCTTTAAGTAAAGGCTTAGTTGCTCACTGGCCCCTAAATGAAATTAATTATAATTTTACAACAAGTCGGGTGACTGACAAAACTCCTTATGTTAATCATGGCACTAATTATGGCGCTACTTTTACTGAAGATAGGTTTGGGAAAGAGGGTGGGGCGATGAGTTTTGATGGAGTAAATGATTATATACAGTTTTCAGAAGATACGACCACCGAATCATTTTCGTTGTGGATTGATTTTACAAATATCACAACCGTTTCTTATTTTTTTGGATCTCAAACAGTTAATGGGCGTGGTGTAAGATATAACGGTTCGACACTTCTGCTTTACGGTTCAATCGGACATCAGGCTATTACTTATGATTTTGAAGATGGTTATGTTCATCTTGTTGGTGTAAAAAACAATAATGACTGGAACGTATATAATAACGGCGAATATATAGGGACATTTACAGGAGTTGGTAGTTTAGGAATTGGGTATATCGGAAGAAGAAACGATGGTTATTATTTTAATGGAAAAATAGACGATGTCCGAATCTATGACCGAGCCCTCTCAGAAGAAGAAATAAGCCTCCTTTATGACTCATATCAACCAAAAGTTAAGGTTAGTTCTATTAATGCAGGACTTATCGGACACTGGTCATTAAGCGCGGAAGACTATAATTCAACAACTAATCGTGTAACCGATAAAACACCTTATGAAAATCATGGAACTAACTATGGAGCAAGTTTTACAAAAGATAGACATGAAAAAGAGGGTGGGGCAATGAGTTTTGATGGGAATGATTATATAAATATTGGTGTTGGCAATGATTACTTTCCTTTACCATTATTTTCTTTTTGTTCGTGGGTAAAGTCTCCTGGCTTAGCTTCCGGAATGACTGTTAATGGAATATTTACTTTAACTTATGGGTTAAGATTTAACATTAACTCTGTTGGTAATTTTTGGACAAGTATAGATAATGGCTCAACCTTTGTAAGCTTAACAGACACAACAACTAACCTATATGACGGCAATTTTCATCATCTGTGCTTGACTTATGATGGGGTTGATAGACATATGTTTGTTGATGGAGTAAAAAAAATAAGCGCGGCAACTGTTTGGCCCGGTGTAACTAGATGGCCCACAAATGGAGCTAGGATTGGTCAAGACATAAATCACGGAGCGAGATATAGTTTTAATGGACAAATTAGTGATTTCCGCATCTACAACCGCGCACTTTCGGAAGAAGAAATAAAATTACTTTTCGATTCCTACAACCCCCAATCAGGTGGAAACTCATTACAAAAAGGTTTGGTTCTAGACATGCCTTTAACCTCAGAATATACAAAAAGTAGTGCATCTGGTTCAGAGATCATGACAGACAGAACTCCACACTCAAATGATGGACAAAATTATGGAGGAGTGGTTGACGCTGATGGAACACTGCTGTCTAACACGGGGGATAGAATCGAAACCTCCTTTTCAGTTCCAAATAATGAAGGGACTATATCTATTTGGTATAAACCCTTACATGGCACATCTGACCCAGGTAGAAATAGTGTTCTTTATTCAACAGGGGCAGCTTGGACAAATAATAGTTTTGAGTATGCACTGAGAAATTGTTGCGGTCGACCCTATGACAATATTTTATACATGCAAGCAGATAATACTAATCGTTTAAGTTTTGAGTGGGATGAGCCAGTATGGGCCGCAAATGAATGGGTGCACTTAACTGTCGTCTACTCATCAAAGAATTTTATTAGAGCTTATATGAATGGCGACCTTGTTGCCAGTAGAACAGGTGGAAATAATACCAACTTTAACTTTCCAGCTAAATTTAATATTGGAGCTAAAAATTCCTCAAGTATTTCAGCAAAAGGAACTGTTTCAAGTCTTAAGGTATACGACAGGATTCTCTCTGATGATGAAATAAGTCTTATTTATGATAAGGAGATCTTCAGTTTTGGTGGAGTTAAGGCGACATACTAAAGTTGCAAAGATGTGCTCGAGAGAGTGCCAGGCAGTAAAAGTGGAGTTTATAAAATAAAACCTATTTCAAGTGAGGAGGCATTTTCAGTTTACTGCGATATGGATACTGACGGCGGAGGGTGGACCCTGGTGGAGAAAGATTATGGCGCCTCAAATGATGTTCCTGTAGCTAGTCAAAATGATTTCAATACAAAAATATTACTAGATCCATCTTGGAGTGAGGCTGAGGGTAAGTTTGCTGACACTAAATTTAAAGCTATTTGGGGCGCAGGAGACAATGAGTTATTGTGGAAGAAGGATACTGGAGAGTATGTAAAAATGAGATTTACAGATGACTTTATAAGCAACTATTGGTTTTCAAATTTTCATTACACCAATAGACCAAGTGCTGTCTTTCAAGAGTTTTATCGCTATGCAGATAATAAGTGGTATGCTATAGAGGGGCATTCCAATAATTGGCATTTTTCTAATTATAATGATAGACGCGACCCTAGTAGTTCTAGTTATCGTGCTTCAAAAGACCAAAATGATAATAATGCCTACTGGGCTACACGTAGTAACGGCCTAATGGATCAGCGCACGTCAATGTTTCAGATGTATATTAGATAAAATTTAGCAACTTGAGCCATTGAGAGGTGGCGTTATTAAAATTTTGTAAGTAAATCGTGAGAGATTTATAATTAAGTGTCCGTTTTAATAAATTAATTAACATGAGTGCCTAGGAAGCGATTTTGTTAAAAAATTTAATTTAAACAACAAAATAGCATCTTAGTGCTATTTTGTTTTATAAGATAATGTATATGGAGTTTATTGATGCTGTGTATAATGAAGAGGTATTTAAGGGAGTTAAATTGAATGACTCTGATTTAGTAGATAAAGAATTTACTAATTGCGTATTTAATAAGTGTAGTTTTTCTAAGTGTGATTTCTCAGGTTCTGTTTTTATAGACTGTGAGTTTATAGACTGTAACTTAGCTAATATAAAAGTTAGCAACGTTGGTTTTCATGGAGTAAAGTTTGAGAAGTGTAAGTTAGTGGGTATAGAGCTTAGCTTAATAGACACACTTTTAATTAGCTGGAGTTTTATGAATTGCCTAATCATGCTATGTGATTTTAGCGATTTAAGTATTAAAGAAAGCAAGTTTATAAAATGCGAATTAAGGGAAGTTGATTTTATAAACACCAACTTAAGTGGCTCAGATTTTAGTGAGTCTAGTTTGAGTTTGTGTAAATTTCAAAATTCAAATTTAGAAAAGGCTAACTTTAGTACCTCTACAAGCTACTCTATTAACCCACTGGAAAATAAATTAAAACAAGCAAAGTTTAGCCATCCTGAGGTTTTATCTCTTTTAGATGTTTTTGAGATAGACTTATAATTATAAATATGTACTATATTTGACCAGTCTATAGATTTGGAGTAAGGTTTTCTTAAGTAAATTATGTTGAACGTTAAAATCTAAAAAAATGGAACAATCACTAGTTATGCCAGTTTTTTCATGCAATGGGCAAGGTTTGCCATTGTGCGAAATAATGAAAGAAAAGTGTGTCACCTCTGTTACCATTAAACACCTTTCAAGGAAGCAAAAAGTGAAGGCCCGTGGAATAAAAGGTCTTTTTGGAAAAACAGAAATGGCGCAAGTAGAAAAGAAGTTTACTGGAAGGTACCCCAAACACTAGACACTTTCTCCATGTGTTACTAAACTAGAAAC
>CAZQOT010000089.1:2446-5030 GCA_964595115.1 uncultured Muribaculaceae bacterium | reverse complement strand
TATTTACGATATTTTTAATAAGATAAGTTGGATAACCAATATAAGGAATATTAAAAATACATTTACCTATAACTTGACTATCAGTAACAATATATTTGTCTTCCTTCTTGTTAGCATCCCCTTTTGTTATAAATCTACGATTTCCGTTTTGATATATAATTTTTATAACTCTGTGAATAATACTTTGATTTTCAACTTTAAATTCAATAATGTCTCCTTTTGCTATATTATTAATCCCCGTAGTATCAATTATAACCATATCACCAGGACTAATAAGAGGCTCCATACTCCCTGATAAAACGACAACTGGCTTAATATAAAAAAAACCACCTCCAAAAGAAATAACAATAAATAAAATAATTGTAGAAACAATCCATCTTGTCGGATGAAATTTTTTTATTAAATGAGAAGGAGTACTATTATCCATTTTATCCAAAGTATATTGTATTAACAAATATGTTACTAAACATAATACTAAATTAAAAATAATTACAGCAAACCATTCATAATTTGGTGTTACCCTAAAAATTAAAGTAGGCAAAGTAATAATAATACGAGATACAACAGCAGCTTTGTAATCACTTGCATATACTATATACATCATTGTTAAATTTATAATTATTGGTACTAATAATTCATTGACCCATAAATCTAATAAATTACTTGTCTTAATAATATTTATTAAGCTTATATCAGCAATAAGAAAAACAATAAATATCAATGTGAAATATAAAACTCTATGTTGTTTAACTCTAACATTCATAAATAGATATCTAATATATTCTTTTATACAAACTATTAATAATAAACTAAATAAATTAATAATTATTCCATCAATATCGGTTGCATAAGGATTATTTGTATAACCAACAACAAGACCTAAACTGTAATATATTATTATATATAATAAGGATATAACAGTAATTAGAGAAATAAAAATGGTAGTATCTATTCTTTTTTTTGTTTTAGGGAATGCATAATAGCAGATGAAAGCAAAAACTATCCAAATAAGAGGATTTACAATGTATGTTATAATTTGACCTTGATAAGATAAATATAGTTTATAAAAGAGAATGTACGCTAACAAAAATAATATTATTATAATTTTTTTCTTCATAAATCACCTTATTGTAACGATTATATCGCTTGGAATAAAATTAAATATGTTAGTTGATAATTGTAATCCAATAGTGATACTACTATTATTATTTATCTTCCCATTGTAACTTTCACTTTTTATAATTAGAATTTGATTATTAAAACTATATATACCATTCCAACCACTAACAAATGAAGTGCCAGAAGGCAAAGTAATACCAAGTTGCCAAGAACTAACTTTTGACCCTGTTTTATTTGTTAATTTAACATTATATTGATAAGTATACTGGCCCCATTCATTGCTAATGCTAAAATTGACATCAAATTCTGATAATGGTACTTGGTATCCAGGAGCTATTTCAAATTTTAAAGATTCAACCCTTTCTTCTGCTGATTTAGACGATATAGTGATAGAAATATTTAGCATTTGACCTGAAGCAATAACATAATTTGAATTGGTGATGGTAAGCGTTTTATCGTTTATACTATAATCATAATTAGGTACTGAAGCATTTTTTATATTATTAATAAAATTAACGGTCATAGAAAAAAGATCAACAGGTATTTGTCCAATATTTTTAACATTGAAATCATATTGATAATAATAATTATTGCCTTGCTTCCAGGTATTATTTAAATCAATTGAAGTTATTATTAAATTAGGATCACTACCAGGTAAAATAACATAGTCATTTGCTCTCTCACCACTTACTTGACCTGTTATTTTAAGGACTCCTGATAAATATGAATAGCTAACTCCTATAACTGACATAAATATTAAAACTATTATTATTAATCTTAACATTATATGTTTTTTTCTTTTTCTCCTCATAATTATTACCTCAATTACTTTATTATTATGTTCATTAACTATAACGTTATGCGATATGAAAAGGAGCATATTTTGCATAATTATTTATTTTTTATAACATAATATTATTGTAATTTATAATAAAGGATGGAAATCTATGAGAAGAAGAAATGGGCGTCATTTAGCGATTGGATTGCTGGCATTTACTTTGGTTTTAGCTGGAGCTTATGCTTTACTAACTACAACTTTAAATATTACGGGGACTGCTACAGGAACGGGTGATTTTAAATTAGATTTTAGTAACGTCACCGTAACAGATGATACAAAAGCTACTGCTACTACCAGTGATGATAATACAGTCATAACAATAAGTACTAATTTAACATTTCCAAGTGATACCGTTACAATTGATTTTACAATAACAAATACAGGAAGTTTGCCAGCTAGAGTTGATAACCTTACGATTGACAATCCTGCAAGCACTGATTTTACTGTCCAAATTAATGGGCTAAGCGAAATTGAAGGGACAGTGTTAGCAGTAAATGATACCACAACAGGTTCTATTGTAATAACTTGGAACACAGCATCAACTAACCCAACACCAGAAAGTGTTCAATTCAATGTAACAATCGATTATTCACAAGCAACATAAAAACAAGGATAACCTTGTTTTCT
>CAZQOT010000089.1:0-2346 GCA_964595115.1 uncultured Muribaculaceae bacterium | reverse complement strand
TTTTTATATGTCTCTACTCCTGGTTGATTAAAAGGATTAACTCCTAATATGTAACCACTAATAGCGCATGCTTTTTGAAAGAAATATATTAAATAACCAAAATGATACTCGTCCATTTCTGGTATTGATAATAAAAGATTAGGGACATCCCCATCATGATGGGCTAAAACAGTAGCTTCTAAAACTTTATCATTAACATATGACAATGTCTTATCATTTAAATAATTAAGATTGTTATTATTTGTAGATATTGTTAAATCCCTACTATGTTTTTCTATTTTCAAAACGGTTTCAAACATTATTCTTGGACCATCTTGAACATATTGACCTAAAGAATGCAAATCGGTTGAATATGAAACAGATACAGGAAAAAGTCCTTTACCTTCTTTGCCTTCACTTTCACCAAACAGTTGTTTCCACCATTCACCAAAGTAATACATATTAGGTTCATAGGTTACTAATAATTCTAATTGTTTTTCTTGCTTATATAAAATATTCCTTAAAACAGCGTATTGGTAACATGCATTCCCTTCAAACGACACATTGTCATATTCGTACATGGCATCCCTTGCACCATCCATAACCCGATCTATATCAATACCACAAACAGCCATCGGCAACATTCCTATAGAAGTTAAAATGCCATATCTACCACCAATATTATCTGGAATTGTAAATGTCTCATACCCTTCCATTTCCGCTAAAGACCTTAAATCGCCACTATCATTATTTGTTGTAATATATATTCTTTCTTTGGCCTTTTCCTTACCATATTTATCTTCCATAAATGCTTTTAATAAATTAAAAGCAATAGTCGGTTCTAAGGTTGTGCCAGATTTAGAAATAACATTTATAGATACTTCTTTATCTTTTATAAACTCAATTAATTCTGCTAAATAAGTCGGACTAAATGTGTTCCCCGTGTAAAGAATAAGAGGTTTGTTATTAAAAGAGGAAGATAAAGTTTCAATCCCTACTCTAGGGCCAAGATAAGACCCTCCAATTCCAACAACAATAAATACATCACTATTATTTCTTATTTTCAAAGCAACTTCTTTAATTCTAGTAAACTCATCTTTATTATATTTTATTGGCCAATCTAACCATCCTATAAATTCAGATCCTTCTCCACTTCTATTATGTAATTTATTATGAGCATCAATTATTAACCCTTTTGTTTCAGTTAAATCTTGTTCATTAAAAAAATCAATAGCTTTTGTATAATCAAAATTAATTACTTTCATATTACACTCCTTACTATATATATTAATTATACTATAAAATTTTAAATAAACATAATTCAACTCTATAGGTTGACATTTATATTTTTCTTTTTCATAAACAATAAATACTTATAACATGCTGCACAATTCATACCACAATTTCAATTTTATCGAGAAACAATATATTGACATTTTCTGCAAAATAATCGCACATATAATTTGCGCAAAGTATGCCAAATAATCATTGAATATGACAAATACTGGTTTTTGTGTTATAGTTATAATAGGAGTGAAGTGTAATGAAAGCATACCAAAGAATATTATTGCATTTATTTATATTTGTTATTTTAGGATTAATATATTTTATCGGTGTTATTGGTTTTGGTGGTTGTAGAATGCTAAGCCTTATTTATTATGTTATTATATATGTATTAGTTGGTCTAGTTTATTATTATCTAAGCAAAAAAACAACATTTCTTACCAAAAAGAAAAATAAAATTCTTTTGATTATTACAACCATTATTGCATCAGCATTGGCATTGGGCACTATATCAGGAACAGTAGATTATATCAAAGTTATGAATGGGAAAATGCCTATATTTGCTTTTAAAAAAGTTGTGTACTCTAAGCAAGAAGCTTTTATAGATAATGAAAAAAATTTACCTTATAGCGGATTACTATATACTGCTACTGAACATTTTGGGTTAGGCTATAAACTGGTTGTTTGTGATTCATGTGGAAAAACAGTTTATTTTATGCCTCTTGGTATAGGGACCTATGAATGGGCTGTTGGTACACCACTTGATAAATTAAGGGGTAATTGGTTTTTTGCCCATAATAATGATGTTTATATGCACTTGGATGGAATGGGGAATTATGCCCTATCAGTAAGTCGCCAAACAATTGAAGAAGGATCATATATAATAAAAGAAGATATATTAATCTTAAATTCTTTCAATAATAAGGTTGCTAATTGCATTATAAAAAACAATTATCACGAGTTACATTGTGATAAATACTCTGACATTTTTATGAAATAAAAATTTAACAATGCAAATTACACCACATAAATTAAATTCATTATGTAAAGATATTGATTATTAGTGATGTAAAATATAAAAAA
>CAZQOT010000088.1:0-5064 GCA_964595115.1 uncultured Muribaculaceae bacterium | reverse complement strand
TAAAAAGTGCCGTTATTAATTTAATTCATAATGAAGAACAAAGAGGTAACGAGATTAATAAAGCTAATTTAGCCACCTCGTTTCAAGCCCGGGTAATAAATATATTAACTAAAAAAACGATGCGTATTTTAAAACAAAAAAATATATCAACATTACTATTAGCAGGTGGAGTGGCTGCTAACAAAGGATTAAGGGAAACATTCAAAACATTGTGTGATGAAAACAATATTAATTTTATTGTACCGCCAATGAAATATTGTACTGATAATGCGACTATGATAGCTGCGGCTGCATATTTTGCATATCAAAAAGGAATAATAGCGGATTTAGCCCTTAATGCAGTAGCTACAATCCCTATTAATAAGATAGGAGTTGTTCTAAATGAATAAAAAAGCTTTTACTTTAATTGAATTACTGACGGTTATTGTTATTTTAGCAGTATTAGCAACAGTTGTTGTCATTAGTGTGACAAAATATATGAATGATACAAGTATGGTATCTTACAATGAACTGGTCAAATCAATTGAAAGCGCTACTGAATTATATTTGACTGACCATACAAATGATTACCCAGAACTCGATACTCCAGGTTCGACTTTTACTATTGAACTTAATGATTTAGCAAATGATAATTTTATACCTGATAAAATTATTGATGAGCGAACAGGAGAAAGCATCCCCATGACTACAACCGTTACCATTGAAGTTATAAGTAGGGATAATGTTTCTATAACTCTTGATTGGAAATAAGTATGATAATAAAAGCCTTTATAGATTACTATAAATGCTTTTTTTGTCTCAAAGGCTTAAAATAACTAATTATAAATGATATAATGTATATAGAAAGTAGATAGGTATTATATGAATTTATCACATTTAAATGACAAACAAATTGAAGCAGTTAAACATGTTGAAGGACCCCTTCTTATTTTGGCAGGAGCAGGAAGTGGTAAAACAAGTGTTTTGACTAATCGTGTAGCTTACCTCATAAATGAAGTGGGCATTTCACCTTATAATATTTTAGCTATTACCTTCACCAATAAAGCAGCTAAAGAAATGAAAGATCGTATTATTAAACTTATTGGTAATACAGCATCATACATTCAAATATCAACCTTTCACTCTTTTGGGTATCGTCTCGTTAGGGAAAATCATCATTTATTAGGTCTTGATAATAATTTTACTATTTTAGATGAAGATGATACGGTAGTAATTATTAAAAAAATATTAAAGGATTTTAATTTAGATCCTAAACAATTCAACCCTAAAGCTATAAAAAATGCTATAAGTGGAGCAAAAAATGAACTTATGGACGCTGATTCATACTATCGTTATGCTAAAACACCATGGGATGAAATTGTTATAAAAGTTTATCGCGAATATACTAAAACGTTAAAGAAGAACAATGCCGTTGATTTTGATGATTTATTAATGAAACCAATAATTTTGTTTAGAGAAAATCCTAATGTTTTAGAACACTATCAAGATAAGTTCCAATATATTTTAATTGATGAATATCAAGATACTAATGAAGCTCAGTATGTATTATCAAAAATGATAAGTTCCAAATATAAAAATATATGTGTTGTTGGTGACGATTCACAAAGCATATATTCATTTAGGGGAGCTAATTATCAAAATATTTTAAATTTTGAAAAGGATTATCCAGATTCCAAAATTGTTCTTTTAGAACAAAATTATCGTTCGACTAGAACAATTTTAAAAGCAGCTAACTCGGTAATTAAGAATAATAAATTAAGAAAAGATAAAAATTTGTGGACCTCAAACGAAGATGGTGCCAAGATAAAATACTATCGGGCAGTTGATGAAAAAGACGAGGCAAACTATGTCATAACGCAAGTTAAAAAAGCTTATGAAGAAGGAATAAAATATGATCAGATGGCAGTATTATATCGAACTAATGCCCAATCTAGAGTTTTAGAAGAATTCTTTTTGATGAATAATATTCCTCATAAAGTGGTTGGAGCTTTTTCTTTCTATAATCGTAAGGAAATAAAAGATTTAGTGTCATATTTAAAACTTGTTCATAATGAAAGGGATAATGTTAGTCTAGTAAGATGCATTAATACTCCCAAAAGAGGTATAGGTGCTAAAGCTATTGATAATTTGCAACTAAAAGCGGATGAAAAAGGTAAAAGCATCTATGAAATTATTGATAGTGGTAAGGAATTGCAGTTTAAAAATATGATTGAAGGCTTTAAACTTAAAGCCGAGGAAAGTAGTTTAACAGAATTAGTTGAATATGTAATTAACCATAGTGGAATGAAACAAGAACTTGTTAATGAGAATAGTATAGAATCTGATATAAGATTAGAAAACTTAGAGGAATTTAAATCCATCACTAGAGAATTTGAAGAACGTAGTGGTTTAATATCACTTGATGAATTTCTCATGCAGATAAGTTTAGTTACCAACAGTGAAGATATAAAAGAGGAAATAGCAAAAGTATCTTTGATGACCATGCATGCTGCTAAGGGGCTTGAATTTGATGTTGTTTTTGCTGTAGGTCTTGAAGAAGGAATAATTCCCCATAATAGTGTTGAAACAACTGAAGCAGACATTGAAGAAGAGAGAAGACTGTTCTATGTAGCAATTACAAGAGCCAAAAAACATTTGTATTTACTTAATGCCAGAATGCGTATGCTTTTTGGGAATCGCAGTTATAATGGTGAAAGTGGCTTTATAAAGGAAATAGACGAAGAAGATATTGAATTTGAGAATAAAACAAGCCCTCCAACTAGTAAAATTAATAAAGAAGAACTATTCTATGAAAATGATATGGATTATAGAAAGGGAGATAAAGTTAATCATAGGGACTATGGTAATGGTATAGTAATAAGTGTTGATAAAGATATTATGTCTGTATCTTTTGGATATCCTCACTTTGTTAAGAAGTTGTTAAAAAATCACAAAAGTATTAAGAAAATATAGGGGGTTATATGAATAATTTCATTTATGTTAATAAAGAAGTGTCCTTACCAAACAATTATATTCCACCAGATCTTGTAGATGTTGAAAGTAAATACAAAGATGGTATTAAACTTAATGATAGGGTTTATCATTGGTGGTTAAAACTAAAAAAGGATATTGAGAGTAAAGGGTATTTTGTTGAAATTGAAAGTGGCTATCGTTCATATGATTATCAAAAAAAAATATTAGATGAATTAACCTTGGAAAAAGGAGCTGAATATGCAAGTGCAGCGATAGCTAAACCAGGCCACTCTGAACATCAAACAGGACTATCTTTGGATTATTGCGTTTTGAGGGATAATATTTTTATTGATACTGATGGTTCAGATAATATTGCATTACTATCTGATTGTGATGAGTGTAAGTACATAAATTCAGTAGCCCATAGATATGGCTTTATTGTAAGATATCCCAAAGGAAAAGAACACATAACAGGATATAAATATGAACCATGGCATTTAAGATATGTAGGTAAAAAACTTGCGACATATCTTTATAAAAACAAATTAACGTTAGATGAATATTATATGAGAAGAAAGGAAGAAAAAAATGAATAAAGTAAGAAAAGCAGTAATACCTGTAGCAGGAATGGGGACTAGGTTTTTACCTGCAACTAAATCAATTCCTAAGGAAATGTTGCCTATAGTGGACATTCCTACAATTGAGTATATTGTGAGGGAAGCGGTAGAATCTGGTATAGAGGAAATATTGTTTATTACAAGTCCTACTAAAAAATCAATAGAGGATCACTTTGATAAATGTTTTGAACTCGAAAAAAGATTAGAAACAAGTGGTAAGACGAAAGAGTTGGAGCTATTGAATCCTTTTTATGGAAAATGTAAATTCTTTTATGTAAGACAAGGAGAACCTCTAGGAAGTGGACATGCTATTAACTTGGCTAAATCTTTTGCAGGCAATGATTATTTTGCTGTTATGTATGGCGATGACATAATGTATTATAAAGATAGAAAACCAGTCTTAAAACAATTAATTGATGTCCATGAGCAAAATAATTGCAGTGTTATTGGTGTTCAAGAAGTAGATGAAAGTGTTGTTCATAAATATGGAATAATTAAATATGAAGATGAAGCAATAGGAAAGATTGAAACAATTATTGAAAAGCCAAAATTAGAAGATGCTCCTTCCAAAAGCGCTGGTTTAGGTCGATATATAGTTAGTCCTAAAGTTTTTGACATTTTGGAAAACCTAAAAGCAGGAGCTGGTAATGAGTATCAGTTTACTGATGCGATGAAGGAATTAATGAATTATGAATCTTTTTATGCCTGTAAATTTGATGGTGAATATTTTGATGTTGGCAGTAAGATAGGATATTTAAAAGCTAATATCAAATATGCTCTTGATAGAGAAGATTTAAAAGAAGAACTTAAAAAATATTTAGAAAGCATTAAATAATTATTAATTAACTTGCAATGAAAAATATATTGAACAGATTTGTAAATGATATTATTTAGAAAAAATAAAAAGGATACAGCCAAACATATCCTTTTTTCATGCATAACTATCTAATAAATGGTATAATATTTTTAGATAAAATGATGGGAAGTGATGCTATGGATGCTAAGAAAAGAATTGACGAATTAGTTGATAATTTAAACAAATGGAATTATGAGTATCAAGTGTTAGATAATCCCAGTGTTTCTGATCAAGAATATGATAACAATAGGCACGAGCTTGAAAAACTTGAGGCTTTATATCCAGAATATATTAGAGATGATTCGCCAACCCAAAGAGTTGGGGGAGGAGTCTTAGAAGAATTTAAGAAAGTTACTCATAAAGTACCGCTTTTAAGCTTAAGTAATGTTTTTAATGAAAGCGAAATACGCGCTTTTGATGAACGCATAAAAAAAGAAGGAGTTAATCCTACTTATGTATGCGAATTGAAAATAGATGGTTTAGCAGTATCTCTTACTTATGAAAAAGGGAAACTTGCCTTAGGGGCAACACGTGGTGATGGTGTTGTAGGAGAAGATATAACTAGCAATGTTAAAACAATTAAAACAATCCCCCTCAAATTGAGAGAAGAAATTGATATTGAAGTTCGTGGTGAAATAT
>CAZQOT010000087.1:0-5180 GCA_964595115.1 uncultured Muribaculaceae bacterium | reverse complement strand
TCATAATATATATAAACTAGTTACGCCCTCTTGGATGATATTCATCATATTCTTTTTTTATTTTATTTTGAGCAATATGAGTATATATTTGAGTTGTTGTTATATCACTATGACCTAATAATTCTTGAACACTTCTTAAATCTGCTCCATAATCAATTAAATGGGTTGCAAAAGAATGTCTTATCGTATGGGGATGTATTATTGATTCATCTATCCCCTTCTCTTTAGCTATTTTCTTTATTATTTTAAAGAATCCTTGTCTGGTTATTGGTTTACCATGATTATTTAAAAATAAGTTATTAGTTTGAGTTTTTTTTAACATTTTACTTCGATAAAAGCTTATATATAAATCTATATAATGAAGAGCAATATCTCCTAGTGGAACAATTCTCTCTTTGCTCCCCTTTCCTATACATCTAACAACCGCCATTTCTAAATTAATGTCATCTAATTTTAAATTAATTAGTTCACTTACTCTAAAACCTGTTGCATACATTAACTCTAACATTGCTTTATTTCTATAATCGAGAGGTGTTTTAAGGGTTATATTTAATAGTTTGTCTATATCCTCAACACACAATACTTTTGGTAAATGTTTGCCCATTTTAGGTGAATCAATATTAGATGTTACATTATAATTAATAATATTTTCTCTAACTAAATATTTATGAAAGGCTTTAATACTTACTATTTTCCTATTTACACTACGAGATGATATATCTTTGCTTAATTTTTCAATATAACCTGTTATATTCTCCTTTAAGATGTTCTCCGGTGTATTTACACCTAATTTATTTAAATATTCAATATAACGGTTTAAATCAGTCTCATAAGCCATTTTTGTATTATCAGATAATTTTTTTTCTATAAATATATAATTAATGAAATCATCAACATATTTAGATAAATTATTATTCATACTATCACCTACTGTTTTATTATAGACCATATTTGTGATAAAATAAAGATGGTGATGAAAATGGAACCATTAGCTTATAAACTTAAACCTACTAAAATATCTGAAGTAGTTGGTCAAAGCCATTTAGTTGGTAAAGATAAAATTATTTATAATATGATTAAGAACAAACATTTATTTTCTATGATTTTATATGGTAAACCTGGTAT
The DNA here is from genome assembly GCA_964595115.1 of uncultured Muribaculaceae bacterium. GTDB lineage: Bacteria > Bacillota_I > Bacilli_A > RF39 > UBA660 > CAZQOT01. The sequence continues at coordinate 4,055 of CAZQOT010000087.1, read as the reverse complement.
CGGTAAAACCAGTATCGCGAATGCTATCGCTAATGAATTAGATATGAAATGTCGAATGTTAAATGCTGTTATTAATAATAAGAAAGACTTTGATATTGTTGTTGAAGAAGCTCGTATGTATGGTGGTATTATTCTTATTATGGATGAAATTCATCGTATGAATAAGGATAAACAAGATTTATTACTACCTCATCTTGAAAGTGGCTTAATAACTATCATAGGTCTTACCACATCTAATCCATATCATAAGATAAATCCTGCTATTCGTAGTCGTTGTCATATTTTTGAATTACGTGAATTAACAGATGATGATATTAAGAAAGGTATTAATAGAGCTATTAAAACTTCATATTTAGAAGAGATAAAAATAGATAAGAAAACAATAGATTATATTGTTAAACTAGCTGGTGGAGATTTAAGATATGCTTATAACCTACTTGAAGTATGTTATTATAGTAATTCATTGCATGAAGTAACCGAGGAAACAGTAAAAGAAATAAATAGTAAACCTGTCTTTTTCCATGATCATGATGAAGATGGCCATTACGACGTTTTAAGTGCTTTTCAAAAATCAATCAGAGGTAGTGATGTGGATGCTGCCCTTCACTATTTAGCAAGACTTATTGAGGCTGGCGATTTAGATAGTATATACAGGAGAATGGCAGTATGTGCTTATGAAGATATTGGGCTAGCTAATGCATCAATGGGGCCCAAAGTAGCTGCTTGTATCGAAGTGTGCGAAATGCTTGGCTTACCCGAAGCTAGAATACCACTAGCAACCGTCGTTATTGAACTGGCTCTATCTCCTAAGACAAACAGTTCTGTTATTGCCATCGATAAAGCTCTAAAGGATATTGAAGAAGGAAATACAGGAAATGTCCCTAATCACATAAAAACAACTTCCAAAGATTATTTATATCCTCATAGTTATAAAGGTGGTTGGGTTAAACAACAATACTTGCCTGATAAAATAAAAGATAGAAGATACTATACACCAAAAGAAACTAATAAATATGAACAAGCATTAAAAGATGTTAACGACAAAATAAAGAGGAGTAGTCTATGAGTGATAATATATTTGGAAGATATCAAAAAAAGGAACTAATTAATAAACTAGTTAAGAATCTTGATATAAATATTGGTTTTGATTGGGATGATGAAATTAAAAATAACGAAGAACTCCTAAGAATATTAGAATCATATGATTATACTGTTTTAAAAAAGTATTATGAAAGTGGATTTAATAAACATACTCATCTAGATAAAATTGATTTTGATTTGTATTGTATAAATAATTTTAATAAAAAAATTGATTATGAATTACTTGATTTAGGTCTTTCATCATATGATGAATTTAAAAGGTTATTAAAAACCAAAGATGATTTAGAAAAGTTAGATAGTATTATTAATAAATATGGAATAAAAGTAATAAAAGGGTTTTTATATTATGAAAAAAATTCTAACACGAATCAACAACTTAATACTTTTAGTGATATAAAAGATATTTATATTGAAGAGTATTTAAAGGATATTGAAAATAAAGATATAAATAAAAACAACGAACTTATTAGTAATTATCTATCTAAAGAAGAAATTGACTTAGCTAGATCACATGGAATAAAATTTGATTACTTGCCAAATACTAAAACTTTTGGAACATATTTTAACTTCATAAAAAGTATGTCAGGTAACAATAATGGTATTAATATTTACTTATATGATTTTAATGCTTTTGAAAGTGTTAAAAATCTGTTCACAAATATAGAGTTGGACAACTTAAATCAAGGAAACAAAATCAATTTAATTAAAATTATTGCGTCCTACAATCAATTTAATATTAATAATCAAGAAGAATTAAATCACTTTGAAACTATAAGAGAAAACCATTTAACTAAAGACTATGAATCAAATCCAAGTATAATAACTTTTCTCGAAATGTTTTTTGAAGATCGCAAAATATCTCAGCCAGACTACAATACATACATTTATTATAACTGTCAAAATTTAGATAAGATATTTACTCTATTCAATGAATCAGATTTAAGCAATAAATTTAATTTATCAAATGATGAAATAAAATGTATAAAAGCATATAGTTATATTAAGAATATAGATTATAAACATTTTTTTGATCAAAGTTCAATAGAAATATTTAATTACTTTAAAAATCAAAAATATGACTTTAGAAATATAGATAAACATATTTTATTCAATAAACTTAGAAATATTTACGGATATGAAATTATTTCTTCTTTAACTCAATTCAATGATTTAAAAGAGACTGTTATGACTAATAAGCATGATGTACCTGTTATCGAAATAAATAGTGGACATTTTAAATTATTATCACACACTATACTAAATGAATCCCTTAACAAAAGAATATTAAACAACGAAGGATATGGGGGACTCGCTAGCACTCCTCGCCTGTGGGATGAAATGAATGATGAATTTGGTGTAAGTTATATATCCACCTCACTTATTTCAGATGATGCATTAAATATGGTCTTCCCTTCTAGTAAAGATGTTGTATATGGATTTAACAGCATAGAAAAAGATTCAATAATAAATATATCACCTTCAGACGGTGCAACTTCACATTATCAAAATGCAAACGAATATGTAGAAGGTGGTGGCCGAGAAAGAATTTATTTTTCTGATGAATTAATTGATGAAAGTTGTATCCAAACAGCTTATAGATATAATGAGGTTGCCATCAAAAGAAAAAAACAAGATGGTTCAAAATTAAAACCTTCTTGTATAATTGTATTTGATAATATAATCAATGATCTGTCATTACAACACGCTAAATATCATAATATCCCAATTGTTTCAATTTCAACCAAATTCTTAGTAAATAAGTTTTGGGAAGAAATAAAAAAGACTGAAGAAAAAATGATTACTACTATTGATAATAAAGAAAAACATGAACTTGAAAGAGAATTATTTAAAAAATACAATAAATACTATAATTTATTCAATATAACAAAAGATATTATTAAAAATATTAATATTAATGAATTAGAAAGTAAACTTCATGAACTTGAAACTTCTATTAAACAAAGAAATGATTCAGGAATTAAAACTGCTTGAAAAGACGGTCTTACCGTCTTTTATATATTATCATACTCAGCTTTAACTACTCCATTAATTAAGTTTAAATCAGATGGAATAATTACTTTAATATTACATCTTTCAAATATTGCTTGAGGGAGCACTGCTCCAGGTCTTGCTCCATCCATCCATTTAGGATTATGGGGCATTAAATCATATAAATCTTGGAGAGTCAATTCATAAAATATTCTATTATTACCCTTAATATAATCATCAAATGATATCATAAGTGGATGATTAGGATCATCAAACAAAGTATTAGGAACTAAATTATATTTTGTTAACTTCTCAAATCTTAATTCTCCACCCGTAAATATAGCACAATCATAATCATCATCCAATACAACATCTTTAATATCATTTTTGGTATATGCTACAATATCTTCTATCTTAACTGAAGAATACATATCATTAACTTGTGGAAATTCATTTAATAATTCAGCTACCCCAATTTCAATATTTTTTTTATTCGTAACTTTCCCTTTGTCAATTGTTACTAATTCAGTTGTTTTACCACCCATATTAATGATCAATATTTTTTTATTATTATAATCACCTTCCATAGCTTTCTCTAAATAAAAGTTTTCTAAATCATGACTAATAATATTAAAATGAAGACCAATCTCTTTATCAAATTCAGAAATAAAAGTTTTTTTAGTATTATCAATCATATTTCTGAATATTCCTGTTGCATATATTTTAGTATTATCTTTATTTAAACCATACTTTTCTTTTATTTTATTAAAATAATTGTATAATTCTCTTTTGTTTTCTTCACTAATACCTAATTCATTAGTAAAACCATTCTTAAAGTAAATAGAATTTTCATCAATCATTTGAACTAACTTGCTTTCATATTGATATAATTTTATGGTAGAAGAACCTACATCTATTAAATATAACATCTAACACACTCCTTACTTATACATTAATTATATCAC
>CAZQOT010000086.1:0-5284 GCA_964595115.1 uncultured Muribaculaceae bacterium | reverse complement strand
TAATAATCCTTTAAGTATTTATGAATATTTTAAATATAAAATTGTCGATGCTAAACAAGAATATTTTTATTGTTTATATTTAGATAATAAGAAAAATTTAATTGATTATAAATTATTATTTATAGGAACCTTGAATATGAGTATTATTCATCCTCGTGAAATATTTAAAGAAGCGTATTTATTATCATCTTCATCAATTATTTGTCTTCATAATCATCCATCGGGTAGTGTAGCTCCTAGTGAAGATGATTTTAATGTAACTCGTAATTTAATAGATGCTGGAAAACTCCTTGGAATTGAAGTCGTAGACCATATTATTATCAGTAATAATGAGTATTACAGTTTTTTTGAAAACAATAAGATGTAGATAATAATGAAATGAGGTAACACATGCGAATAAAAAAATATAAGAAAAAGATAGACAAAAAATACGTTGTTCTTATTTTTATATTATCAACCTTTATGGTAATAGGAATATTATCTTTAATTATTAGGGATGATAGGAAACTATCGTTTGCGGAAAAAGGAATAAAAGATGTGGGGCTAGGCATTCAAAAAGTATTATATATACCCATTCGCTTTATAACAAATAAAATTGATAATTATAATGACATGAAAAAAATATATCAAAAATACAAAGATTATGATATAAAGGAATCTAAATTACTTATGTATGAAGCAGAAAATACTGAATTAAAGAAGAATTTGGAAGAATTAAAACAAATGTTAAATTTAAATAAATTATTAGTTGATTATCAAAGCGTTAATGCCACAGTAATTAATAGAAATGTTGGTAATTGGTATAATACCATAACAATAGATAAAGGGGAAAAAAGTGGCATTAAAATCAATATGATAGTGGTAACTAATGCTGGATTGATTGGTAAAGTTATTAAGACAACTTATTATTCTAGTGAAATAAAATTAGTCACATCATCTGATTTGAATATAAAAATATCGGTAGGTATAGTATCAAATAAGACGACATATGGTTTGTTATCTGGTTATGATAAAATTAATAAAAAATTATTAGTTGTTGATATTATTGATAAAGAAGGTATTAAAAAAGGAGATAAAGTAGTCACTTCAGGACTTAGTGATGCCTATCCTAAAGGCATAATAGTTGGAACAGTATCTGAAATTAGCAATGATGAATTTGGCATTTCATCAGTTATTCAAGTCACTCCAGTAGTAGATTTTGACAATATAAGATATGTTTCTGTATTAAAGGAGAGGAATAAATGATATCGGCTATAATTATCATCTTCTCGTTTATCCTAGACGGTCTTTTATCTATTTATAAAGAACTAATTGTTTTTAATATTCTATCTTTTAAACCAATGTTTACTATTGTATCCTTAGTTTTAGTTTTCCCTTTTTATCATAAACCTTCTCAACCATTTTATAAAGTATGTATCATAACTGGATTAATATATGATTTATTATATACTAATACCTTAATATTAAATGCTTTAATATTTTTATTAATAGGTTTTATTATTCATAAGATATATTATTTTTTTAGTAGTAGTTTAATTAGTGGTGTAATGCTAAATTTAATAATAATATCCTTTTATCATCTTATTAGTTATATAATTTTATTTTTTATGGGTTATTTATCTTTTAATATAATTGATCTTTCTTATAATTTTTTAGGAATTTTAATAACAAATACAATTTATTATATTATTATATTTTTATTGGTTAGATTCCTCAATCATAATAAACATGTAAGGGACAAGTATAGCTTGTAACATATTTTTTATTATCAATACATATAATTTAACGGTGATAATATGAATATTGATCTTATTAGGAAGCATTTAAAAGAGAAAAAGAAAAATCCAATTATTAAGAATAATATTGCATCTTCCATTAAGAATACTCCCAAATGGCAAGCTTATCTTCTGAAACTTATGGTGTTATTAGTCCTTTTTCTAGGGGTTTTAATATATACTAAAGCCTCACCTGCCAATAAGCAATCCTTTTATGATTTTGTATTTAAAGATAATCTTTCTTTTGCAACTATTAATAATCTTTATAATAAATATTTAGGTGGTATTTTGCCATTTAAAAATATCATTAAGAATAATAAATCAGTCTTTAGGGAAAAACTTGAATATGAAGCTTCAAGCATATACAAAGAAGGTGTAGCCTTAACAGTAAAAGATTCATATCCCATCCCAATTTTAGCAGGAGGAATAGTAGTTTTTGTTGGAGACAAAGAAGATTATGGTAAGACCGTTATTATCCAACAAGTAGATGGTGTGGATGTTTGGTATGGAAATGTTGGTAGTTTAAATGTAAATATTTATGATTATGTAGAAGAAGGGACGTTACTTGGAGAAACAATTAATAATAAATTATATTTAGTGTTTAAAAAAGAAGGGAAAACTGTTGATTATAAAAAATATATACAATAAGGTTGCTATTCATCCACTGTTATTATTTATAGCTGCATCCTCTATCATAACAGGCTTATTTAAAGATTTTATTATATTATTTACAATAATTATTTTTCATGAATTAGGTCATTTAATAGCGGCTTTCCACTATAAATTTAACATTAATAAAATACATCTTTATCCTTTTGGAGGTTATATAGAATTTAATGATAAAATTAATAAATCTTTATTTGAAGAATTCATTGTCCTTATAAGTGGACCATTAACTCAAATGTTTTTTTTTCTTATTGTAACAATGTGTTATCATTTAAGCATATTTAATACTTATACATATAACTTATTCATCAATTATCATTATTCATTATTAATATTTAATTTATTACCAATATTTCCCCTTGATGGTTCTAAACTAGTTAACATATTTTTATGTAAGATTATATCTTTTAAAAGGGCTCATTTAATAATGCTAGGGATATCTTATTTTTCTATAATTTGCACTTTATTGTTATCTAAATACGTAACATTGAATGTAAACATATATTTACTTTTAGCGTTAATTTTATCTAAATTAATTATAGAAAATAAGAATCATTCTAATATTTTTAATAAATTTTTATTAGAGAGATATTTATATAACTTTTCATTCAAAAAAATAAAAATTCTTATTAACAAGAAATTATCTAGTATGATGAGAGATAAAAAACATTTATTTATTATAGATGATGTTGAAATAACTGAAAAAGAAATGCTTAGAAAAAGATATAATCGTGATTAAAATATGTAAAGCTATGGACAAGTTGGTAGTATGATTTAATATTATGATATAATCATAATGAATAACAAATATAATATTTGTTTATATTGTGAGGTGGTAGTTTATGATACAAGGATATGTTAGAAGAACAGAAATATGGGATAATATAGATGGGCCTGGTGTTAGATTAATAGTATACTTTCAAGGATGTTCCCTAAAATGCTTTTTTTGCCACAATCCTGAAATGAAGCCGTATAATGAAGGAGCCGTTTATACACCAAATGATGTTTTAGAAATGATTATACAGTATAAAGATAGATTTAAAGAAGAAGGCGGGGTTACTTTTTCAGGAGGTGAACCACTTGCACAATCGGCTTTTCTAGCAGAGTGTTTAAAACTATGTAAAAAAGAAGGTATTAATACATGCATTATTACATCTGGTGTTGGTGATGATGGGGATTATGGTGATGTATTAGATAATGTTGATTTGATTTTATTTTCTCTAAAAGAACTTACTGATGAGAAGTTTGGTGAAATGGTTGAGAAAGCTAGTGATAAGTCCCTTGCATTTCTAAATTTATGCCAAGCGAAAAACAAAAAATTATGGCTTAGAAATTTTATCATTCCAGGCGTCAATGATACATATGAATATATGGAACAGTTAGCTGATTTTGCTAGACCATTACGTAATATTGAGAAAGTAAAGTTAGTTCCATTTCATAAAATGGCTCAAGCAAAATATGATGAATTAAAATTAGGATATTCACTTAGAGAAATAGAGGAAATCAATGCTATAAAATGCAAGAAATTAGAAGAAGAAATTAACAATCTACTAGGATTAAGTTGATTTTTATTACAAATATGTTAAAATATCCAAGTGGATATTTTTTATGCGAGAGTGGCGGAATTGGTATACGCGTACGCTTGAGGTGCGTATGGAGTAATCCTTGAGGGTTCAAGTCCCTTTTCTCGCACCAAAATAAAGTGGAGGGAAATATATAAAATGAAAAGCAACGATGTTGTTAACCAAAATAAAATAAAAAATTGGTTATTACAAATAAGGGAAAAAATACAGCAAAATTTTATTAATATTAATAAGGTTAACACACAACATGAAATAGTATTAAATAAATATTTGAAAAACACCATTGGTAATGAAAATGATAAAGCAGAAATACAAGTATTGTATGAAAATAGTAATTTGCATGTATTCATTTTACAACAAGGTAAAAAACCATTTGGTTTTATTATGCCTTATACTGAACGCCTTGCTCAAGAATTATGTGATAGATTAATTAAGTTAGCAATGGCAAACAAAGCACCCATATCATCAAGTGATGAGGATAGTGATAATTTTAATATAACAGAAAAAAATGAGACATTGCCCATATATCTATCAGCTATTGAATCACTGTATGAAAAAGAATGTTTATTAAAGAGAAAAACAAGTTAACTGGAGTGATAAATGATGAATAAAAAGGTTGTAGGAATAGCATATATAAATAATGGTAAATTATTAACATGTATGTCACAAAAATCATCAAAAGTAGGCAACTATACTTTAATTGGTGGTGGTGTTGAAGCGGGTGAAACAATAGAAGAGACTGCCATAAGGGAATCGATAGAAGAACTTAATTTTGAACCTCAATTAAGTGACTTAGAGTTAATTTTATCATTCTCTGAAAAATCAGCCTCAGATCCTAATTTAACAATTGATATGAATATGTTTCTTTATTTAAAAGAATTTAACCATGATTTAGTTACTAATGAAGAAATTATAAAATTTAAATGGTACGATATAAGCGAAGATAGTTCACACTTATCAAATTCTATTAAGGATCATCTATTACCATATGCTATTGAAAAAGGATTATTATATACAAATAAGTAATTCTTTAATGCCGACTTGGCTCAATGGTAGAGCAACTGAATCGTAATCAGTAGGTTGGGGGTTCAAATCCTCTAGTCGGCACCAGATATGAGAAAGTTGCTACCCCCTCGTAATCATAATGATTATAAGGGGAGTGGCATTAAATCAATAGAAAACAGCTAGAAATAGATTGTTACCTTGAAGAAAGGAGCAATCTATTTTTATATTGGAATTAAAAACAATAAGACATTTGAA
>CAZQOT010000085.1:0-5335 GCA_964595115.1 uncultured Muribaculaceae bacterium | reverse complement strand
GTTACTAACTAAAACCCCACTTTTTTAAAAGTGGGGTTTGTCTACAGTCTGAAAAAGAACTTATATAAAAGTTCTTTTACTTTATTATTTCATTCATATATGAATCATATTGTCTTTTTAATTCAGAATCTTGAATATTAAGCTTGTTGTCTTTTCTGAGTTTAAGCAGTGCTTCAAATGCTAAGACATTATCTTTGACAGATATTTTTTCTTCTACAAGATTATCAATAATGGTATCTTTAGCATCTTCTAATTTTGGTTTTTCTTTTTCATCAACCTTTAAGATAATGTGGTAACCAAATTGTGATTTGACTGGTGTTTTAGTATATTCACCTTTTTTTAGAGCAAAAGCTGCATCTTCAAAAGCATCAACCATTGCACCTTTATTAAACCATCCTAAATCGCCACCATTAGAAGCACTTCCATCATTTGAATATTTTTTCGCTAAATCAGCAAATTGTTCTCCATTATTTAATTTTGTAATTATCTCTTTCGCTAAATCTTCAGCCTCTTTTTCTTTAGCTGTTTTTTCATCAGTAGTCATTTCATCTGTAGCACTTGGTTTAATTAAGATATGACTAGCTTTAATATTACCAACTGTTTCATTTTCATAATAATCATTAATTTCAGTATCAGTAATAAGCGTCTTAACATAATCCTTAGTAGCTTCATTTCGCTTGTAATCTAATAACAAGAGATTTTTAAATTCTTCTTCGCTATTAACTCCTAATTGGCTTTTAATATAAGGCAAGAACTGATCTCCTAATTGTTCTTTATAATAATCTAATTGACTATTAATTGTTTTCGTCATAGCATCTGTAGTCTTATATTTTTTTTCTAAAATAATTGTGTCTATCATATCAATTAAAGTACTTCGACCATAAGCATCTTTTATATTATTATATAAGTCATTAGCTGTAATATTTTTACCACTGATGGTTGCTACAACTTCCTCTCCATTTTCTAATTTAGCTACACCACATCCTGTAACTAAAAGAGAAATTAAGCATAAACTAACTATCATTGTCCTTTTCATATTGTAATTTCCTCCTCTATACAACATAAACATCATATCAAAAAAAAGATAAAAATACAACAATTTGATTTTAAATAATCACACATATCATAGGTTTACCATACAATATTGTGAAAAGATAAAAAGGAGGAATGAATTTATGGGAAATGCATATGTGACTGGTTCTGCTATCGTATTAGTGCTATTTATTCTCTTAGTAATTGTCATAGGTGCATGGATCTAATTTTAGTTAGGAGGTGTTATTATGAATTGCGGTAATCCTTGTGGAACTCCATGTGGTAGTACAGGGTTCGTTATAATTTTAGTTTTATATATCTTATTAGCTATAATTATTGGTTCAGTTATATGCTAGTAAAAAAGAGGCATACCTCTTTTTTATTTTGAGTAGGCATTAGGTTAATGCCTAACATTAAAACAAATAAAAAAGGGTATAAACCCAATGATAAAAACCTAGCCTCTTTTTTATTTTTTGTATGAATTTTTTGAGATAATTGTTATTATCCTATTAATTTTTCGTATATTTCTTTAACATCTAACAATTCATATTTCCCTTTATATCTTGGTACCAAATGGACATGATAATGTTTTATGTCTTGAGCAATCCCATTATTTTGATCAAGATTAAAACCTAAAGCTCCTAGTTTTTCTTCAATTAATTTATACATTTTGGGGGCAACAACTTTATATATGTGCACCAAAACATCATTATCAATATCATTAATATCTAGATAATGCTTTTTAGGAACAATTAACATATGTCCATTAGCGTGGGGATAAATATCTAAAATAACTTTAACTATATCATCTTCATATATGGTGCTAGAAGGAATATCTCCTCTAATTATTTTACAAAAAAGGCAATCCATATTATCATCTCCTATCAATATTTTAACATAATTATATTAAAAGAGAACAATATTGTAACTTTTAATAAAAAATGATAAAATAAAGGCACCGGAAAGGGGACTCACAAATGTTACTTAAGATAGATAATTTAGATGTTAAGGTAAATGATAAACAAATATTAAATCACTATAATCTTGAAATAGGTGTTGGTGAAATTCATGCTATAATGGGGCCTAATGGCTCTGGTAAATCAACTTTATCTAAAACGATAATGGGTGATAAGAAATTTGTTATTGCTAATGGCTCAATTATCTTTAATGACAAAATAATAAATGATTTAAAGCCAGATGAAAGAGCAAGACTTGGAATATTTTTAGGTATGCAATCCCCTATCGAAATAGATGGCGTATCTAATTCTGATTTTTTAAGAACAGCTTTAAGCATTAAAAATGAAGGTCAATTAAATTTATATGAATTTGTCAAAAAGACAGAAGCTATAACTGATGAATTACAAATGGATAGAAAGATGATTCATCGTTCTATCAATGCAGGTTTTTCTGGCGGTGAACGCAAGAAAAATGAAATATTACAAATGAAATTATTAGAACCTAAATTTGTTATTTTAGATGAAATTGATTCGGGTTTAGATATTGATAGTCTAAAGATTGTAGCTGACAACATAAATGATTATAAGACGACTCATCCAGATACAGCTATTTTAATTATTACGCATTATCAACGTATATTAGAATTTATTAAACCTGATTTTGTGCATATCATGACATGTGGCAAGATTGTAAAAACAGGTGATTATAAACTAGCATTAGAACTTGAAAACTATGGTTTTAATATCGTTAATAAAGATAAAAACGATGTCCTTGATGAAAGTGTTATAAAGGAAAATGAAAATTATGAATAAAATAGAAGTGGTAAGTAGAAATACTTTTATTAACGATATTTCAAATAATGTCTCATTATATGGTGACAATGATACATTAGTTATGAAAATTACTGGTATTATTGAAAATAATACAATGTTTCATAATGATATCTATGATAAAGTTATTGTTATGGTTGATGATGATGCGGTGGCGAGTATTTTTGAAATAAGAGAAAATAATAAATTGAATATCACTTATCAATATATTATTAATAATAATAGTAGATTAATGATAAATAAGTTTTATTGTATGGATAATTATAATGAAGAGGATAATATTGAATTAAATGGGGATAAAGCTGATATCATATTTAATTTAAGTGTTATTAGTAATGGTAATCAAAAATATAATATTAATGTCAGTCATAACAATAAAGATACCAAAAGCGAATTAAATAATCATGGGGTATCAATTAATGATGGTGTGATTGAATTTGTAGTTAATGGCAAAGTGAAAAGAGGAATGACTAACAGTTTTTTGAATCAAGATAATAAAATCATAACAATGGACAATGGCAAGGGAATAATTAATCCAAATTTATATGTTGATGAGAATATGGTTGAAGCAAGACATGGAGCTTCTATCGGCAAATTTAGTGAAGATGAAATATTTTATATGGAAACAAGGGGTATACCTGCGTATTTAGGATATAAATTATTGCTAAAGGGATTTTTATTGGGTAAATTAACTATTGATGATAATATTGATGATATATTAAATAGTATTATAGAAAAGATTGGGAGGTGAATTTATGAATAGAGAAGATTTTCCTATGTTAAATGAAGGATTATATTATTTTGACAACGGAGCAACTACGCTAAAACCTAAATCAGTTATTAAAGCTATGACTGATTATTATGAACATTATGGAGCTAATGCTCATAGGGGAGATTATGATATTAGTTTTAAAGTAGATCAAGCATATGAAAATGTTAGAGAAAAAGTAAGAGCATTTATCAATGCAAAAGACACTTCTGAAATAATATTTACCAGCGGAGCAACGTCATCTCTTAATATGATTGTCGATGGATATTTTAAATATCATTTAAAGAGTGGTGATGAAGTATTAATTTCTAAAGCCGAACACGCATCACTAGCTCTCCCTTGGTTTGTTTTAGCGGATAAGATAGGAATAATTGTTAAGTATATTGACCTTGATAATGAACTTAGTATTACGACTGATAACGTTAAAAAAGCTATAAGTGGTAAAACTAAAGTTATAGCTTTAGCTCATATCCCAAATGTTGTTGGAGATGTTAGATCAATCAAAGAAATAAGTGCTTTAGCACATAAGCACGGAGCTTTAATGGTTGTCGATGGAGCTCAAAGTGTTCCTCACATTGGAGTCGATGTTCAAGATTTAGATATTGATTTTTTAGCGTTCTCAGCTCATAAAATGTTGGGTCCTACGGGAGTAGGCGTATTATATGGAAAATATGAACTATTAGATAAATTAAAACCACTATATGTCGGTGGAGGAATGAATATATCGTTCACTGGTTTAAATGATTATGAATTAAAGCAATTACCATGGCGTTTAGAAGCAGGTACTCCTAATATAGCAGGTGTAATTGGATTAGGGGCAGCCATTGATTATATAAAGTCAATTGGTATTGATAAAATAGCAATTCATGATCAAGAATTAAAGCGTTATGCTGTAGAAAAATTTAGTGCTTTGGATAATATAGATGTATATAACCCTAATACATCAGGACCTATCCTAGCATTTAATGTGAAAAATGTTTTTAGTCAAGATACAGCCATTTATTTAAATAAACATAAGATATGTGTGAGGGCAGGCAATCATTGTGCCAAACTATTAAAAGAAAGCCTTGGTATTAATAATACTTGCCGTTTAAGTTTTTATCTTTATAATACTAAAGAAGAGATTGATTATTTAGTTGAAGTTTTAAAAAATGATAAAATCTTAGAAGAATCATTGTAGGTGATAAAATGGATAATGATTTAAAAAGAACTATTATTATAGAAAATTATTCTAATCCCTTTAATAAAGGATTAGTAAATGATAATAGTTATATAAAAATAAATGTTAATAATGAATCTTGTATTGATAATATTGATATGATGATTAAGATAGAAGATAATATTATAAAAGATATACGTTTTGATGGCGAAGCTTGTGCTATTACGACTTCTAGCACTTCAATTATGCTTAAAAATATAATTGGTAAAAGTATTGAGGAAGTAAATTATTTTACTAGTCAGTTTATGAATATGATAAATGAAGAAGAATATGATGCTAGCATTTTAAAAGAAGCTATTGTATATGATGAAATATACAAACAAGAAAATCGAAAGAATTGTGCATTACTGCCTTATAAAGCATTACTTAAAATAATTAACAAGAAATAATAATGAAATAGGGCATTTTATCACTTTTTTCAAAAAATGTGCAAAAAAAGCTTGCATTATAAAAACTTATGTAGTATATTAATAACAGCCAAAGAAATGATTCGTTATTTCTTTGGCTACTGAACCAAACATGATTCGT
>CAZQOT010000084.1:0-5366 GCA_964595115.1 uncultured Muribaculaceae bacterium | reverse complement strand
TGAGCAGCACCTTTTTCCCCTGCCGCGCAAGACCAATCCCTAGATTCACGGTTGTGGTGGTTTTACCCACGCCGCCCTTTTGGTTGGCAAGGGCGATTACTTTGGTCATATGGATACCTCCTTATATGTTTGCTAAATATTATTGCGCCTGCATTGATTGAAGATATACGGCTAAATTATGAGGGGGCAGCTCCCATTGGATATGCGAGATAGTCTAAGACCGAATCTCTGTCGAGCAATGCATCGTAGGATAGACATTCCTTTTGGTTTGAAAATATGATATTCTTTACGAAGGTGGTGATGAATATGGCGAATTTAAACGCTAAGGAATATAAATTATTCGAGGATATCAAGCATACAACGGATGCGGGAGCGGAGTTTTGGTATGCCCGTGAGATTGCGTCGGTGCTAGGATATGCCAAATGGGAAAATTTCAGCAAGGTAATTGATAAGGCTATGCTTGCATGCAAGAACAGCGGATACGCTCTTGCCGACCATTTTCCTGACATCAGGAAAATGGTCGCCTTAGGTAGCGGAAGCATGCGAAAGGTAAAAGATTATCGGCTTTCCCGCTATGCTTGCTATCTGATCGTACAAAATGGAGACCCGCGTAAGGAAGTAATAGCGTTGGGGCAAACGTACTTTGCCATCCAGACGCGGCGCCAGGAAATCATAGATACCTTCAATCAGTTGGATGAAGATAATAAACGGCTTGTTATTCGTGGGGATATCAAGCAATGGAATCAGATGTTGGCTGAAGCTGCACACACTGCGGGCGTGATTACAAATGAGGAATTCGCAATTTTCCAAAATGCTGGATATATGGGCCTGTATGGCGGTATGACTGTTGAGGATATTCATAAGAACAAAGAGCTAGCAGTCAACCAGAAGATATTGGATTTCATGGGTAGTACGGAGCTGATTGCCAACCTGTTTCGCATTTCTCAAACAGAAGAAAAGCTGAAAAGGGATCATGTTACGGGGGCTGAAAAGGCTACTTCTACACATTTTACTGTTGGCCGCGAGGTGCGGGAGGCTATCAAACGGGTAGGGGGAACTATGCCAGAGGATTTACCCACGCCTGAAAGGGGTATTTCAGAGATAGAAAAGGAGCAATTAAAAAAACTCAAGAATAGGCAAAAACCGCTTATGCTGGATGAGTGATTCTATGCCGTGAATTCTATTTGAATACAGGTGATTTTTATATGCTGGCTCTATGGATAAATTGTGGCTAACTCAATCTGCGATGGATACTCACGAATGTGGTTTATGCCAATGAAAAATGGATAGTGTAGCCATTATAGTGTCAGAAAGGGATTCAATATGCTTATAGATAAAAGCATCGAATATAAATTTAATATAATAAAAGAACTCGGTGAAGGTGGAAACGCCAACGTATATTTGGTAAGACCGAAAGACGCTGATGCTGAAGAAGAATTCGCGCTCAAGGAGTTGTACAATAAAACCCGAGAAAAGAAATGCCGATTTATTGAGGAAATCAAGATAATCGAAAAAAACTTTAAGATAATAGACGGGATTATGCCAATTATTGAGTCGTCAACGGATAAGTTTTGGTATACTATGCCAGTTGCCGTTTCGATAATAGAGCATATTGAGAAATCAAGGGAAACAATAGTTGATATCATTCGGGGAATTATTCAGCTTGCGCAAACCTTATCTGAACTGCATGCTAAACAAGTATCGCATAGAGACATTAAGCCGGATAACATATACTTTTATAACGGAAGATACTGCTTAGGAGATTTTGGATTAGTCGATCACCCTGATAATCCGCATGAATTTACAAGATCGGATAGGGGGTTAGGCGCTATATTTACAATAGCGCCCGAAATGAAGCGCGACCCTCGAAACGCAGATGGTACAAAAGCGGATGTTTTTTCATTAGCAAAAACAACATGGATGCTTTTGGCGGGAGACGGAAAGGGTTTTGATGGTGTATATAATTTCCTCGACAAGACTCATGCTTTAAGATTTATGAAAAGATTTAGCGGGGTCCATATCGCGGAACTGGAAGACTTATTAGCGAAGTCTACCGATAATAGTCCTACATTACGGCCGAATATTGATTCGTTTAAACAGCAGTTGGAGACATGGCTAGACGTTTATTCTGATTTTAATAAATCGCAAGAAAGTGATTGGCAGTTTCTCAACAGATACTTATTTGGAGACCATCCTCAAGAATCGGCAGTATGGAGCGATAAAGATACAATCATTGATATATTGAATAATGTTGGAACATTACCCGCGTATAATCATATGTTCTTTTCTACTGGTGGCGGGCTTGACTTTAAATGTGCAGAGCCTGCTAATGAAGACGGCTGCATATATATTTATGAGACAGGGGAATGTTGCTTTCTTCTAAAGCCCAAACGTTTATGCTTTGAAGCAATTGGAGAGAACTATACATGGAATTACTTTTGCCTTGAGCTTGATAAATTATCACCAGTTTTAGTTGATTCCTCTCGGTCTGATGAATTTCTTGTTGAGGATACGCCGGCGCATTATGTTTCAGCAGAATATGTACAATACGGCGTCTATGATTATGATAGCGGTGAACCGTTGCCGGACGGGTATAAAACTGTACGGCGTTTTCTTAGCGGGAAAATGCTAATTGTATTAAAAAGCGGTCCTTACAATTGTATTAATGCAACATATGATGGCAGGCATGGGCTGTGCACTAACATGGAATTTAGAGAATATATAGAAGGGTTAGCGGAAAAGTATGATCGATTAATAAGTAAAGGATATAGTGAATACACAATCTTAAATAGTAGAGAATTTTCCCAGAATCCATTTGATAAGACGGAAAATAATGTAATGGATGAAATCGGTAATCTGTCGAGTGAATATAGAAATTCTATCTGTTCTAAAAAAGATTGTTATCTTAATTGGTGCTTCAAGGATGTGTTCGTAGAGCATTCCGCTGCAAAAAATATAGCATTCTATTTCCAACTTCAAGAAAATGGGCGGAGCTCTTTTCTGTTTGATCCAGATAAACGCTTGTATCTATGTACAGACGGAAGGATAAAAAAATTAGGTGACAGCAATTTAGAAGAAATATATTATGTTTATAACAGAATGGACGCGCGTTTGTTTAATAATGTATGCTCAGACTACATTGCTCAAAAGTGCATTGAGATTGGGTGCCCTGCTTCAAATATCATTCGATATTATTTTTCAATTCGATTCAGAAGGCTCGGAAAGCCGACATATTTATTCTCTAAATCGGACATTGAAGAATTAATGCGTAACGCGGATGATCGTGAGACAAATATCTTGGTGGTTGATGAAAACGGACATGCAAAAATTATACAAGATATTGGTGATCGTTTCTTATATCCCGTTCGGAACGAAGCGTGGCAGGCTGGTAATAATTATGTGGGGAAATACTCTAGATTATCAACATTGGACGATGTGTATACTTCATGTTTGGAGGGATGGCTGCTTTATTTGGGAACAGGTCAAGAACAGTATATTGATATATACGCAGAGGCAAGAGAAGAAGAGCTTATAAAAGCAATAGAAGCTTACTATTAACCCTGTAATGTAACTATTAGGAAATGACAATGACAGGACTTTGGATGACCTAGAATATTGCATGGCACGGAATTACGTTGGAAGGATAAGGAGTGTATTATACACCATGTTAGCAAATTAATTGAAGAGTAAATTCTCTTATGAGATATACATACACGAACAAATGAAAGAGTAATTGTATGAAACAGTTTTATTCCCCTTTTGTAGATAAAAAAGGAAGTATGGTTCCTCTTCCAAAGCTTCGATTTTCTCATATCCTGCAATTGAAAGAACATGAAATAGAAGAAGGATATCAGGTAGAGTATAAAAGCCGCTGGGACGATAACTTCTTGAAAAGACACCTTTGCCAGACTATAACTTCATTTGCTAATTCTGAAGGTGGTTGGCTATTTGTTGGCATCGAAGATGGTACTGCTAACTATATTGGAATAGAAAAGCTAAGGGCAGATTATAATCAGATTATTTCACAAAAGCTTATTTCTGTATCCCCAATGCCTAAATTTGAAAGTAGATTCATTAGAAATCCTAAAGACAAACAGATGGGGGTTCTGGTTGTTTATATTTACGAGGGAACTAATCCGCCTTATATTTGTAATGGAACAGTATATCTGCGCAGTGGGAGCAGTAAAATTCCTATTAGATCGGGACGAATTGAGATAGATAATCTGGTTCAGAAAGCAGAGAAATTCACTAAACAACATAAAAAGTTTTGTATCAACAATCTTATTAGTGAAAAAGCTAAAATTCCAGTCTGTTCAATTTATCTATATAATCCATATGCCAATGTTGACATTAATCAAATTAGTAGTAATTTGAAAACTATGAAAAATGAATTAAATGAAACCGGATACTGGCGACGCATAAGCTATTCTCTAGATTCGGTTTTATGCTATGGATCTGATGTCGTTTCTAAAGATTCTGTCACTACGGTTGTTGAGTTTTTTGCAGATGGAAATGTCAAAATTCTTTGCCCTTTATTTGTGCTCCCCCACAATCGCCATCAGGTTTGGTCCGAATTTATTAAAGAACATGCCACTAATATTGATGTAGGCGAAATGTTAGTAATTGATGGTTTTATAACTTATGCATGTATGCTTACTCAATTAAGCAGTGCATTTGAATACCTTAAGAAAAGTAATTACCATATTAATGATTATTATATTTCTTTTGAATATAAGAACATTGGCAATTCGGTATTGTTTTTTAGACAAGAATTCCATGGAGTAGAGGATATAGAGGAATATATCCAAAGC
Organism: uncultured Muribaculaceae bacterium; assembly: GCA_964595115.1. Classification (GTDB taxonomy): domain Bacteria; phylum Bacillota_I; class Bacilli_A; order RF39; family UBA660; genus CAZQOT01. The sequence continues at coordinate 555 of CAZQOT010000084.1, read as the reverse complement.
ATAGATTGCAATAATTTTTATGTATGCCCTAAAAGTGAAATTAGTACTTTACCTACATATTTTATTCATGATGTACCAATTGATGAAGTTGGAAGTAATGCAATTCAGATTTTGGACGCTAATTTTGCGTTTTTATTTGGAATAGATCCCATTGAACTAACTCAAAAGATGGAGGAATCAGGCCCCTTATATAAAGAAAAACTCTTTTCGTCTCAAGATAAGAGTTAAACATTGTTTTCTTTCCAGGACACATAGCGATTTGCTTGGCAGAAACGACAAAGGGGCCAGATATTAGCCCCTTTCCTAGATAGTATTAGCTCAGTCAGTAGGGGTAACACACTGGCAGTATGAAAATTCAGGCTCGTTTGTGCTCGAAAAACAGGATTTTGGGATAAGGATTTTTAGAAGTGGTCAAAAATCTGTGCTTCATCAAAAAGGCTAGATATCCAGGCGTTTCTAATGGTTTGAAGCACAAAAAAGACCGTGGCACACAGCATTTTCCGCTGTGTACCACGGTAACTCTCTAGAGTGCCACACTGGCAGTGTGGATGTCAG
>CAZQOT010000083.1:1898-5428 GCA_964595115.1 uncultured Muribaculaceae bacterium | reverse complement strand
GAAACATTAAAGATACAAAATATGCTAAAGAATCACAAACTAGCCAAAAGAATAGCTGATGTATCATGGTATGAGATAATAAGGCAGTTAGAGTATAAGTGTAAATGGAATAACAAAAAAATGTATCGAGTAGATACATATTGTCCAAGTAGTAAGGAATGTAGTGTGTGTGGGTATAAAAATGAAAAGGTAAGGGAATTAAGCATAAGGGAATATGAATGTGAAGAATGTGGAAGTAGGCATGATAGAGATATCAATGCAAGTATCAATATAATGTTTGAAGGATTAAAGTTATATATGAGAGAAGAATTAGTGTAAAATAACAAAATAACAGAGAAAATAAAGTACGGTAGCGACTATCGGAATTAAGGTCTGTGGAGGAAGTAGGTAACGAAGCCAGTGAAGCAGAAAACCTAGTTCGTGAGGACTAGAGTGTAAAAAGTTCACTTTTTACTTTTGTTCTTAAGCAAATGTAATTTGATACTATTTCATATCGTTTCAATAAAAAATATAAGGTATAATAATAATGGATGGTGATTATATGAAACCAATAGTATTGGCAATTTTAGATGGGGTGGGATTAAGAGATAAAATACATGGCAATGCTTTTTTACAAGCTAAAAAACCAAATATAGATTATTTAATGAAGGAATATCCTCATACTCAGTTAGAGGCAAGTGGTACTAGAGTTGGGTTGCCTGAAGGTCAAATGGGGAATAGTGAAGTGGGACATTTAAATATAGGTGGTGGCAGAATTGTATATCAGCCCCTTGAATTAATAAGCAATGCTATCATAACAGGGACATTCTTTAATAACAAAATATTGATAGATGCTACTAACAATGTTAAACAAAGGGATGGTAAATTACATATCTTTGGATTAACAAGCGATGGTGGTGTTCATTCCCATATAGATCACATAATAGCTTTGTTAAAACTCGCTAAGCAACAAGATATTTCTAAAGTATATTTGCATTGTTTTACTGACGGTCGTGATACAGCACCTAATATTGCTTTAACGTTTTTAAAGCAATTGGAAAAAGCAATCGATGAATTAGGTGTTGGTAAGATAGCAACAATATCAGGCCGTTATTATGCAATGGATCGTGATGAGAGATGGGACCGTACTAACCTTGCATATGATGCGATTGTTAATGCGAAAGGTCCTCATAATCAGAATGTCGAATCTATCATTGATGAAAATTATAGACAAGGAATATATGATGAATTTATTATACCAACAGTGGTTGATGAGAATGGTATGGTTGAAGATAACGATACAATCATTATTGCTAATTTCAGACCCGATCGTCTTATTCAAATTAGTAATGCTTTAACCCAAGATGATTTTAGCAAGTTTGAAGTAAAAAAATTATCTAATTTAAAATTGTTTTCTATGATGCCAATAGCTCGTGTTGATAAAGAAATTTCTATTTTTTATCAAGATGATGTAAAAAAGACAATTGGAGAATATATATCTAATTTAGGTATGAAACAATTGCGGATAGCCGAAACAGAAAAATATGCTCATGTAACATTTTTCTTTGACGGTGGGAAAGAAGTTGATTGGCCTGGGGAGAAAAAAGTGCTAATTAATTCTCCCCGTATTGCAACATATGATTTAAAACCAGAAATGAGTGCTAATGAAATAACTGAGGCCTTACTCAAAGAATTAGATAATGATTATGATTTAATCATCTTAAACTTTGCCAATGGTGATATGGTTGGTCATACAGGTGATTTAGAAGCAACTGTCAAAGCTATAGAAGCAGTTGATTATAATCTAGGTCTAATATATCAAAAAGTAAAAGCTAAGGGTGGATTACTCATCGTTACAGCCGATCATGGTAATTGTGAATACATGTTAGACGATAACAATAATGTTATTACCGCCCATACAACTAATAAAGTGCCATTTATTGTGTGTGATAAAAATTTAAAATTGAAAGAGGGTAAATTGGGCGATATTGCACCTACTATATTAGAACTTATGAATAAACCAATACCACATGAAATGACAGGTAATGTATTAATTGATAATAATGACAGGTAAAAAATATATTGCCCTTTCATATTGTTTAAAGAAACAACTAAAATTAATCATAAAATATGGTATGATGATAAAAAGAATGGAGGAACTCTATGTTTGAGAATCTAGGAGAACGTTTACAAAAAGCTATTAAGAATATTAGAGGATATGGCAAAATTACTGAAAGCAATATATCTGATATTATGAGAGAAGTAAGACTTGCCTTATTAGAAGCTGATGTAAACTATCAAGTAGTAAAAGAGTTTACCAATAATGTTAAAGAAGCGGCGTTAGGTGAAGAAGTTCAGAAGAGTCTTTCCCCAAGTGAAGTGTTTGTTAAGATCCTAAAAGATGAACTAATAAAACTATTAGGTGAAGAAAAAACACCACTTAAAATTGATAACAAAATGAATACAATTATGTTAGTTGGCTTACAAGGTAGTGGTAAGACCACAACTGTAGGAAAACTTGGTAATTATCTTCGCAAAAAATATAAAAAGAAACCAATGTTTATTGCATGTGACGTTTACAGACCAGCGGCTATTGACCAATTAAAACAATTAGGTAAACAATTGGATATTATTGTATATGATGAAGGTAAGGGTAATCCAGTTGAGATAGCTAAAAACGGATTACAATATGCTAAAGATAATCATTATGACTGTGTCTTAATCGATACAGCAGGACGTCTTCATATTGATGATGATTTAATGAATGAGTTAAGTTCCATAAGTGAAGCGATAGAAATAGATGAAACGATTTTAGTAATTGATTCAATGATGGGTCAAGATGCTATCAATGTTATCGAAGGATTTAACGATAAACTAACTTTAACAGGTACAATTCTTACTAAATTAGATAGTGATACTAGGGGTGGAGTAGCTCTATCAGTTAGACACTTAACTAATATTCCTATAAAACTAATAGGGATTAGTGAAAAGTTAGATGGATTAGATGAGTTTGATCCAAATAGAATGGTAGGTCGTATTCTAGGTGAAGGCGACATAATGTCATTAATTGAAAAGGCTGAAAGTGTCATTGATGCGGAACAAGCAAAAGAAACAGCCAACAAATTAAGCAAAGGCAATTTTAACCTAGAAGATTTTTTAGATCAATTAAAACAAATAAAAAAATTAGGACCTTTAGAAAACCTAATAAAACTAATTCCAGGGGCCTCAAAACTAGGCTTAAATAATGTTAACATTGATCCTAAGCAAATGTCACATATTGAAGCTATTATTCTTTCTATGACAAAGGAAGAAAGACGTAATCCAGATATTATTAAAGCTAACCGTAAAATAAGAATAGCTAAAGGATGTGGATTAACGGTGCAAGAGGTTAACAAACTTCTTAATCAGTATGAACAAATGAAAAAGATGATGAAAATGATGAAAAGTGGAAATATGAAATTACCTTTCTAATTGTAGGTAAAATAACATACGCAAATCAACCAGTTTTTCATATGATAAGGTAGCAAAGGGGGATTTAAAATGTTATTTGA
>CAZQOT010000083.1:0-1798 GCA_964595115.1 uncultured Muribaculaceae bacterium | reverse complement strand
CAAGGTTCTTGTTGTAATTTTATGTAAGATAATATTTAAAAAATTCCTTGAGGGAATTTTTTAATATGTAAATATAGTTAAAGTATTATTTTATTTAATAAAACATATTATATTTTGTGATATAATCTATACTAGATAGTGGTGAGCGATATGAAAATAGTAGCACAAACAATGATGAAAAGTATTATTGTGAATATTACGTTAGTAGTAATAAAATTAATAACCGGCTTGCTTTGCGGCTTTAAATCAATGGTTGCTGATGCTGTGCATTCCCTTAGTGATTTGTCTACTGATTTAGTAGCAATTGTAGGCCAAAAACTAGCTACAAAAAAAGCCGATGATAACCATCCATATGGTCATGGGAGAATAGAATATGTGACAAGTATCGTTATTGGTGCAGTCATATTATTTATGGGAATCGAACTGATGACCTCGGTTATCAAAGAAGAAGTTTCGGTTTCAAAAAACACATTAACAGCATTAATCGTTGTAGCAATAACGATTATCTTGAAATTTATATTATCAAGATATATTCAGAGCAAAGGTAAGGAAATTAATAACAGCATTTTGTTAGCAAGTGCCAGAGAAAGCATGGCCGATGTGTTATCTTCAATGGGTGTTTTTATTGCGGTTTTCTTATCACTTTTTCAAGACAGTATTTCAATTTTAAAGTATACTGATAAAGTGGGTACAGCAATTATTAGTTTATTTATTTTAAAGACAGCATACCATATTTTGATGGATAATTTCAAGGCTATTATTGGAGAGTGCGAAAAAAACGCGGAAGTAATTAATGAAATCAAGAGTATTATTATGAGTGTTCCAACTGTAATGGATATTGATAACCTTACAGTTATGAAATTTGGCTCTTATTATCAGATTACGCTAGGAGCTTCAGTAGATGCTAAGTGTTCGCTTGAGAAAGCCCATGAAACAGCTCACAATATTGAAGATGAGTTGTTAGGTAGTCGCTTAAAAATTAAGTACGTTGTTGTTCATATAAATCCTTATAAGGAGCATTGATTTTATGCTTCTTGTTTTTGTAAATTAATTATTAACCAAAATTGACATATAATTGATATAGTGTTAGAATATCATTCTTGAGAGGAGAAATATATGGCAAGTAAATTAATAGAAAGCCCAGCTATGTCTATAAAATGCTTCCTAGAATATGGCTCTACAACTAAAGAACAAGAAGTAATTATTGAAAACGGACTATTCGAGTTGTTAATAGACAATTTATACGGTGCTGAAGTTCGTGTTAATCAATTGAGCAAAGGAAATATTCGTTCATATTTTTTTGGTGTTTATTATGGCAAAGAAATAAGTTTGAAAGAAATCGTTGATAATTTTGATAGATTCGATATTTCAGCTGAACAATTAACAGAGTTATCAAATCATCACGAAAAGAAAGGACGCTTTATGATGGTCCCAAAGAAGTTTGTCCCAAATCCAAATGATAAAATTAAGATTCAATTGGTAGGACCATTTTCAAGCATTTATCCTAATGAAGAAGATTTTAAAGAAAATCTTTCTAAAATAGTAGCTGAATATGCAAGCTGTAATTTCATGGAAGAAGTCCAAAAACCAGCAACAGTAAAAAAATTAGAAGGCAGATAAGGCCTTTTTTTGTTATAATAGCATTTGAGGTGATATTATGCCTGAATTACCAGAAGTAGAAACAGTCAAAGAAAAATTAAAACCAAGACTTCTTAATAAGAAAATAGTAGATGTTGATGTTAGATGGAATAATACTATTGTAGATATAGATGTAAATGAGTTTATAAAGAAATTAAAA
>CAZQOT010000082.1:0-5447 GCA_964595115.1 uncultured Muribaculaceae bacterium | reverse complement strand
TTAGATTACGATATTATTATTGCAACGCCAGATATGATGCCTGCTCTAGGTAAATTAGGTAAAGTATTAGGACCAAAAGGATTAATGCCAAACCCTAAAACTGGAACTGTTACGGTAGATGTAGCAAAAACTATTAATGACGTTAAAAAAGGACGTATTGAATACCGCACAGATAGTTATGGTATCGTTCATGCTATCATTGGTAAAGTTTCGTTTGATGATCAAAAGCTATTAGATAATTTAAATGCTTTTGTTGAAATAATCATTAAATCTAAACCATCAGCTGTAAAAGGGACATACGTAAAAAGTGTTGCCATCTCATCAACAATGGGACCTGGAATAAAAATTAATCAAAATTCTTTTGACAAATAATGAATTTATGTGTATACTAATCTAGAAATTAAAAATTTGAATTAGAAACCGAAGACAGTAGGAGCTTGATGCTTAATATTTCCTACCGAGGTAAAACCTTGAAAAAGTGTTTTAACCTTTGTAGTCTGTCTATAAAGGTTTTTATATTACACGAAGGAGGTGTCTTATGCCAAGTAACAAGATATTAGAAGCTAAGAAAGAAGTTGTATCAGAAATAAAAGATAAAGTTAACAAAGCATCTTCTGTAATTTTCTTTGATTATCGTGGTTTAACCGCTGCTGAAACGATGGAACTACGTAATAAGTTAAGAGGTTCTAATACGGATGTTAAAATTTACAAGAATACCTTAGTTAAAAGGGCTTTAGATAATTTAGATTTAGATAAAGTTTTAGAAGGTCCAAATGCGATGTCTATATCGACTGATGTTATTGAACCTATTAAAACATTAACTATTTATGCTAAAGAACATAAAGCTTTGGAAATTAAAGGTGGCATAATTGATGGCAAGGTCTCTTCAATTGAAGAAATTGCTAAATTAGCAACTATCCCATCGCGTGAAGGATTGCTTACAATGCTTGCTGGTGGAATGATAGGAATCGCAAAAGATTTATCTATCTGCTTACATTTATATAGTGAGCAAAAAGCTGAGTAATTAAAGAAGGAGGAAATAAAATGGCAAAATTAACAAGAGAAGAATTCATTAGTTCTTTAAAAGAAATGACATTATTAGAAATTAAAGATTTAGTAGATGCAATGAAAGAAGAATTTGGGGTAGATCCAAGTGCAGTAGCAGTAGCTGCTGCTCCAGTAGCTGGTGCTGCTGAAGCTGATGCACCAACTTCTGCAACAGTTGTTCTTGCAAGTGCTGGACCTAACAAAATTGCTGTTATTAAAGTTATCAGAGATATTACTGGTCTAGGTTTAATTGAAGCTAAAGCTATAGCTGATAATGGTGGTAATGTTAAAGAAAATGTCAAAATTGATGAAGCTAATGAAATTAAAGCTAAGCTTGAAGAAGCTGGCGCTACAGTAGAATTTAAATAATGGAATAAGCCTATGCTAACTAGTATAGGCTTTATCTGTTCAGAGGATATTTATGAATCATTATTTTACTAACGATCAAAAACTGAAATCAAATATTAACTCAATAAAAATTGAAATAATAGGCAAAACATATTATTTGTATACTGATAATGGGGTCTTTTCAAAAAAAGGGCTTGATTATGGAACCCGCATTTTAATTGAGTCTTTACCATTTGATAAAATGTATGGCAAGGTTTTAGATGTTGGCTGTGGTTATGGACCAATAGGCCTTGTTGTTAAGGGTATGACTAATTGTCATGTGGATATGGTTGACGTTAATCTAAGAGCCCTTCATTTAACTGAAATGAGCTCAACTAAAAACAAATTGGAAGTTAATATATATGAAAGTGATGCCTATTCGAATGTTAAGGATAAATATGATTTTATCATTACAAACCCACCAATTAGAGCGGGTAAGAAAAAAGTGCATGAAATATTAATTGGAGCTTGTGAATTTTTAAATAGCGAAGGACAATTATGGTTTGTTATGAGAAAAGATCAAGGCTTAAAATCTACATTAAAAGACATTGAAAAATATTATAATTTAGAAGTTAAGAATAAAAAGAACGGTTTTGTTGTCATCAGGGCAATAAAACACGAAAAAAACATTGACAATGATTGATTTGTTTGGTAACATGTTAAATTGGTACTATGTTTTTTAAACATGTTCTTTGAAAAATTTAATTATGGGGTGAAATGATGGCTTACAAAAGCAAAAAGTTTGGCGATTATAGAGAAAGAATAACGTTTTCTAAGGTGAATAACATTCTTGAAATGAAAGATTTGTTAGAAGTCCAGAAGAAATCGTATCAATGGTTTATTACAGACGGTATAAAAGAAGTGTTTGATGATTTGTTTCCGGTGGAAAGCTTTTCAGGTACCTTCTCCCTAGACTTTGGTGATTTTCATTTTGATGCGCCAAGGAATACTGTAAAGGATTGCAAAGACAAAGAAACGACGTATGCTGCACCACTTATTGTGGAGGCACGTCTATTTAACAATGAAACGGGAGAAGTTAAGGAGCAAGAAATATTTCTTGGCGATATGCCTTTAATGACTGATAGTGGGACCTTTATTATTAATGGAGCAGAGAGAGTAATTGTATCGCAACTTATTCGCTCTCCAAGTGTCTACTTTAAGAAAACTGATGACAAAAATGGACGTACTGTTTACACATCAGAAGTCATGCCACTACGTGGTACTTGGCTTGAATATGAAATAGACGCTCGTGAAGTATTACATGTTAGAATTGATAGAGCTAGAAAAGTTTATATAACTACATTGTTGAGAGCTTTTGGTCTATCAAGCGATGCTGATATCATTGATTTATTTGGTGAGGATAAATATATTTTAAACACGATTGCTAAAGATATAACAAAGAATACGGATGAAGCATTAATTGAAATATATGAACGTTTAAGACCAGGTGAACCAGCAACTCTTGATAGTGCTAAAAATCAACTTATTACTAGATTCTTTGATGAATTTCGTTATGATTTAGCAAAAGTTGGGCGTTATAAGTTTAATAAAAAATTAGATGTATGTGAGCGTTTACTAAATAATAAAATAGCGGAAGACATTAAAGTTGGCGGCAAAGTTATTGTTGCTAAAGGAACACTTATAACAAAAGAAATACTTGAACAAATTAAACCATATATTCGTAAGGGATATGGTATGAAAGATGTTTTAGTGAATGAAGATTTGGATAATCATAACAAAGTTCAAGTAATAAAAGTATATTCAAATATTAACCCTAATGAAGTAATTAGAATTATTGGTAATGATCAAAATGAAACTAGTAGAAGACTTACTATTTCTGATGCTTATGCATCGATATCTTATTACTTAAATCTTTTAAATGGGATTGGAAATTTAGATGAAATTGATCATTTAGCTAATAGACGTGTCCGCCAAGTTGGGGAGTTATTACAAAATCAATTTAGAGTAGGTGTTACTAGAATGGAACGTGTCATTCGTGAACGTATGACTACTATCGATGTTGATACAGCTACTCCAAAAGCATTAATAAATATTAGACCTATCACTGCTATTATCAAAGAATTTTTTGGTAGCAGCCAATTGTCGGCATTTATGGACCAAGTTAATCCAATATCAGAACTTACTAATAAGCGTCGTTTATCGTCTCTTGGGCCTGGTGGTTTGTCAAGAGATCGTGCTGGTATGGAAGTTCGTGACGTTAATCCGTCACATTATGGAAGAATTTGTCCAGTTGAATCACCAGAAGGTCCAAACATTGGCCTTATTACTTCTTTAGCAGGTTATGCTAAAATCAATGAATATGGATTTATTACAACTCCATACAGAAAAGTAAAAAATGGAGTACTTACAGATCAAGTTGATTATTTAACAGCTGACGAGGAAAATGATTATATTATTTCTCAAGCGACAAATAAATTAGATAAAGATGATAATATTATTGATGAACAAGTGACAGCTCGTTATCGTGGTGAAAACATATTAGTTACAGCAGATCAAATTGATTACGTCGATGTGTCTCCTCAACAAATAGTTTCAGTTACAACAAGTTGTATTCCATTTTTGGAACACGATGATGCTAATCGTGCTTTAATGGGGGCAAACATGCAACGTCAAGCTTTACCGTTATTAAAATCTGAAGCTCCAATTATAGGAACCGGCATTGAATATATAGCAGCTAAAGATAGTGGAGCAGTTGTTGTATGTAAGACAGATGGCGTTGTTGATTATGTCGATGGACGCAAAATTATTGTTAAAACATTAAAAAATAAAGAAACTTATTATTTAATGAATTTTGAACGTTCTAATAATGCAACATGCTATCATCAAAGACCATTAGTGAAAGTTGGAGATGCCGTTCATGAGGGAATGGTTATAGCTGATGGGCCAAGTACCGATAAAGGGGAACTAGCTTTAGGCAAGAATGTCGTTGTAGCCTTTATGACTTTTGACGGTTATAACTATGAAGATGCTGTTATATTAAATGAAAAATTAGTAATGGACGATGCTTATACATCTATTAAAATAGAAGGTTATGATATTGAGTGCCGTGATACTAAATTGGGACCAGAGGAAATAACAAGAGATATCCCTAATGTGTCTGAAGATTCTCGTAAGAACTTAGATGCTACTGGTATCGTTAGAATAGGTACAGAAGTACGCGAGGGAGATATCTTAGTTGGTAAGGTTACACCTAAAGGGATGGTTGAACTTACAAGTGAAGAAAAATTATTGCATGCTATCTTTGGTGAAAAAACTAGAGAAGTAAGGGATACATCGCTACGCGTTCCTCATGGAGCTGATGGCATTGTACACGATGTTAAGATATTTACGAAAAAAGAAAATGAAGATATTCCAGCAGGGGTATCTAAAGTTGTTAGAGTCTTTATTGCTCAAAAGCGTAAAATAGGTGTTGGCGATAAAATGGCAGGACGTCATGGAAATAAAGGTGTTATTTCATTAGTATTACCGCAAGAAGATATGCCATATTTACCAGATGGAACACCAGTTGATATTTTACTTAATCCACAAGGTGTGCCATCACGTATGAACCTTGGTCAAATTCTTGAATTACATTTAGGTATGGCAGCAAAAAAATTAAACTGTCATATTGCAACACCAGTCTTTGATGGAGCTGAGATAGAAGATATCGAAGCAATAATGAAAGAATCTGGTATGGATGCCGATGGTAAAACCATCCTTTACGATGGACGCACTGGCGAACCATTTGATAATCGCATCAGTGTTGGTATTATGTACATGATTAAATTAATGCACATGGTTGATGATAAATTACATGCTCGTTCAACAGGACCTTACTCATTAGTTACCCAACAACCATTAGGTGGTAAGGCTCAATTTGGTGGACAACGTTTCGGGGAAATGGAAGTTTGGGCATTATATGCATATGGTGCAGCTCATATCTTACAAGAAATCCTAACGGTAAAATCAGATGATGTTGTAGGTAGAGTAAAAGTATACGAAGCATTAGTTAA
>CAZQOT010000081.1:0-5515 GCA_964595115.1 uncultured Muribaculaceae bacterium | reverse complement strand
AGGCATGCCGCCAGCGTTCATCCTGAGCCAGGATCAAACTCTCAAAAAAAAATAATCTTTTTTGTATGTTTGTTTTCCTAGCTACTCAAAATTGACTTTTTGCTCAGTTTTCAAAGATCATTCATGCTTCTTTTTCGAAGCGCACATTAAATATATCAAATAAAAATACGTGTGTCAACAACTTTTGTCACTTTTTTTCACTTTTTTTACAAAAACTTTACTTTTATACATTTTTTGTAATAAAAACACCTTTCTAACACAAAATATTATATGCAAAAAGTGTTTTCCTATTACTTATTTACAACACTTTCTTTATATTTTTTGTATAGCGAATAATAATAGTGAGCTGTAAAGTGATTAAACAAATCTTCTTTTCTCTCGTACATAGCTATTAAGTTTGTCAATTCCATCTTTACAATTTTGTCTACTTCTTTTGGATAATTCATTTTTTTTCTATGGTATTCATATTCAGCCTTATCTAAAATTTTATACGTCTCATCAGGAAACACTCTTAAATCTAAATCGTAATCAATATATTTAATTGTGTCCTCTTCAATAATGTAGGGAGTTGCTATATTGCAATAATAAAATATACCTGTTTGCTTAAGTTGACAAATTACGTTATACCACTTGTTTTTATAAAAATAAATGATAGCAGGTTCTTTTGTTTTCCATGTTCTCCCATCATATTCTTTAACTAATGTCTTATTATTACCAACCACTATATACTTATCAGTTTCATCAAGTACTATCGCTTCATCCCAACTTCGATATATAGCGCCATCATGTTTATAAGAATGAATCTTCAGCTTTGAGCCTATCTTAAAATTACTCATTTGGTACCTTCTCTCTTAATATAATTATAAACGATTTTGTAAACATTTATTAAAAATGTATATTTCACTTTACACGGTACCATAATATTTTTAGGAGATGATGAAATGAATCAAGTACCTACTATGATTTCGTGTAAAGATTTAGATTATATTAAAGATATGCTTAATTGGAATTTTATTATTATTAAAAAGGCTAATCATTATTTAGAACACATTCAAGATGAAGAAGTGGCTACCTTAATAGGCAAAGTCATCGACATGCACAGAAAACAATTTAATACTATACTAGGATTTTTACAATAAGGAGGAAATATGAATAATAATCAAAACACCGTTTCCAACCCCGAAACACAAGTTCCCAAAACACCAGCTATGAATGACGCTGATTATTTAAATGATTTTTTGATGACTGAAAAGGCCATCGATAATAATTATGCTATTGCAATGAACGAAGCTAGTAATAATAAATTATATGAACAAATAGGCACGTTATGTAGAGATACCAAAAATTTAACTAGAGAATTATTTAATTTACAGTTTAAAAAAGGATGGTATAGGTTGGAGCAAGCAGAACAACAAAAAATTGATCAAGTTTTCCAAGAATATCAAAAAAAGACTAACGAATTATAAAAGAATGAATACGCTTCATTCTTTTTGTTTTCAATAATCATTATTTATTATTATTTTGCTAATAGTTCGATAGCTTGTTGCAATTGGGTATCATTTTCTTCAATTGGAGATATTAAATAATCACTGCCCATTTGAACCTCTACTGTAGGTGAAACTCCTTTTTTATTAATCCATTCACCATTTGGAGTTAACCATTTTTCGGTTGTAACTTTTATCATACCACCATTTGACAAATCTGTTGGTTGTTGAACTGTTCCTTTACCAAAAGACTTAACTCCTATAATTTCAGCACCATAAGTATCTTTAAAAGCAGCCGCTAAAATTTCTGATGCTGATGCACTATTACCATTGATTAATACTGCAACCTCATATGTTCTTTTTTCTTTAGTCTTATCCTTATATTCAATTATTTTATCTCTGTTTTGAGTTTTATACAATACATCATCTTTTTCCATAAACAACTCTAATATATCATCAGTAATATGTAAATAACCACCGCTATTATTACGTACATCAATAATTAACGAATTAATGCCTTGAACTTCTAAAGATGTCAAAGCTTCTTCAAATTGTTTATGAGTATTGTTAGCAAAAAGACTTATATCAATGAATCCAACTTTTTTGCCATTTTTCTCATATACTTTACTTGTTACACTTGGCAATGATATTAACGATTTAGAAATTTTAAATGTCATATTTTCATCATTTCGTTTAACAACTAACGTAATTTCATCAGTAGCTGTTTCTTTTATATATGTTGCTATCTCAGTTCCCGTTTTGGTAGATACATCAATATTGTCAACTGACAAAATAATGTCATATTTTTGAACTCCTGCAACAGCTGCTGGTGAATTTTCAAAAACACTTGTTATCGTATGAATATAATTATTATTTTGAATTGAAACGAATTCAATACCAATACCTTGATATTCACCATTTAAGCGTTCAGTAAATTGCTTATTTTCATCAGGCGTCATATAAGAAGTATAATCATCTAGTGTCGATAACATGCCATCTATCGCGGCATCAATTAATTCATCTTTATTAACATTCTCATAGTACTTATCAATAACACTATCAAAGGCTTCTTTAAATTCATCTATATATTTTGATTCGGGTACCTGTTTATTTTCTCTAACAATTTTCCAATCTAGTCCATATGCTAAAACACTACCACTAAAAACGCCAATAACAGTTGAAATGGCAACTAAAACAATTACTTCTAATAACGAGAAACCTACCAACTTATTTGTTTTTCTACTTCTCTTAGTCAAAAAATCTTTAATTTTATTTTTAACTTTCTTAAAGTTTTCTCTCACTTTCATATAATCACCTTACCTACATTAATAATATAACATAAATAATAAAATAATGAAAGAAGATAAAGCTTTTTTTCTGCAATTTTTGCATCAAAATAAAAACTGGTAAAAAACCAGTCTATTATATATAGTTTTATTTTAAAATCTCTTTTATAGCATCTTTACCTTCAGCATGCAAATTTACAACATTATTCTTTACCTCTATTAACGTTGGCCCCTTTACCTTAAGATTATCAATATTAGTAACTTTAAGGTTGCTTACATCTCCAAGGTATGGATTGTTAAATCCTTTTTCTAAATCAACGACATATATTTTTTGGCCATTAGCATGTTCTGATTCATATTTTGAAATAAAATAATTATATAATGGAGCATCGGAAGCAGAAAAATCAAAAAACATAACATAATAATTATCATCTGCCATATTTAATGCTTCTCCCGCTAATATTTCGTTATATTGAATTACAACTGGAGTAGCATTATCATCTTTATTATCTCTCAATTTCATGTTTTTCGTTGCCACAAGTGTTATTATATAGAATATTATTAAGCAAACAACTACAACTATTATAACCTTAATGGTGCTTTTTGTATCTTCATAGTCTTGCTTTAAATCAGATTTTTTTTCATTCTTTATTTTATTTTTTCTTCTCATTTGTCTATTTTCCATACTTATCACCTAGAGAAATTATAACACAAAATTTAAAAAAATTCTCACCTAAGTGAGATTTTTTTATTTAGCGACTGGAATAGCACTTATCGATCTTGCTACATCAATTAATTCATCAATATTCATAGCATCAGAAGCTACATAATATTCAAGACCATTACTTATCCATGAAACAGAATTATCTGATATAGCACCAACCGTATCAACTAGCATCCTTGGTTCACCATATGTTGGTATAATAGTAAACTCTTCTTCTTTATTAGCCGTTTCTTCTACTAAGATAAATGGTTTTTCACCTTGAAAGGTAAGCATAATGCGTTCCCCATTAGTTTTAGTAATTGTATTTTGTGATCCTAGAGATGTTTTGTCAGGTACATACATAGGATATATTATGTCTTCAATATCAACAACAGGTTCAATCGTTTCATCAATAATTGCTGTTTCCATGTTTTCGTTCAATGAAAAGTATTTATCATTATATGTAGCTTTCATATCACTTTTAACAATTCTTACTTTTATTTCAACATTACCTTCACTATTTTGGATTTGAACTTCTTTAAGATTTAATTTTTTATCAAAATATATAACTTGCTTTGTAAGTTTTCGATTATTAGGATAATTTACCTTAGTTGTAAAAATATAATAATTATCTGTCTCTTCAAATTTTCGATCATCATCATCTTTTATATCTTTCAAGATTGTTTGTAAGATATAACTTTGAGAATTATTATATGGCCATTCACTTTGAAATTTAAAGCTTTTGTTTAATGAAGGAGTCAATACATATACACCATCTTTATTTCTAAGTAAAATCTGTTCATGATTATTAGCCTTATTTTTTAGGCTTACTCTAAATAAATCGTTTTCTTGATATGAAACCTTTACATCATATTTATATATGTCTTCATTGTTTATTATTTCCATTTGTGCTTCTAGATAATATCCTTTTGTATTTTCAATACATTTTGTTAAATCTTTAATGACCTCTTTCTCATCATATTTTCCACATCCTGTAAGCATAAACAAAAAGCAAATTAAACCTAACCATACAAATTTTTTCATACTTTCACCCCACATTTATATTTTCAATTAATTATATGGGTGTGTTTTTGATTTATTCATGAATAAATTAATTTTTTTAGGTAAATATATATAATAGAAAAGATTGAAGGAGGAAAAATGAGAACATTACAAATTATTAGTTTGATTCTAACTATTATTGGAGCCATAAATTGGGGTTTTGTAGGTTTATTTGATATTGACTTAGTAGCTTCTATTTTTGGGGGAACTGATAGCACCATGAGCACCGTTGTTTATGCTTTAGTTGGGTTAGCTGGCATCATTAATTTAGGATTACTGTTTGAAATGATTGGTGAAGCAGATAGAAAATAAGACAACAAAGTTTGCCTTATTTTATTTTTGCTATGTCGTTGAACATGGATAATTAGTACATGCTCTTGTTTCAACTTCGGTTGTTGCATTTTGCGTTACTGGTTCCATTTGCCATAAACTCCAATCACCCCAAGTTGTTACTGGAACACAATTACATGGTTGTGGATTACATGCATAGTAACATGATGTGCCACTTGGGTATGTTCCAC
The DNA here is from genome assembly GCA_964595115.1 of uncultured Muribaculaceae bacterium. Taxonomy (GTDB): domain Bacteria; phylum Bacillota_I; class Bacilli_A; order RF39; family UBA660; genus CAZQOT01. The sequence goes on along the minus strand of CAZQOT010000081.1, from coordinate 459 downwards.
CAGGACAACTGTAACTTACATTAGCAGCTGTTGAACTAGTACATGTTCCCGCCCAGTAAGATGTACAGCTTGCTGTAGCTCCGGACGTGCAAGCTCCTGAAGGGCAATTACCACCTGTTTCATACCCATTTGGGCCTGAATAACCAGGAGCACATGGAGCATTGCAATTTCCCGAGCATGATCCACCCGCGTTAGCCCATGCCCCATTATTACACCAGAAACTCCAACTAAATGTACTAGACACTCCATATGACGAAACACATGTTGTTCCAATTAAATTTCCACTTGAACACCAATATGTAGGAGTCGCTGCACCATAATAACATGATTGATAACAAGTTTGACATGATTGAGTAGTAGTAGATGTGCGATAACGATATTGAGTTATACTTTTAACATTGACTGTTCTTGTTCTTGTAGCAGTGTTATTACTGCTATCAACAACGGTATAAGTCACTG
>CAZQOT010000080.1:0-5523 GCA_964595115.1 uncultured Muribaculaceae bacterium | reverse complement strand
GTTAACGCAATTGATTTTTTATTATCCTCAATGTTAGATCCTGTATATACATCAAAGACATCGACATTAGATAAAATTTTGCCACCAACATTTCTTATAACCTTCATAAGATTTGCCGCTTCGATTGTTTTGTCAAGGGCAAAAGCCATATCTTTTACAATCGATGGGAACTTAGAAGCTTCCTTAAATTTAACAGAACCTGTTTTTTTAGAGTATAGTTTGTTTAAATCTAACTCACCAACACAAATTGGTAGTTTATTTACACTTGGATGAATAACTCCTATATATCCAACAACTTCATTATCAACCAAGAGTTCAGCACTCATGCCAGGGTGCATTTCACTTGAAATGTTACTACTTTTCTTAAACATATAACGACCATTTAAATTTAAATATCTTAACAAGTTTTCTACAATTCCTTTAAGGACATAAAAATCAACCTTTAAAGAGTTATTTTGCCAGGTATTTTCTATGTAATTACCCAGCATTGCAATTCCAAGTTTAGGAATTTCAATATATTCATTATTATCCTTGTAGTATACATTACTTATTTCATAAATATTAACATCTTTAACATTTCTTGCAACATTATAATCAACAATCTTTAATAAAGATGGTATAAGAGATTGTCTAATAATACTTTTATCATTACTAATAGGTGATAATAAATTAATGTCTTCAAAAGCATTATATCTAAACATCTTACTTTCTTCTTTATTTATGAGAGTATAGCTTTTTACTTCATTCAATCCAAGTGATCTCATACGTTTAGATATTTGTTTTCTATATAGTGTTTTTTTATCATATACACCTTTTTTAATAGTAGTTTTTGGCAAAGTTGAGACTAAATTATGATATCCATAAAGTCTTCCTATTTCTTCAGCAATATCATTAATATTAGTTTCAATATCTAATCTACGATTAGGAATTGTTACAAAGAATTTGCCATCTTTTATATCAAATGGAAAATCCAAACGATTTAATTCAACTTCCATATCCTCCATACTTATTGATATACCAAGCATTTTGTTAATATCCTCTGGTATAAATTCAACCACTTTTGGAGTTTTATCAATAATATCGTGCATTACGATACCAGTTAAAACTTTAGCTCCAGCATATTTTTGCAATAAATGACAAGCTCTATTTATTGCTTTTAAGGTATATTCATAATTTAAGCCTTTCCCATATCTGATTGAGGCTTCACTCTTAAGGCTTAATCTGTTAGCTGTGTAAATTATACTAGTGGCATCAAATATGGCACTTTCAATTAGAATAGTTTTTGTCTTTTCATCAACTTCAGTATTTTCTCCACCCATAATTCCAGCAATACAAACAGGTTTAAGACCATCAGTAATTACAATATCTGATGCTCTTAATAATCTTTCTTTACCATCTAAGGTTGTTATTCTCTCATCTTCCCTAGCATCTCTTACAACAATCTTATCACCAAGTTTATCTTTATCGAAAAAATGCATTGGTTGACCATATTCGAGCATTACATAATTTGAAATATCGACAACATTATTGATTGGTCTCATTCCTACTGATATTAATCTCTTTTTAATAAATTCTGGAGATTCTCCAACTTTAATATCTGTAACCATTTTGGCTAAATAATATGGACATTTATCAGTATCAACACTTAAATTAAAGTGGTTATTTATATTATCACTTAATTCATCGTAATTATCTTCTGGCAATGTTACTTTTCGATTAATTATAGAACCTATTTCATAAGCAAATCCAATGTGATAATAACAATCATTATTACGATGTTTATGAACGTCTAATTCATACACTGTATCATCAATTCCTAAATACTCTAGCGGGTCTTCTCCAACTGGAGCATTATCATCTAATTCATGGATGCCTTTGTTATAGTTTTCTTCTGTCTTTTCTACAAGTCCAAGTTCAAATAAAGCACATATCATTCCTTCAGACTTTTGTCCTCTTATGACACATTCATTTATCTCAAAGTTTCCTGGCAGAATTGACCCTGGCAATGCCACAATAACCTTTAAACCATTACGAACATTCGATGCTCCACAAACGATTTGTTTAACTTCATGACCAACATTTACTTTACAAACGTGTAAATGATCGGAATCAGGATGATTAATGCATTCTAAGATTTGACCTATTACTAAATTATCGATATGATTAGTAATTACTTTCTCAACATTAACACCAGCCTTAGTAATTTTAATAGCTAATTCTTTTAAATCTTCGCCATCTAAATTTATATAGTCCTTGACCCAATTTAAACTAATCATTATTCAGCATCCTTTCTATCAAGAGTTTCGCTCTCTCTTAAGTCAGTAGTATAAAATGCTCTAATATCACTTATTCCATATTTAAGCATTGCTAACCTCTCAGCTCCAAAGCCAAAAGCAAATCCCGTCCATTCTTTTGGATCATAACCACAGTTCCTTAAGACGTTAGGGTGAATAATTCCTGCTCCTGCTACCGTTATCCAGCCTGTATTTTTACATAAACTACATCCCTTGCCATGACATACAAAGCAACTTATATCTGTTTCAACCGATGGCTCTGTAAATTGATAATAACTAGGTCTAAATCTTGTTTTACAATCTTCACCAAACAGTTTTTTAGCAAGCACATCAAATGTTCCTTTTAAATCAGATAAACTTACATTCTTATCTACAAGCAAGCCCTCTATTTGCATGAATTGATGAGAATGAGTTGCATCATCATTGTCACGACGATAAGTTTTTCCTGGACATAGAATTCTGATTGGTGTTTTTTCTGTGTTAGCGATCATGGCCCTAACTTGTACTGGAGATGTTTGACTACGAAGTAAAATCTCATCTCCTTCAATATAAAAAGTATCTTGAGCATCACGAGCTGGATGCCCTTTAGGTAAATTGAGCATCTCAAAATTATATAAATCCTTTTCAACTTCAGGGCCCTCAACTATATCATATCCCATTGAAATAAATAATTCTTCTACTTCTTCTATTAATTTTTCAAGAGGATGAGACGCACCAACATTGATTTTAGTTCCAGGTAAAGTTATATCAATAGATTCGTTCTCTAATTTAGCGTTAACTAAAGCTTCTTCTAATTCCTTCGTTAAAGTATCTATTTTGTCATTAATGTATGATCTAGTATCATTCAATAATGCCCCCATCTTCTTACGATTTTCTTCATCTAATGAACCAACTGTTTTGCTAAATGAAACAAGATCACTTTTCTTACCCAGATAAGTAATTTTTAAATCATTTAGTTCTCTTAAATCTTTTACATTTGATAACTCTTCATCAAATTTTGCTCTTAGATTTCTTATTTGTTCTTCCCTTTCCATCATTTTTCCTCCTCTATAATAAAAAAACGTCCTTAATATAAGGACGAGATTACCCGTGGTACCACCTTAGTTCATAATATAAATATTATGCTCTTAAGCTCTTAACGCGAGTAACGTTATATTCTCATATAAACTAGATAGTGAATTCATAAGTAATTGCTTCAGGTTTGCACCAATCACCTTATCTCTTGTCGTATCATACTTATTACTACTCTATCATCATCGTTTTCATTTCAACGAATTGAAAGACATTTACATTATACTATATGCATTAAAATTTGTCTATCTATTATTATTTTAAGCAATTGTTATCTATGGTCCAACATAAGTTATTATAACGCGACCATGTCCATCACTTACACCTTCAGCACTTAATTTATTTGATCCATTATTATACGAACCACCGCCACCGGAAGCATTACATCCAACTAGACCGCCGCCACCATTAGATCCACTGCTTCCTCCTGAGTAGCCACCGCCACCACCAGATCCAGCATTAGAACGGGTTCCTAAATAATGACCAAGTCCATTGTAATCGTCATATGACCAGCTGTATGAACCACCGCCACCACCAAAGCCCCCTGCTCCTGGGTCAGTGGGACATGGTACAGGAGTAGAATACATACCTTGATAATGTGCACAATAACCAGTACCACCAACACCACCATTGGTGAACGAAGATCCTCCTGTAACCGTTTGATAAGTATTCCCATTGCCAGTTAAGCCACCACCACCAGCACCATAAGTACTACTAGTGTTGTAAGGCTTCCCTGAAGCAGCTGCACTAGCATCGCTGTTGGCTATTTGGTAATTGCCATTTTGATATGCTCCACTTCCGCCACCAGCAACGATTAAGGCTGTGTTATTTGAATAAGTAACAAATGAGCCACCGCCGCCGCCTCCAGCGCCTAAAGAATCATTTCCTCTTTGACCAACTAATATTTTAAGTTGTGTTCCGCTTGTTAAACTAAAGGTACCTTTCATATATGTACCGCGACCAGGGTAACTTGGTGAATATAGAGTACTAATACCACCACCGGCACCCCAGGCTTCAATTTTATAAGTACCTGTTAAAGGAACGGTCCACAATTGTATACCATTAGATGTTGTTACCTGTCCTTCTAAGGAAGTACCTGCATAGGCATTATTTAATTGCGTTTGATTAGGGCCAGTTTTCCCTGTAGCTCCTGCATTTGTAAAACTATATACTTTACTATCAGGTCCATTATAAGTAATAATTATTGCTCCGCTACTACCAACTTGACCATCTGAACTACCAACTCCTCCGGTACCACCATCACCATATGCTTGACTTGTGTTGGTTATATTTCCTTGCCCTCCAGCACCACCAAAAGGATTGTTAAATACCGCATAAGCTCCGGTACCACCATCAGTTGATAAAATACCAACTGATTTTCCTACATCTGCCGTAACACTCCTACAATCAGCACCTTTGCCTCCGGCAACTGATAACAAAGACCCAAATGACGTAGTTCCTCCATTACCACCAATAATTTGTTGATAATAACGTTTCCCGCCAGTTCCGCCTGCACCTATTGTAATTAAATATTGAGTATCTTTTATAAGATATACATCGGTAAAGATTTGACCGCTACCACCGCCACCGTTTCCTCCATAATAATATGTTGCGTAAATATTATAATCGGTATAGTAATATCCGCCACCGCCACCGCCTCCACCACCGTGCATTTCAAGAGTATACATGCCGGTTGCAGGTACAGTAAAAGTTTGACCAGATTGGGCATATTCATATGTCCAAGTAGTTCCTCCTAATATGACTACATTTATTGTTCTTACTACTTCAACAGCAGCATTACCTGCATTATCAGTAACGTTATATGTTATTGTATATGTTCCTACATTATTAACATTAACTGTTCCTGTTGGTGTTACTGCTCCTACTCCACTATGTTCATCACTAGCTGTTGCTCCGGCATCGGTATAAGTTCCTCCTTGTGCAACAGTTACTGAACTATCTCCATTCATTGTTATCACTGGTGGAGTATTATCAAGGTTAAAGATTTCTGTTCTTGTTATGGTGGTATTACCTTGGGTATCTTTAGCAAGTATCCACAAGTAATATCCTCCTGTTACTCCAGCTGGACTATTTATTGTTCCTCCACTTGTGAATGTTGTACTAAATGACCCTTCACTTGGTTCAGTGGTACTTGTAT
>CAZQOT010000079.1:0-5570 GCA_964595115.1 uncultured Muribaculaceae bacterium | reverse complement strand
CTTGCTATTGATGCGGGAGCTAAAGTAATTATTTTATCTCATTTAGGTCGTATAAAAGAGGAAGCTGATAAAGCCAAAAACAGTTTGTTACCAGTAAGTAAGAGGTTAAGTGAATTGTTAGATGTTCCAGTAAAATTTGTTTCTCATACAACGGGGGAAGAAGTTGAATTTGCCATTTCAACGATGCAAGATGGAGAAGTTGTAATGCTTGAAAACACTCGTTTTGAGGATCTTAATGGCAACAAAGAAAGTGGTAATGTCGAAGCTTTAGGAAAATACTGGGCATCACTAGGAGATATATTCATTAATGATGCTTTTGGAACTTCTCATCGTGCCCATGCATCAAATGTTGGGATTGCGACTCATTTGCCTCATGGTATTGGGTTGCTTGTTATGAAGGAACTAGAGGTTTTAGAGAGTGTTATGAATAAACCAGAACATCCTTTTATAGTTATATTAGGGGGGGCTAAAGTAGAAGATAAACTAGGTGTAATTGATAATCTTCTAAAACTAGCTGATAAGATATTTATTGGTGGAGGTATGTGTTTTACATTCATAAAAGCTTTAGGATATGATGTTGGTGGATCATTAGTTGATGATACAAAACTTGATTTATGTAAAGAATTATATGAACAGCATAAAGATAAATTAATATTACCTGTAGATGTAATGGTAGGTAGTTCACTGACCCCGATGAGTACTGTTAAACTGACAAATATAAAAGAAATTAGACAAAATGATATTGGTCTTGATATGGGTGTTCAAACAATGGATAATTTACGTAATACATTATTAGGTGCTAAAACAGTTATTTGGAATGGACCTTTAGGTATGTTTGAAATAGATAAATTCAATATGGGGACAAGAAAGTTATTGGAATACTTGGCGGCAGTCAAAGGAAAGGTTATCGTCGGTGGAGGTGAAACAGCATCTGCAACCGTAAAGTTTGGATTTAAGGATAAGTTCTATCACATATCAACAGGTGGGGGAGCAACGCTTGAATATTTAGAGGGAAAACCTTTACCGGGAATTGAAATATTAAAACAATAGGGATGAGGAAGTGTTACTTTGAAGAAGCAAAAATATAACATAATTATTTTAGTTTTAGTATCCCTAATTGTAGCTTATTTTATTTTAAAAGATGATTTTATAAATATTATAGATGTTATTTCTAAAGTAAATATTTGGTGGGTAATATTTAGCTGTCTATTAGTAATTGTATCATGGTATTTTCAAGCATTAAGCTTATCAGCTTTATCTTCAACAACAGGGAGGAGATTTCCCTTTTTGAAAATGCTAAAATCAATGATAATATGCAATTTCTTTAGTGCAATTACACCTTCATCAACAGGTGGACAACCTTTTCAAGTATATTATTTGAAAAAAAGTGGGGTTGATTTAGGAACAGCTACTAATTTAGTAGTGGAACAATCAACTCTTTATCAAATAGCATTAGTAGCATTATCTTTTGTAGCACTTGCTGTTAATTCATTTTATAATATTTTTCCATCTGATAATATATTAAAAAGGTTTGTGATTATCGGGTTTATTGTAAATTTTATTGTTATCGTCGTTTTATTATTTATTTGTTTTGGTAAAAAATCAAATAAATACATTATCTTGAAATTTTTCTCTTTTTTACATAAGATAGGAATTATTAAAGATAAAGAGAAAATTATGAGTAAAGTCGAGAAAACAATTGACAATTTCTATATTAGTGCTCATAGCCTAAATCATAATAAATCTGTATTGATACAAGGGGCTATTTATAATTTATTAGGTCTAATATTTTTATACATGACGCCACTTGCTGTTGCATATTCATTAGGTGAATTTACTAGTTTGAACATTATGTTGACTATTGTAGTTTCAACTTATGTTATGTTAATAGGTGCTTTTGTACCAATTCCAGGTGGATCTGGTGGTATTGAACTTGCTTTTGCGTCTTTTTTCGGGGGGTTCATTACAGGCCCAACTTTAATGGCAATGTTATTAATTTGGCGCTTTAGCACGTATTATTTTACAATCTTAGTAGGTGGCTTAGTTTTAATTGTTGGTGGGAGGGGAAAAAATGAGGATAGGCTTATTTACTGATGTATATCCACCATATGTAAATGGTGTTTCAACAAGTGTCTTAATGTTAAAAAAAGCACTAGAAAAACTTGGGCATCAGGTCTTTGTTGTTACAGTTAATAATGAAAATATGAAATATAAATATGAAGAAGATGGGAAAATTATTAAAATACCAGGCTTACCAATTGGTATTTATGATTATCGTTTAAGTGGAATTTATCCAATAAGGGCGGTTAATAAAATCAAAAAGTGGAAACTTGATGTAATTCACTCTCATACGGAATTTGGAGTAGGGACTTTTGCTCGTATTTTATCTAAACAATTAGAAATACCATTAGTTCACACATATCATACGATGTATGAAGATTATATTCATTATCTTACGAAAGGTTATTTTGATGGAGTTAGTAAAAAAATAGTTGAATATTTAACTATTTTCTACTGTGATCAAATAATATCCGAACTTGTTGTTCCAACTAAAAAAACATATGATTTATTTAAGAAAAAATATAAAGTTAATCGTAATGTTCATATTGTTCCAACAGGAATTGATGTAGAAAAGTTTTATAATGAAAATTTTGATCTAAAAGACATTATAGAATTAAGGAAAAAGGTTGGTTTAACTAAAGAAGATTTTGTTCTATTATATGTAGGTCGAATTGCTTCTGAAAAGAATATTTCTTTCTTATTGGATTGTCAAAAAGTATTAGTGAAGAGGATTCCAAATCTAAAATTATTAATTATAGGGGATGGCCCTGATTTAGATAAACATAAAAAAGAAGTTACTGGAAGTTCGTTTAAAGATAGTGTTATTTTTGTAGGTAAAGTACCATATATTGAAGTGCCAAGATATTATCAATTAGGGGATATTTTTGTAACGGCATCAAAAACAGAAACCCAGGGTTTAACGGTAATTGAAGCGATGGCCTCATCGATGCCGGTTATTTGTGCTAATGACGAAAGTTTTATGAATACTGTCATACCAGATTTAAATGGTTATATGTTTAATAATAAAAGAGAATATCGTAATTTTATAATTGATTTATTTAATAATAATGATAAATTACTAAGACTTAAAAAACAGGCTCGTTTAAATGGTAGTATGCATTCAGCAAAGTATTATGGTGAGCGAATAGCGGATGTGTACCGGATAGCAATTAAAAATTATAATCATAAAAAAAATAATTTTTGGGATTATGTAAAGAAAGTGGTGGGTATCAATGAAAAAAATAATAGGTCTAAACCTAAAGATGAATCTTAATCATGATGAAGTATTAGATTATGTTAGAGTTATTAAGGATAAGAAATTTAACAATCATGAATTAATCATTTTCCCAAGTTTCATCTATTTAGATAAATTTAAGGAAAGTAATCAACTGTTAGGAACGCAAAATGTTCATCAAGAAGATGAAGGAGCATTTACTGGGGAAGTATCACCCTTGCAGTTAAAGAGTGAAGAAATAGATTATTCTTTAGTAGGACATAGTGAGCGAAGAAAATATTTTAATGAAGACGATTATTTAATCAATAAAAAAATCAAGGGTTGCTTAAGAAACGGATTACAAGTTATTTTATGTATTGGGGAAACTGAAGAACAACGCAATTTAAATAAAACCAAAGAAGTACTAGAAAAACAAATTAAAGAGGATTTAAAGGATATTGATAATGGATTGATAAAGAATATTGTAATAGCATATGAGCCTGTTTGGGCTATTGGGACAGGTAAAACCCCTACAAATCAAGAAATCGATGAGGCTATTAAATATATTAAACAATGTGTAAAACTTAATTATGGATCTAATATTAGAGTTATATATGGAGGAAGCGTTAATAAGGGTAACATTGTTGATATCATGAATATATCTTCAGTCGATGGAGCTTTAATTGGATCGGCTTCTAATAATCCTAACAATGTATTATCTATGATGGATATGATTGATTAGTGTATAATTAGTGTCTAATACCTTTATGTTATTGTTTAAGTTGGCAAATCATTTGGTATACTAAGATTGAGGTGAGGATGACATGGCTAGTGAAAACGATAACATTATCTCAATTGATTCGTTAAGAAATCAGGCTGATGGGAACATGAATCAGACTAATGAAAAGACGAATGAAAGAAGAGACAATATTATATATTTTGAATCAGTTAAAAAGCAAGCCGATGAAGCGGCTGATGCTAACCGTATTCTTAATTATGGGGAATTAATTGAATTGCCAGCTGTAAGAGATGGGACTGATGAACAAAATGCTATGTTAAGTCCGATGGTTGGTGAAGCTATAGAAAATTACAAAAGCTATAGCGCTAATTTTAGTACTGGGCCAAAAAGTTTAGAACCACCAAACCAAGCTTTAAGCATGGTGGGAAATGAAATGGGAGGATCTAGAAAAAATCTTGCCTCAGGTCATTTCAAAAATAATAGCAATAACGAGATACCTAAAGCTTCCTAAATCAGGGGATTAATAAAAAAAGATGTATGAAAATACATCTTTTTTAATGAATTATTCTTTTTCGACAAATATCGTCTTTTATACTTATTATAATTAAGTCGTAAATTAGGAATTGGAGGATATAATATGAAAAATATTAGAGTATTAATGGTTGATGATAATGAAAATTTAGTAGGGATGATAAAAGAGTATTTTATTTCTCATTTAAGTATCGATGTGGTATTAGAAGCTTATGATGGTGTAGAAGCAATGGAGGTTATAGACAAGAACAAAGATGACTTTGATGTTTTAATATTAGATTTAATAATGCCAAATAAAGATGGTATTTATGTATTAGAAGAAATGAAAAAAAGAAATATCAACAAACCGATAATTGTATCTACTTCATATAATGCTGCTGATATGATTAGAAGGGTGTCAGAATATAATGTTAACTATTTTATTTTAAAACCATTTGAATTGTCAGATTTAGAAAAAAGAATTTTAGAATGTGTTAATAAAGGTAATAAAGAAAACAGCAAAGTAATTAATCTGCTTCATAATAATTTACAAATATCAGTGACCAAACTCTTACATGAATTAGGAGTCCCTTCTCACATTAAAGGATATCAATATATTAGAGAAGGGATAATTATGCTCTATGAAAATCCTAACATGATTGGTGGCATAACCAAAGAATTATATCCCGAAATTGCATCTAAATATGATACGACCGTATCAAGGGTTGAAAGAGCTATTAGACATGCGATAGAAGTTAGTTGGAATAGAGGGGACTGGAAGCTGATGGAAGAAATTTTTGGACATAGCGTTGATATAGACAAAGCTAAACCAACCAATTCTGAATTTATAGTTACCATCTCTGATAAATTAAGACTTGAATTTAGAAAAGTTACAAATTAAACTACTTAAGTAGTTTTTTTGTCTTATAGGAAAGTACAACAAAATGATCTAAAAAGAAGATAAAGCATTTACAAACATACGTACGAGTTGTATAATATGTGTATGGAAGGATAGTGGTGTTCATGAAGATATATAAAGCTTACAAA
>CAZQOT010000078.1:1330-5585 GCA_964595115.1 uncultured Muribaculaceae bacterium | reverse complement strand
GAGTGTATGATATCAATTGAAAAGCTATCAGAAGTAATTGACGCACTTAAAGAAGTGGGGAATAGTGTTAATACAATATATAGTGTAGGAGTAATCAGTAAGGTAGATGATGATTTAAGTGTTCCAGTTGTATCAGTATTAAAACAAAATGACATCTCATTTAGACCTGCGGGAAAGACAAATGTAGGTTTGGGAAGAAGCTAATATAGTTAAAGATTCATAAGTTTTTGTATAAAGGAGGGTGTAATTGCTTTAATACTTATATTTAAAATTAGTTTTAATAATAGGGAGGAAATGTAAATGTTTAGAAAAAAAATGAGCTTAATATTAGTTTTAGCTTGTATACTTTTGGTTATTTTAACAGCATGTAATAATTTAGGACAAGAAGAAATGGACGGAAAGACTAATTATCCTGAACGAACCATAGAAATTGTAGTTGGTTGGGGTGCAGGAGGAGGTACAGACCTTTTTACACGTGTTATTTCAGAACCAATAAGCAATATTTTAGATGCAAATGTTACAGTTATCAATATGCCTGGTGCTTCGTCAGTGGAAGCAACAAATTATGTTCAAGAACAGCCGGCTGATGGTTATACACTATTTGCAGTAACATCAGATGTAATTACTAATACTATACTTGGCCGTTCTGAGTATGGTCCGGATGACTTTATACCAATTATTAGAGCACATGTTGATGTTGGAATGATACATGTTTCTGAAGATAGTCCTTATAAAAATTGGAATGAGTTCGTAGAATTTGGGAGAGAAAATCCAAATGCAATAACTGTAGCTGGATTTGGTGCTGCTAGTTATGATGAGGTTGTATTAGGTTCGATTCTTGATCAAGCAGGTGTTGTGGTAAATTATGTTCCCTTTGAAGATGCCGGACAGATGCATGCAGCATTACTTGGCGGTCATGTAGATGCAATGTATGAAGAGCCGAGTCCGGCATTAGCATTACTGGAAGGCGGTAATATTAGACCAATTATTACTACTGCTCAGGAAAGATTAGATAATTTTGAAGATGTGCCTACCGTAAGCGAATACGGATATGAAGCGCCTCCATATATGTGGAGAGGTATAGTTGTAAAAAAGGATACTCCTCAAGAGATAGTGGAAATTTTAGAAGATGCTTATAAAAAAGCGCATGAATCTGATAAGTATCAAGAATTTGAAGTAGATCGTATGTTGAATCTTATGCCTGGCTATATGGATAGCCAAACTTTTGCTGAGGACATATTAAGGGAATATGAGATTTATGAAACAGTATTAAAGAATATGGGATATTAGTTTAACCCAGGAGGGCTTAATGCCCTCCAATACTAAAATGCGGAGGTAAGTATGGTTTTAGGAGAATCAATAATAAGCTTAATTATGGTTATTATTTCAACAGGCTTATTTTATACTACTTATAATTTTAAGCAGGTAGGACATTCTACGGGAACATTTGATGCTGCTTTTTGGCCAAAGATAATATTAGTATTGATATTAATTTTTGCCTTTATACAAGTTTTAATAGGTATTAAAACTATTAAAAGAGAAGGGAAATTACCTAATATTTCCATGAAACTTCCAAGGAAGACATTTATACTTTCAATACTTATTATAATATTATATATCGCATCTATGGATATACTAGGATTTCTTTTATCTACACTTTTATTCCAAATACTATTTTTATTAAATCTACATGAAAAAAGATTATCTGTTATTTTTTTGGTACCCACCATAATGACAGTTATATACTATGTTCTTTTCATAAAAGTTTTGTTTGCGCCACTCCCTCGTGGCATTGGAATTTTTAGAATGTTTAGTCTCTTGTTTTATTAAGAGGTACTTTCAGAAACAAATGATTAAACACGACAAAATTATTAGACTAGTAATAAAGATATATTAAAAAGTATAAAAGGTTTTTGAAAGCACATTACATTAATAGAGGAGGAAAGATGATATCTAATATTATTCTAGGTTTTGCAAATGTGTTTGAATTTACTAATGTTTTATCTATGTTTTTTGGTCTGTTTTTAGGCACAGTTTTTGGGGCAATTCCCGGGTTAGGACCTACAGAAGGTGTGGCATTGCTTATACCTTTTACCTATGGACTTGAGCCAATACCGGCATTGTTGATAATATCAGCTATATATATTGGTGGAACTTATGGAGGGCAAATTGCAGCTATATTATTAAGGATACCGGGATCTTCTGAGGCTGTAGCAACAATTCTTGACGGTTACGAAATGGCTCAAAAAGGACAGGTGGGTAAAGCTCTTGGAACGGGGTTAATAGCCTCTGTTATTGGGTCTGTCTTTGGAGCGATTGTACTTATGTTTCTTTCTCCCCAGCTATCTAAAGTTGCATTAAATTTTGGTCCTGCTGAATATTTTGCTCTTTGTTTTTTAGGAATAAGCGCTGTTTCTGGTATATCTGCAGATAAACCAATAAAGGCGATAATCGCAGGCTTAATAGGACTTTTATTTGCAACCATAGGTATAGATCCAATAACAGGGGTTGCAAGATTTAATTTTGGAAGCTCATATTTGCTGGGAGGGATACCACTGATTCCAGCTTTGATAGGTTTATTTGCTGTTTCTGAAGTAATAAAAAATATTCAAGAATCATTTAGTTTTGAAAAGAATATTGAAGAACCGGTTAAGAAAGTATCTATGGACTGGCTTTCAATCAAAGAACTAATTGGACTGAGATGGACTTTATTAAGAGGGGCTATTTTAGGAGTAATAATTGGAATTCTACCTGGCGTTGGTGCTACTACTGCTGCAATTCTTGGATATAATCAAGAAGTTAGAGTTTCAAAAAATCCTGAAAAATTTGGAACCGGTATAATTGAAGGAGTTGCAGCACCTGAAGTTGCCAATAATGCAGCAGTTGGTGGGGCTATGGTACCACTATTAAGTCTTGGTATTCCCGGAAGTGCCACAACTGCAGTAATTTTAGGAGCATTGGTATTACACGGAATGAGACCGGGACCTTTACTGATGTCACAACAGACGGAACTGGTTTATTCTGTATTTGCAGGTATGTTTATAAGTTCATTAATTCTTATACCAGTGGCTATAGTTGTTATAAAGTTGTTTTCAAAAGTATTATATTTACCGTACCATATACTCTCGAATACTATCATATGCTTTAGCGTTATTGGTTCTTTGGTAATAACAGGCAGGACAGCCGGCTTATGGGTTATGTTTACATTTGGAATTATTGGTTATTTGATGGATAAATTTGGGTATCCTACAACACCAGTACTACTTGGGCTTGTATTAGGATCTTTAATGGAATCTTCATTAAGGAGAGCATTGTTAGCAAATAATGGCAGCTTTATGGCAGTAATAAGTAGACCGCTAACACTTATTTTTTTAATAGCGGGTATCGCTGTCTTATTCACGCCATATATTAAGCAGGCATTTATTTATGTTAAAGAAATGAGAAATTAAATATATTTTAAAGGAGTGTTTAATAATGAAGAATCCAAGAGATTATTTAAGTTCAAAAGTGGATATGTTTTATGAGGGAGAAAGGTATGCCAAACTTTGATACTCCAGATGCGATTAAGGAAGCGGCTATTATTGCTTTAAAGGAAGGTAATGTACAATACACACCACCTGCTGGCATTTATAATTTAAGAGAAGCTATTACAAATAGATTTAAAGTAAAGTATGGATTAGAGTATGATCCTACTAATGAAGCTCTTATAACTGCCGGAGCAAGTGAGGCTTTATATTTAATTTGGATAGCATTTTTAAATTCAGATGAAGAAGTAATGATTCCATCCCCTTATTATTATTCATATGGCAATCAAGTAGCATTTACAGGTGCCAAGTTCATAGAAGTACCTGTTCTAAAGGATGGAATAATGAAATATGATATAAGTGAATTTGAATCTAGAGTTACCGATAAAACAAGATTGTTATTATTAAATTCTCCTAATAATCCTACAGGATATGTTATGAGTAATAATGAAATCAAAGCAATTGCTGATTTTGCTATTAAGCATGATCTAATTGTTGTTTCTGATGAATGCTATGATGAATTTTTATATGAAGGTGAATTCATGAGCATAGCAAGCTTGCCAGGAATGAAAGAGCGTACTCTGGTAGTTAATTCTACCTCAAAAACATTCTTTGTTAATTTGTTGTTATTAATAATTCTTGATATGTCTTTCCATTCATTAACACTCTCACCATTGATAGATAAGATTTTATCTCCTTCTAATATTCCAGAAATAGCAGCAGGTGTATCT
>CAZQOT010000078.1:0-1320 GCA_964595115.1 uncultured Muribaculaceae bacterium | reverse complement strand
GGTAGTTAATTCTACCTCAAAAACATTCTCTATGACCGGTTGGAGAATTGGCTATATATTAGGAAATGATGAATTTATAGAATGTTTACAGAACGTTCATGAGCATCTAAACATATGCCCTATTTCTTTTGGGCAAGAAGGAGCAATAAAAGCTTATACTGAAGATATAAAAGAAGTTAAAGGGATGTTTAGAGAGTATAAAATGAGAAAAGATTATATTGTTGATTATTTAAATAAACTTGATAAGGTTTCTTTTTACGAACCACAAGGAGCATTTTATATATTTTTAAATGTAGGAGAACTGGGGATTAATGGATCAGAATTTTGTTTAGAATTATTAAAACAAAAAGGTGTTGCTTTATCTCCCGGAGACTCATTTGGAGAGGAATGGACTGATTACGTAAGAATGACTTTTTGTTGTTCTATGGAAGATATAATTGAGGGAATGTATTTAATAAAAGAATACATAGATAGTAAAATTAATTAAGCTTGAAAATAACAGCATGTAGATGCCGCACGATAACAAATATGGTGTGTAGATTTTTATCATGGTTTAATAAACAAATATTAGAATTAGGAGGTATTTATGTATTTATTAACTTACTCTTATGAAGGTAAAGAATATGCAGGTTTTCTTAATGAGGCGAAAACTGGCATAATTCCAGCGTCTATGGTTTTAAAAAGCACTACTAACGATATGATAGATATTATTGAATTCTTCAATAACATTGATTTAGATGAATTAAGACAAGCAATCGCTTCTTGCAAAGATGAAATTAAATTAAGCGATGTAAAAATTTTACCGCCTATTCCTTACCCAAAAAGAAATGTTCTTTGTTTAGGTAATAATTATTTAGATCATGTTAATGAAATTGAACATGAAAGTATTCCTAAAAAACCTATTTATTTCAGTAAAATTGCTTACCCAACCATTGGACATGAAGAATTTGTTGATTCACATTACCATGTTGTAAAAGAATTGGATTACGAAGTTGAATTAGCAGTAATAATAGGCAAAAAGTGCAAGAACGTTTCCAAAGAAGAAGCGGAAAGTGTCATCTTCGGATACACAATTGCTAATGATATTTCTGCAAGAGATATTCAGGAATCCCACTTTCAATGGCACAAGGGAAAATCATTTGATACTTTTTGCCCCATAGGACCATATATAGCATATAAATCAGGTTTTCCCTTCCCTCCAAAACTCAAAATTCAAAGTTATGTTAACAATGAATTAAGACAAAACGGTAATACAGGTGATTTAATATTTGATATTCCAACAATTATTAATGACATCACTCAGGGCATAACACTGTATCC
>CAZQOT010000077.1:0-5616 GCA_964595115.1 uncultured Muribaculaceae bacterium | reverse complement strand
AAAAAGATTCTTTGAATAACAAAGAATCTTTTTTAACAATAGAAAACTGCCCCCCCTGAGGACAGTTTTCAAAAGAATAAAAAGGGGTTGGCTAGTGTGATACTAGCACCAATTCGCCTTCTTGGGAATTGGTAGCCTTTATAATACTCATAATGGTAATGCTTGTCAATAGGTTTGTTGTTTTTTTTAATTTTTTATATGTTATTAAAAATATCAAACAAGTGATATAATAAATATATAATTAATTAATGTGATAATATCTATGTAAAAAACGGTCTATAAATAATTGATAGGAAGTGACAAAATGAAAAAAAATGATAATTCTTATTGGCAAAAGCTCGAAAATACTGGGATGTTTTATGCTTCAATCGCAAATACATATAGTCCAGACATGTATCGTTTGTCAGTAAAACTTAATGAAAAAGTAAATAGTGACATGCTTAAAGAAGCTTTATTAGATACTCTTAAAGCAATGCCATCCTTTAATGTTAGGCTACGAAAAGGTCTCTTTTGGTATTACTTAGATAAAAATAATGCAGATCCTATTGTTGATGAGGATACTCATTTTGCTTATACCCCTATTAATGACCATCATAATAATAATTTTCTTTTTAAAGTTACTTATTATGAAAAAAGAATTAATATTGATTTTTCTCATGTTTTAGCTGATGGTAAGGGAAGTCTTAGTTTTTTAATTACTTTAGTAACAAATTACATGAAAATAAAACATCCTAAAAAAGTTAATCAAAGTGTAATTTCTGATCCCGAATTAATATCATTACCTGAAATGAGTGTTGATAGTTTTTCAAAATACGTTGATGAACCATATGATAAAGAAAAAATAAGAAAAGAACACAATAAAAAAGCATTTCTTTTAGTGGGCCCTAAAGTAAAGATGGAAAATGCTAATGTTATTATCGGAACTCTTTCGGTTGCAAAGTTAAAGGAATTGACAAAAAAACAAGGTGTTACTATCACGACATATTTAACAGCTGTATTGTTTTATGCAATTTATCATGGTAATTATAAATATACTAAAAGTAAAGCACCTATTACCATTTGTATTCCTGTTGATTTAAGGCAATTTTTTCCATCAGATAGTTTAAATAATTTTTTTGCTACCCTTGCCATTAGTTTAGATGCCGCAAACAAAGATCATTCGTTTGAAGAAGTCTTAGAAATTGTTGATAATAAGCTAAAGAAAGAATTAGATAAATCAGTTTTAATAAACAAATTTCGTTTTTTTACTAAACTACAAAATAATATTGTTTTAAGATTTGTTCCACTAGTAATAAAGGATTTTGCCCTGAAACTTGCCAGAAATTATTTAACTAGCAAAGGACCAACAACCTTATTTTCTAATCTAGGTGTTGTTAAAGTTAATGAAGAAATAAAAGAATACATTGATAAATTTGACGCTATTGCGTATAATTATGAATTAATGCCTATTAAAGTAACCGTATGCTCTTTTGATGATAAGTTATCAATAGCTTTTGCAACAACGTTAGTAAACGCTGAAATAGAAAGATATTTTTTCACTTATTTAACAAATGCTGGGATTGATGTAAAAATTTCCACAAGTCTAAAGGATGAAGATAGGGGGATAACTAAATGAAATATTGTAATATATGCAAAGTAATTATTGAAAATGGGTTAAGTACTTGTCCTTTATGCAAGAGAAAAACTATAAAACATCATGGCCTTGCGGAGAATGATTTCCCCGCTCAAACTCTTATTAATGAAGATATAAATATTAATATTATTAAAGTGTTAATATTTATATTTATTGCCTTAGCTGGTACCAACATTGTTCTAAATCTGACCTTTTCCTTTGAAATAATTTGGGCACCATATTTTATAATAGCGTTATTCTATGCTTATTTATTACTTAGAATGGCAATGAAATATTATAAAAATATTGGTAATGTTGTTATAATAAATGTTATCATGTTATCAATAATGGGTTTTATTTTAGATATGTATTTGGGTTTTTCAAATTGGTCAATTAATTATTTGATTCCATTTGTTATATTAGCAGGTATTATTGCGCTAACAATATTTATAATGGTAAAACCAACAAATTTAATAGAATACTTTATTTATATGCTTTTAATAGCTTTTTTTGGTATAATATTATTAGTATTAATGTGGTGTGGAGTTGTAACAATTAAATTACCTAGCATTATTACAGTTTTTATATCATTATTATCAATCATTGGAATGTTTATTTTCGGTGATAACAGAGCTAAAAATGAATTCATAAAACGTTTTCATTTTTAATAAATATTTTGCATCGGGAGGTAGTTTATGCAAGGTAGTACAAGTGGAATAAAAAGATTTGGGGCAGTAATTTTTGCATGTGCAATGATAGCAGCATGCTCAAAAGGAGGGATTATAAGTCAGACAGACATTCCCAAAAGACAAACAGGTCTTTGCCTGCAATTGGCATGTGGCACAGTAATTCCTACTAAGAAAGGTAGTGAATTAGGCAAGAAGTACACTATAGTACGTAAAGGTTATAATTCTAGAGTAAGTAAGCAACAAGTATTTATTGAACCTAATGATCCCCAAAAGAGTAAGGGAAGATATGTGAATACAAGAAAAGGACATTAATATTAATATCCTTTTTTTATACTAAAATAAGTGTTACAATTATATTGAGGGATATTATGAATGATTTAAGTCTTATAAAAGGCATAGGTCCTAAGACCAAACAATATTTAGAAAAACTTGGTATTTATAATATTAATGATTTAATTAATCATTATCCTTTTCGTTATGAAATATTAAAACGTAGTGATTTATTATCATTAAAGCAAGATGATAAGATAATAATAGATGGCTCTATAGATTCAATTCCAAATATTTTTAGATTTAAGAAAAATATGAATAAAATGAGTTTTAGATTAAGAACAAGAGAAGCAATAATAAATGTAATCATATTCAATAGGGCCTTCTTAAAAAACAATTTAACTATAAATAAAGAGATTACAGTCATAGGTAAGTGGGATTTACTTAAGAATACAGTTGTAGCATCAAACATTATGTTTGGTCCATTAGGTGATGAAGAAAGGATTGAACCTGTGTATCATGTTACAGAGGGAATTGCAAGAAATAACTTAAGACATTACATCGATGAAGCTTTAAAGATGAAAATTGCAGTAGTTGATTATATACCTGAACCTATAACAAATAAATATAAATTTATTGATAAAAAAGAAGCTTTGGAAATAATCCATCATCCTAAGGATGTAAATGAAGTAAAAAAAGCAATGCTTCGTTTAAAATATGAAGAATTATTTATTTTTATGTTAAAGATTCATCTATTAAAGGATGAAAACAAAGAAAGATTAATAGGACATGCCAAAGTAGTAGATAAAGAAAAAGTAAATTATTTTATTGATAAACTACCTTTTAAACTTACCGATGATCAAATAAAAGCTATAGAAGATATAACCTATGATTTTGAATCGGATAGAATAATGAATAGGCTATTACAAGGTGATGTGGGTAGTGGTAAGACGGTAGTAGCAGTAGTAGCAATATACATAATGTATCTCAATCATTATCAATCAGCTTTAATGGTCCCAACGGAAATTTTGGCCAAACAACATTATGAAAATATTAAAAAATTATTTGATGGAATTAATATCAATATAAAACTATTGATAGGTGAAACTTCTAAAAAAGAAAAAGCAGAAATATATAAACAACTAGAAAGTGGTTCTATTGATTTAGTTATAGGAACGCACGCTATCATGCAAGAAGCAGTTGCTTATCACAATCTTGGTTTAGTTATTACTGATGAGCAACATCGTTTTGGCGTTAATCAACGAAGTAATTTAAAGAATAAAGCTATTAAACCAGATATTTTATATATGAGTGCCACTCCTATTCCAAGAACCTATGCTTTAACTATCTATGGGGATATGGACATTTCCAACATTAAAACAATGCCTAAAAATAGAAAAGAAATAATCACGTATTTAAAGAATCCAAAGGAAATAAAAGAAGTTCTAACAATGATAAAAAAAGAATTAGATCAAAATCATCAGATATATGTGGTGGCACCTTTAATTGAGGAAAGTGATGATAGTGATTTAGAAAACGTTAACAAACTCGCAAGACAATTTGAACTGGCATTTGGTAAAGTATACAAAATAGGAATGTTACATGGCAAAATGTCTTCAAGAGAAAAAGAAAATATTATGACTTCTTTTGTGAATAATGAAATTAATATTTTAATTAGTACGACTGTTATTGAAGTTGGAATTGATGTTAAGAATGCCACTATGATGGTTATCTTTGATGCTAAAAGATTTGGTTTATCAACTCTTCATCAGTTAAGAGGGAGAGTTGGTAGAAGTGATTTACAATCTTACTGTATTTTAATAAGTAATCTTGAAAAAGAAAGATTAAACATTATGACAAGAACTAACGATGGTTTTGAAATAAGTGAAGAAGATTTTAAATTAAGAGGCCAAGGGGATCTATTTGGGGTAAAGCAAAGTGGAGATATGAGTTTTAAAATAGCAGATCTTAAAAAGGACTTTAAAATATTGTTACAAGCTAAAGAAGATGCTGAGATAATTATTAAGAATAAACTATTAAATAGTTATCCTCATCTTAAACAAATAATAGAGGGGAGTATTAATTTAGATTGATGTTTAAACGTATTTATATAGAAATAACAAATATTTGCAATTTAAATTGTTCTTTCTGCAAAGGAACCCAAAGAGAAAAACAATATATGTCTATAGCATCCTTTGAAGAAGTACTGAGAAAAATACAAGGCTATGGTGAATATATATATCTTCATGTTTTAGGAGAACCTCTAATTCATCCTAATTTAGAATCTATCCTTGATTTAGCAGACAAATATAATATGAAAGTAAATATAACAACCAACGGTAGATTGTTAGAAAAACAATTAGATGTTATTAATAAATCTAAATGTATAAGACAATTAAATATTTCTCTCCATAGTTATAATGGTGTAAGTGATATTGAAAAAGAACTTAATGTAGTAGATGAGATAACAAATGATTGTTATATATCACTCAGACTATGGAACTTAGGAAGAAATAATAACAATAAGAAAATATTTGACTTAATTAATAATCATTATAAAGTAAAAATAAGAATAAAAAACAATAGTTTCAAGATTAAAGACAAAATATTTATAAGTTTAGAACATGAGTTCAAATGGCCTGATATTAACAGCGAGGTATGCAACAAAAATGGGACTTGTTATGGCTTAAGACAACAAATAGGAATTTTAGTTGATGGAACAGTTGTTCCTTGTTGCCTTGATGCTGATGGGGTTATTAACTTGGGCAATATTTTTGAAAGCGAAATGAAAAATATCATCAATAGTTCAAGATTTAAAGCAATTAGGGAAGGCTTTTTTAGCAATAAATTAACTGAAGATTTGTGCATGAAATGTGGATTTGCCCAAAAATTCAACAAACATAAAAAATAGAAAAAAATTTGCATTTTTTGTTTGACTTTTGTCTAAAATAAATGTATCATGTATATAGTGTGAATTAAACAATTCACACATGACTACTCTTGTGGTTTATTGTGAGAGTAGTCAACCAAAACCCCCTGAAGGAG
>CAZQOT010000076.1:1618-5658 GCA_964595115.1 uncultured Muribaculaceae bacterium | reverse complement strand
CATTGACCACTTTGTCAACAGTCTGAAAAGTGATATTGATTCAATATCACTTTTCTATTTTTATGGGATAATTTTTATATTCTCTTTCAATTAATTTGTTTTTCTTATTTTCATCCAAAATAGATGCATATACGCAAGTAGATCTTAATTCTAATTCAAGCATTTTATCGTTATTTTTATTAAATTTTGTTACAATTGGTAAATTTAACTCTTTTTTTATATTATTTAAATATTTTTGTCCTTTGTTGCTAAACCCTAACAATCTAATGTATGAAATATCCTTAAATGATTTTGCTTCTTCCTTAGTAAAATTACACATTATATGAGTAAACATTCGTCTTATTTTGTTATATGTATATCTTTTTGTTTTCACTTTTTTAATTAAATCATCAAGACTATTTGAATTTATAATGTTCTTCTTAATTCTATTTTCTATTCCTTCATCGACTGTTTGAAATATGCTTAATTTATCTATATTAATTAATATTTGATATTTTAAATATGGAAAATAATCTTCAATAAAAAATAAATTATTATTAAGTAGTTTATATGTTTCTTTTGGAACATATTTATCTATCTTTTTTTTATTTTTTAAAGCTAATCTAATACTGGAAGCACTTGTTATTTCATGGTTTAAATCTATATTGTGATAGTCATTGGTTCTTTTTATTGTAATTGGTTCGATATCAGTTTTTTGTCTCATAATCTCTCTTATATAAGAGATGCCAAGAATATCGTTAGGAGTATTTACCGTTGTATCTACTAAATCAAACAATGATTTAGATAAAGCTGTAGGATAATTTATTCCTTCATCTAAATATTTTTTTGCATTAAGATGATATTCATTATTATTTAATTGTGTTTCAGCTAGCATCCTAAGTCTATCAATATCATTTGATTCACTACCAAAAACTAGCTTTTGAACTTTCATTTCTTTTAAAATTTGAATAGAACCTTTGGAAAAAAAATCAGCTGCTTGGGTTGCAAAAGGATAGGGGAGTTCTATGACAATATCAGCTCCATAAGTTAGTGTAATTCTAGTCTTATCCCATTTATTAATGATACTTGTCTCGCCCCGTTGCATGAAATGACCGCCAAGGACTACGATAATTATATGATTAGGAAACATCTTCTTAACTTTCTCAATGTGATATAAATGACCATTATGAAATGGATTATACTCAGCAATTATTCCAACAGCTTCCATAAAACCACATCCTTTATAAAGTATTATAACATAACTTAAATTTGTTTAACTAAATAAAGTAGTTGAATAATAATCCATTTAATAGTATAATTTAAACACTGGTGGTGAGAAAATAATCATAAATTTAGTGAAAATAATAAATAACATAGATAGCAAAATTATCATTGATGAAGTGGTTACCATTGATAAAGAGTTAATTAAAACTACAGAAATTAGAAAGTTGAGTCCTATAAGAGTAATTGGGAGCATAAAAAAAGATATAGAGAATACATATTTATTAAATATAACTATTAATGGTGAAATGATTTTACCTTGTTCCATTAGTTTAAAAGATGTTTCTGTCCCTTTCAATATAGAGGTTAATGAAATATTAAGTGAAAATATTGATAAAGAAGAAGAATATATAAAAATAATCAATAATAGTATTGATATTATGCCAATTATATGGCAAAATATTGTAGTAGAGATTCCAATTAAAGTTGTTAGTCCTAATTTAGATAGTATTAAATTAGAAGGGGACGGTTGGAAACTACTAAGTGAAGATGAATTAAATGAAGGGGTAGATCCAAGATTAGAAAAGTTAAAAGATCTACTAGATGATTAGAGAGGAGTGAGAAAATGGCAGTTCCATTTAGAAAAGTAAGTAAAACAAGAAAAAGAATGCGCCGTACTCATTACAAGATAGAAGCTAATGGTACCGTAAAATGTCCTAATTGCGGAGCCGCAATAAGAGCACATCGTGTTTGTCCAGAATGTGGTTTTTACAAAGGTAAACAAGTTGCCCAAAAAGAAGAAACAAATAAAGAATAACAAAAAATAGCATTCGTGCTATTTTTTTTCTATTACATAATTTGCATTGATGGTTGATATGGATATGTGAATTCTTGTGATTCGGTCGATTGAAATGATGCTTGTGGAGTAGTTTGTGCCCCTCCAAATGGTGTTGGGGTTGGATACGGTGTTTCTAGTCTACTGATTCTAGCATCTAATCTTTTAACTTGACGTTCGAGACTAGCAATGCGATTTTCTAGTTGACCAATATTAGGCATTACAGTGCCTCCTGGAAACCCTTGCATTCCAGGTCCCATACCTGGCATTCCCATTCCAGGACCCATCCCGGGTCCCATACCAGGCATTCCCATACCAGGCCCCATACCAGGTGCCATACCAGGCATTGGTTGATTACCTGGGAAATACATATTATTGCGATTATCTTTCATTTTATCCTCCTTCATACTTTCAAAATACTATATGCTATTGTTTAGTTTTTGTTTAGGCTATAGTATAATATAATTGGGTGAATTAAATGAGATTGCGTAAGGTTAAGAATGCTAGTAAAATAATTGATAATTCAGAATACTCTATTTCCTCTCCAGAACTCTATAAGGGAAAATGGAATGAAGTCTTTGGTAATAAAAATCCAATTCATATTGAAATAGGTATGGGTAAGGGCCATTTCATTAATGAAAGTGCTGTGAAATA
The DNA here is from genome assembly GCA_964595115.1 of uncultured Muribaculaceae bacterium. Classification (GTDB taxonomy): domain Bacteria; phylum Bacillota_I; class Bacilli_A; order RF39; family UBA660; genus CAZQOT01. The sequence goes on along the minus strand of CAZQOT010000076.1, from coordinate 2,969 downwards.
TCCTAATATTAATTTTATTGGGATTGAAAAACAAGAAAGTATAATGGCTAAGGCAGTATCTAGAACAAATATCAAAAATTTATCTAATTTAAAATATATTTGTATTGATGCAAGTAAAATAGATACTATTTTTGATAAAGAGATAGATCAAATATATCTAAACTTCTCTGATCCTTGGCCTAAGGAAAGACATGCTAAAAGGAGATTGACTAGCAACATCTTTTTGCCGTTATATGATAATATATTTAAAGATAACAACAAAATAACTATGAAAACTGATAATTTTAATCTCTATAATTATTCAGTGGAACAACTTAAAAAATATAATTATGATTTGTTGGTATATAATTATAATATTAATAACATACCAACAAGTAACATAATGACTGAATATGAAGAGAAATTTTTAAATAAAGGTAACATAATATACAAAATAGAAGCAACAAAAAACAGTTTACATTAAAAAAATAATGCTTTATTACTTTTAAATATTATGTTATAATTAATGAAGAGTAGGTGTAAATACATGAAGAAACTTTTTGTGTTATTGCTTATTTCCTTGTTTCTTGCAACTGGATGTAATATTAAACAAGTTGATACTAATGATTTAAATAAATTAACCGATAATATTTTGAATAAAAAACTAGGTTTATATAACCGGGTTTCAAGTGGATATAAATATTATGCCCCACGTGGAATAAGAGTAATTGATAGTACTGATTATAATGAAAAACTATTTTCTGATGGTATCAAATATTATTTGTATGTAGATGTTGTTAGTTACTTCTTTAAGAAAGAATTAAAATATGAGGTAAATGAAGAAGCTTATTTTTCTAAGAAGTTAGATTATCAAGGTAAAAAAGGATATTTAGAAATAACAAAATATAAAAATATTTATTTTATTGAAATAATGTTTAATTATTCAAAGATAGAAGCATATGTAAATCAATCTGATATTAATCAAACAGTATTAAATGCAAGTTACATTTTAAATTCATTAGTGTTCAATGATAATTTGATAAATGTAACGTTTGATGAGAATAAATCAAGTTACAATGAGGAAGATTTTAAAATATTTGAACCAAAACGACAAGAAGGTAATTTTATTGATTATATTAATGAGTATAATCAGTATGATGGTACAATCGATGAGGAATTATTAAATCAAGATCAAACTGGAATACCTAATGAAACATTAGAAGACACCTTAAACGAAGGAGGAAACTATGAAACTGATTGATAAGATTAAAAATTATTTTTATGATGAGGATGAAGTGAATGAACCTAAAAAAGATGCACCAACCAAATCTGCCTCGTCTAAATCCAAACTAGAAATAAAAGAAGAAAAAAA
>CAZQOT010000076.1:0-1518 GCA_964595115.1 uncultured Muribaculaceae bacterium | reverse complement strand
TAAAAAAGAAGATAACACTGATGATATTGATAAAAAACTTAAATCAATTGATGAGCTATTAGAAAATACAAGTGAAGATGATTTTTATTCATTAGTTGATAGTATGTATAAAGATAATAATGAAGACGGGGATGGTGAAGAATAGTGGATCAAATGTACATTTCATTACCAGTAGTATTATATATATTAGGAATAATTTTATTGACTATTTTAATAATAATTGGCATAAGATTACTTAGAACAATGAATAAAGTTGATGAAATAATTAATGATGTCGATGGGAAGATGAAATCATTAAATGGTGTTTTTCAAATAATTGACGTAGCAACTGATAAATTATCATTTGTTACTGATAAAGTTGTTGAATCTGTAAGCTCTTTTCTATTAAAAATCTTTAAGAAAAAAGAGAAGAGTACAAAAAATGAAAAGAAGGAGGAATAATATATGGGAAAAGGAAAAAGAGGAAAATTTTTGTTTGGAGCTGCTATTGGGGCTGCGCTAGGTCTTCTATTTGCACCTGCTAAAGGTAGTGAAACTAGAAAAGCGCTTAAGAAAAAACTTGATGAACTAGTATCTAAAGTCAAAGAAGTTGATCTTGAAGAACTAAAAGCTCAATTTGATGAAAAAATCGATTCTATCAGAACTGAACTTGAAGATCTCGACAAAGAAAAAGTTATACAATTAGCTAAAGATAAAGGCAAAGCCATTACAAAAAAAGCGGAAGAATTATTTAAACTTGCCAAAGAAAAAGGCACACCAATTTTACAAGATGCCGCTAAAGAAGTATTAGAAAAAGTTATTTTAGCATCAGAAGAAGCTATTAAAAGCTTAGAAACGAAAAATAATAAAAAAGAGAGTTAGTCTATGAACTAACTTTTTTAATAAAATCTTGAATATGGTCCATACATGAAATTAGGTGGATAATAAATTGGAGGATAATACATAGGGTATGGTCGATAGAAATATGGGGCTACAGCAGCCCCTGCTAAACCGCCAACCAAACCAGCCGCTAGTAATCCTCCTCCCAAAAAACGATCATCATTATCTATATTATTATTATAATAATTTGATGGATTTATGTTAGAATATAGTTGATAATTTGGGAAACCTTGATAATTTGTATACATAATATTCTCCTTTCATAATAAATTATGAATTATAATTAAATTGGTGCTTTGTATAACAAAAAAGATGATATTTTAATCATCTTTTTCTATTAGAAATTATTATCTTTTCTTGGCATAAACCAAGTTATTATCGTTATAGATGAAGCGAGTTTTTATATCATGAAATGTATTTAAGACTTCATCTACAACAGATTGCATTTTATTATTAATATTTCTTTTTATTTCTAATATTTTCAAATCACGTTTTACTTTCCTATGTTGCTTACTAATTATTTGGTTTAGAACGTGAAATTGCTTCAGGTCCATGTAAATTTCCCTCCCACGTGAATTTTGGCCACGTGGATATGATTATATCATAATTGCTAGGGAATGTCAATCTAGTCGCTTGAGA
>CAZQOT010000075.1:0-5711 GCA_964595115.1 uncultured Muribaculaceae bacterium | reverse complement strand
AGCGGTTAAAAAAGCAATAAATTTATCAAAAAAGCATACAAACGAAATAGTTCAAGTTTACTATATTTGCTAAATACAGCAAATTATGATAAAATATCAGTGATTTTGGAGGTGGAATAATGATAAAGATTCTTAATATTTTAGATGAAACCGATAAACGTCTTCGTAAAGTTAGTGAAGATGCAGTTTTGCCACTTTCTAAAGATGATAAAGATTTAATTAATGAAATGATGGGATATCTAATCCATAGTCAAACTGAGGATATTGCTGAAAAATATAATTTAAGGCCTGGCATGGGATTATCTGCTATTCAACTTGGTGTTGTAAAAAGATATTTTGTAATAGCTCATGAGCAAGAAGATAAAACTTTTAATAAATATGTTATTATTAATCCTAGAGTTATCAGTCATTCAGAAGAATTAATTTATGCTGGTGGTGGTGAAGGATGCTTGAGTGTGAATCGTGAAGTTGAAGGAATTGTGCCAAGATATGCTAGAGTTACGATGGAATATTACGATGAAGATGGTAACATACAAAAGCTTCGAGCTAGAGAGGAATTGGCAATAGCTGTTCAACATGAAATTGATCACTTAAACGGGGTATTATTTATAGATAAAATTGATCAAAAAGATCCATTTAAAGACGAAGAAAAGATGAGAATGATTTAATTCTCATCTTTTATTTTATAATGCTAAGGAAAATTATTATCAATACAATTAATAGTGTTAGAGAAATGAAGAAATATGTTCTTCTTCTTGTCTTTAAATAAGGTGTAAGCATAAATACCTCCTTATACTAATATTTATGCTTTATCGTCTAATTTAACACTAACTAATTTACTAACACCCGATTCTTGCATTGTTATTCCATATAAAACATCGGCATATTCCATTGTCTTCTTCTTATGAGTGATAACAATAAATTGTGTTTTATCTTTGAATTGCATCAAAAAGTTAGAGAATCCTATAACATTAACGTCATCCAGAGCAGCCTCTACTTCATCTAAAATACAGAATGGAACAGGTCTTACTCTTAGGATAGCAAATAAAAGGGAAATGGCGGTTAATGCTTTTTCTCCCCCACTAAGAAGTGATATGTGTTGTAATTTCTTACCAGGTGGTAAGGCAATAATATCGATACCAGTCTCTAACATATTATTTGGATCAGTAAGTTTTAAATAAGCTTCTCCTCCTCCAAATAATTCTTTAAATACTTTTTTAAATTCAATACTTATTAATTTGAATGTTTCTTCAAACGCTTCTTTCATGACTAAATCCATTTCTTTTATAATATCAAGAAGGGTATTTTCAGCTTTAAACAAATCATTCTTTTGATTAATTAAAAAATCATATCTTTTACTAATTCTTTCATATTCATCTATTGCTGCTACATTTACAATACCTAAATCACGTATAGTGTTTTTAAGGGAATTAACTTTCTTTCGGGCTTCATTTTCATCAATTACTAAAATATATTCTTTTTTAGCTTTTTCAAAAGTCATCGTATATTCTTCATTTAAAATGTTTAATAAAGTATCTAACTTGACATCCAAACGATTTACTTTTATTTCTAATTCTTTCAAAGTGTTTTGTTTTTTATAGAATTGCTCGTTATCTTTTTTATAATTAGTCTCCATTTGTTCAATATTATCATTAATAAATGATATTTTTTTAAGAATATTATTTATATCTATCTGTAATTTTTCCCTATCGTTAACTGCCTTATAATATGCATCTATAATATTTTGTTCTTCTTCGTTTATCGTATCATTTAAAACTGAAGACAAATTATTTATTTCATTGCTTATTTCTTCTTTTTTAGTTTGTAAGTCCCTTAAACTTTTTTGTTTAATTTCAATGCTTTCATCTAGTGTTCTTTTTTCTATCTTTTGATTATAATCTTTTAATTCAAGTTCTTTTAACATTACCTCAATATCGTTGCTTTTGATATCTAAATCTTGTATTTGCTTTTCAATAGCTTTCAATTGTCTTTTTATATCTAATAACTCGTATTTTTCATTTATTATGCCACTGTTTTTCTTACCAAGGCCACCAGTTATTGAACCTCCAACGTGTAACAATTCACCATCTAATGTTACAATGCGATATCGATATTGAGTGATTTTTGCTATATCATTAGCACCCTCTATATTATCAGCAATTATTGTATTACCTAATTGATTTAATATGATATTTTGATATTTTGAATCATAAGTCGTTACATTTGATGCAATATCAACAAAAGATTTATGATTTTTTATTTGATTATAAGTGTCTAAATCAATATGTCTTTCTTTTATAATATTTAATGGAAAGAAGGTTACTCTTCCTAAATTATTACTTTTTAAATAATTTATAGCTTCTTTAGCTGATACTTCATTATCAGTAACAACAAATAAAGAACTAGTGCCTAAAGCTACATCAATGGCAGTTCTATATTTATCATCAAATGAAATAAGTCTGCCAATCACATTATGAATACCCCTTAATTTAGGGTTTTCTAAAATGCTCTTAATACCAAAAGGCAGAGAACTGTTATTTTCAATTGAAGTTTCTAATACCCCCATACGATGATTTAATTCAACTTGCTTCCTAACTAGAGTATTACGCTCATCTTCAAGAACGTGATAATTCTTTTTTATGCTTTCAATATTGATTAATAATTCTTTTAATTTATTATCAATATCTCTACATTCACCTTGTTTAATTTCAATATCTTTTTTGATTATATCTATTTCATTATTAGTTTTTAACTCAGCTTCTCTTAACAATAACACATGATCATGTAATTTAGCATCTTCGCTATCATAACGCCCCCGTTCAACAATTAGCATTTTTTGACCATTCAATCTCTCAACATTACTAGAGATTTCCACCAATTCTTTCTGCTTTTGATGAAGATTTTCATTTTCCTTTATTAATGCTACTTTCTCTTTTTCTAAATCAGCATCAACGATGGATGATGATTCAGAAATATTCAATATTTCTTGATTTAAAACATCTATTTGCTTTTTAGCATTTTGATAATCATTGTTCATTACTTCAACATCATGAACAATAAGGGCTATTTCAACACTTTCTAATTCCTTTTTAGCGTCTAAATAAATACATGCTTTGTCACTTTGCTCTTTCAAAGGTTCTATTTGCCCTTCTAATTCACAAACTATATCATTAATTCTATTAATATTGTCATGTGTTTTTTCTAATTTTCTTAATGCTTCTTCTTTACGTTTCTTATATTTTAAAACACCCGCTGCTTCTTCGAATATTACTCGTCTATCTTCTGGTTTGTTACTTAAAATATCTTGAATATTACCTTGTGAAATAATATTAAAAGCATCTCTTCCCATCCCTGTATCGACAATTAAATTCATGATATCTTTTAATCTACATTTTTCATTGTTTAAAAAATATTCATTCTCACCCGTTTTATAAACTGTTCTTTTTATCGATACTTCAGCATAGTCAATTGGAAAATAGCGATCTGTATTATCAAATATTAATGTAACAGAAGCGCTTGAAGAGGGATTTCGACTTTTACTACCAGAAAATATTATATCAGTCATAGATCCATCACCTCTAAGGGTCTTGACTGACTGTTCCCCTAATACCCATTTTACTGCATCAACAACGTTACTTTTGCCAGAACCATTAGGTCCAACAATACCTGTAACGCCTTTTTCAAAGTCAATATCAACCTTATCTGCAAAAGATTTAAAACCCGAAGCTCTAATTGTTTTTAAATACATGTTTTCACCTTAATTCTATTGTTAATTAAATAATTATCTCTTTTCAATACATTATTCAGCTCTCTTTTGTAGGGCATTAAAAGCCGCTGCTTGTTCTGCCTCTTTCTTTGATTTAGCGGTCCCTTCGCCATATTTTATACCATCTACTTTGACAACAACCGTAAATGTTTTATTATGTGGAGGGCCAAATTCTTTAACCAATTCATAAACAACTGACCTTTGCTCTATTTGAACCAATTCCTGAAGAATTGTTTTGTAATCTTTAAATGAATACTCATCTTCTGATTCAAGCATTGGAAGAACAACTTCATTAATAATTTCTTTTACTTTATCTAATCCTTGATCTAAGTAAACAGCCCCAATAAATGCTTCAAAAACATCTGCTAAAATAGTTTTTCTATACTTACCGCCACTTATTTCTTCACCATGTCCTAATTTGATGTATTCACTGAAATTAAGACTTAAAGCATACTCATACAAAGCGTTTTCACACACATATGTTGATCTCATCCTTGTCATTTCGCCTTCCTCAAATTGCTCCATTTTATATAAATATTCACTAATAATAAGCCCTAAAACAGCATCTCCTAAAAATTCTAATCGCTCATAATCGGGAACCATATCATGTTCGTAAGAATATGATGAGTGAACAAAAGCCCTTTGGTATATCGTTATATTATTAGGTTTAATTCTAAATTTTTCAAGTAAAGTTTTCATATTATCACCATAATCATTATATCAAAACGCAACTAATATTACAAATAAACCTTAGTTTTTCATAAAAAAACTATTATATTGTAGTCTACTAAAAATAAAAATTATTTTTCGTTTTACAAATACTAAGAAATAGCGTAAAATAAATATAGGTGATAAAATGAAACATATCATAATATTCTTCATTAAATTATATCAAGCAACACCTTTATCATCACATAAAAGCTGCAGATATACACCAACGTGTTCTAATTACGCTATTGAAGCTTTACAAACATATGGAACATTAAAAGGGGGATATCTTTCATTCAAACGCATTATTAGGTGTAACCCGTGGGGTAAGATGGGTTATGATCCTGTACCATCAAGGAGGATTAAATGAAAAAAAAATTATTGATTATACCAATTATTATTCTGACAATGACCGGTTGTTTTAAAAAAGATACTTTAGAAAATGCTACTGTTTATACAACCATTTATCCAATTGAATATATAACTCAAAGATTATATAATGACAATGGCGTTATATCTAGTGTTTATCCAAATGATATTAATGTCAAAACATACCAATTAACCGATAAACAATTAACCGATTATAGTAGTAGCCAAATATTTATATATAATGGTCTTGGTAACGAGAAAGATTATGCTATAAAAATGCTTAATAAAAACAAAGACTTATTGATTATAGATGCTGCTATGGGCATGGAATATATCAATAATGAAGAAGAAATATGGTTAGACTTATCAAATTTTTTAATGGCTGCCCAAAATATCAAAGAAGGTTTTAAGGAATATATTACAAATTCATATTTAAAAAGAGTTATAGATGATAATTACGAGGACCTTAAAATAGATATATCTGAAATAGATGCAGAAATAAATCTTATTGCTGAAAATGCTAGTGATAAAAGTATTGTAGTTGCTGATAACTCTCTTCTGTTTTTACAAAAATACGGATTAGATGTGTATTCATTAGAAGAAGGTGATGATTTAACAGCTAAAAAAATTGCTGATGTTGAAAAACTTATGAAAGAAAATAAAATAAAATATATTTTTGGTGTAGACAACAATGAATTAACCAATACAGCCAATCAACTAGCAAGCAAACACAGTATTTCAGTCGTTAGTTTTAAAACTGGAGTTAATCTAAGTCAAACGCAAAGAGATGAAAATGTTGATTACATAAGTATAATGAAAGAAAATATAGAACTGTTGAAAAAAGAATTATATCAATAAAAAAGATAGT
>CAZQOT010000074.1:0-5791 GCA_964595115.1 uncultured Muribaculaceae bacterium | reverse complement strand
GCTAAAGAACGAATTAAAACTGATAAGGTTGAATTAAATATAATGGTCGATGACAATTTACCAGCATTCTTGTTTGGGGATAGCATTAGAATAAAAGAAATTGTTCTTAATTTATTAGTAAATGCTATTGACCATACTAAAGAAGGGAATATTAATTTAGATATTGGTAGTCTTACTATCGGTAACATTTGTCGTTTAACAATTACTGTTAAGGATACTGGTAGTGGTATTACTCAAGATAAATTAGAAACGATATTTGAACCTAGAGTTAATACTAATAAAGAATTAGCTGAGGGAATAAGTGAATTAAATTTAGCAACTATCAAAAATATTGTTGAATCGATGAATGGTCATATATCACTTGAAAGTGAATATCGTGATGGCACGGTTGTAAAAATAGTAATTGATCAAAAAATAGGAATAGATCCTAATGCTATAAATCAAGATGATTCAATTGAAGAATGCAAAAGAAGAGTTTATTTATCAAAGAAAGTGTTAATTGTAGATGATGACAAAATAAATTTAAAAGTTGCTTCAAGATTATTAATGAGTTATGGTGTTGTTACTGATGAAGTGTCAAGTGGTTTTCAATGTATTGAGAAAATTACTGGTGGTGAGAAGTACGATTTAATTTTACTTGATGATTGGATGCCACAAATGGGTGGAGTTGCAACATTGAAACAACTTAAAAATATTGAAGGTTTCAACATTCCTGTCGTTGCTCTTACAGCCAATGCTATGGCTGGAATGAAAGATAAATACATAAAAGATGGCTTTGATGATTTTATTCCAAAACCAGTTGAGCGAAAAGAATTAAGTAGAGTAATGGAAAAGTTTTTAAAAGAACAATAAAAGGAAGGTTAAGAGATACTAGTACCTGTCAAGTACTCACTAAATAAAAAGCATTATTGATTTGAAGGTTTTAGTCGATGCTGTACTGGTGACAAGTATCCTAGTTTCTTTTGAATACGTTCGTTATTATACCAATGAACGTATTTTTCTATTTCTTCTGTTGCTTCTTTTCTAGTTAATTTATCAAATTGGCAAAGCCATTCGTGTTTTAATTGCATGAACCAATTTTCTATTGGACAATTTTCCCAACAATGTCCACGATGAGACATACTCCTTATAAATCCTTTTGCTTTTGCTAATTCAACATATTCATAAGAAAAACATACTGCACCTTGATAGGTATTAACAATAGCACCTTTATTAGATTTAAAATTTTTATAACTATCTTTTATTAAACTAACTGTACATCTTTTTTGCGGGGAGGATTGACTTCCAGTAAATACCATGTTATATTTTAATAAATGGTAGGAGAGGAAGGATAAAAAGTAAAATGAAGAAACAAGGTTTTACATTAGTTGAATTGTTAGCTGTAATAGTAATATTAGCGATAATACTGGCTATAGCGGTACCAGGAATATCTGGATTAATAAAAAATGTAACCACCAATGCTTTTGAACAAGATGCGAAAATGATTATTAAAGCAATTAATAATAAGTCATTGATGGATGCTGATTTTAATATAACTAGTATTACAAAGGAAAATATAAATGAATTATTAGGTGTCGGAAATGATAATTATGAAGCAATTGAGGTATTAAAAGATAATAATGGGAATTCTTATATTAAGATAATAGGCAAAAATAAATGGGCAGGATTAACAGCATGTGGTACATACACCAATATGCAAGTAGGTAGTGATATAGAATGTTTTGTATGCGGCGAAGATAAATTAATTGATTCAAGGGATGGGAAAGAATATGATACAGTTCAAATCGGAAATCAATGTTGGATGGCTGAGAATTTAAGGTATACTGATGATTGTTTAGTAAATGAAGCAGATAAAATTTGGGACACTTCTTCACCCCATGATGTATGCCAAAAGAATGGCGGTAGTGAATGGGATAAAGATGAAGTATTATATCAATGGGGAGCAGCACAGAATGCGTGTCCTCCTGGCTGGCATTTACCTACTCATGATGAATGGACTACGTTAGAGAGATATATTTGTAATGATCTTGGTAATTCAGATTGTGAAACAGAATTCCCATATAATGAAGAAACAACTGGATGGAGAGGAACCAATGAAGGATACAAATTAAAATCAATTTCATATTGGGATGATAATGGCAATGGCGATAATTATTATGGTTTTAATGCTTTTCCTGCTGGTTACCGTTACACCGATGGTAGGCTGAACAATGTTGGTTTGTACGGTTTCTGGTGGTTGTCTGCGTCCGGTGGTGCTGATGCTTGGTATCGTCTCCTGCGCTATGACAATTCTGCTGTTCTTCGCAGTACGTATTCGCAGGCGGACGGAAGGTCGGTGCGCTGTCTGGCTGGGGATCCACCTGCCGAGCCCTAAAAGGTCGAAGGCTTTCACCTTCACTTGCCGGAGGCAAGTGACTTTCATTTGACGTAAGTCAAATGATTGAGAAAACAAGGGAATAAGTGAATTAAATTTAGCAACTATCAAAAATATTGTTGAATCGATGAATGGTCATATATCACTTGAAAGTGAATATCGTGATGGCACGGTTGTAAAAATAGTAATTGATCAAAAAATAGGAATAGATCCTAATGCTATAAATCAAGATGATTCAATTGAAGAATGCAAAAGAAGAGTTTATTTATCAAAGAAAGTGTTAATTGTAGATGATGACAAAATAAATTTAAAAGTTGCTTCAAGATTATTAATGAGTTATGGTGTTGTTACTGATGAAGTGTCAAGTGGTTTTCAATGTATTGAGAAAATTACTGGTGGTGAGAAGTACGATTTAATTTTACTTGATGATTGGATGCCACAAATGGGTGGAGTTGCAACATTGAAACAACTTAAAAATATTGAAGGTTTCAACATTCCTGTCGTTGCTCTTACAGCCAATGCTATGGCTGGAATGAAAGACAAATACATAAAAGATGGCTTTGATGATTTCATCCCAAAGCCAGTAGAGCGCAAAGAGTTAAGTAGAGTAATGGAGAAGTTTTTAAAAGAACAATAAAGGAGGGTTAAACCATCCTTTTTTCATAAAGAATGTGATTCTTAGGCAATAGTTATAAAATAATAAAAGTAAGAGGTGTGATTATATAAAGAATGTTGATAATTTAAAAATGTTATGTAATAAGTTACAATCAAATCAATTTATTGAAAAGTTTAAGGATAACATCTGGTGGTATTTAAGGCGATCTGAAAAATTATTTTTACTTCAAAAAATGGAGGGATTATTAGCGGAAATGCAAAATAGAACTCCAAAGGAAGTTAAAATGTTACAAAAACCAAACTTTGTAATGATAAGTGATGACAAAAGCGATAGATCATATAATCCAAATTATTATGATATTGGCTGGTTTTGCTTCGACGGATACGATTGCTTGAAAAAGCTTGCCCATGAAAGTAGACATGCATACCAATATGGAATTTTAACTGGAGAAATCACTATACAGCCAATTGATGAATTAAGGTTAAATTTATGGAATATGAATTTTTGGGTTGATGGAATTTATTATAATGATGATATTGATCCAACAGATTATTTTGCAGTAAGCAAATATAGATTTCAACCCCTTGAACTGGATGCTTTTGATTATTCGTATAACATAATGCAGTTATTGGAAGCGTTTTTTGTTAGTGATGAAGAATATTGCCAATTTATGAATGAATTGAATGAATCAAGGGAATTTTATGAGACAATAGCAAAAGAATGCTACGGGAATAATTATATTAATGTAATTGCTAAGTTATTAGAAGAAGAATATGAATGTAAGGTAAAAATAAAAAACAAATAATATAAAACACAAAATTTAATGGGGAATTGCTTGTTTAGTTATTGCAATAAAGATATGAAAAAACCTTGCAATTATACAAAATAATTGTTAAACTAATCACAAGGAGGGATAATATGAAAATTCTAAAAAATGCCTGTAAGCAAAATTCTATTATTCGTGGAAAAGTAGTTTTCCATAAAGATAGTTGCTGTGGGTCAAGAGCATAGAATGAAGGGAGACTAATGTTTCCCTTTAGTTTCATATAAGAGGAAAAATATGAAGTGGAGTATATTTACATTTGTAGTTAACAATGAAGATAGTGTAATTATGTATAATACACTAACTGGTGAAGTGGTTTCTTTAGAAACCAAAATATATAATAATATTTTAGATGATGATTGTGAATTTATTGAAATAAAAGATTATTTAAAAAACGCCGAATTTATTATTAATAAAGATATTAACGAAAAAGAAAAGTTTATGCAAGCGATAACCGATGAGTGGGATAACTGCGGTTTCTTAAGTTTACATATCCCAACTACTACTGGGTGCAATTTTAGATGTCCTTATTGTTATCAATCAGGAATTGATGTTAGTAGTTTAACAGATGAAAAAGTAAAAAAAATATTACTTTATGTTGAAAATTATATTTGCAAAAATCGAATAAAAGAAAGTTCTATTGAAATAACAGGAGGGGAACCTACTACCAATTGGCATGTAATTCAAAATCTGTTAAAGGGGTTAAATAAAATATTTACAAAGAATAAAGTTCGTTATAAGACTTATATAGTGACTAACGGTTATAATTTTACTAGCGAAAAGGTTGATTTAATAGCTAAATATAATTGGGAAAGATTACAAGTTACGTTGGACGGTCCATCCCCTATTCATGATAAGCGTCGCATACTTGCTAATGGCGAAGGAACTTTCGAAAAAATAGTTGATAATTTGAGCTACATATTAAACAACAATAAAATTAAGAAGATAAATTTAAGAATTAATTATGATAAATCTAATATTGATTATATTCCAATTTTTTTAGAGTACATAAAGAAAAAATTTGGAACCAAAAGGATATTAATATCATTGGGTTTGATTACTAAAACAGTTAATTGTTCCGAAGCAAATGGATTTATTGAATTAAACGGAATTCGAGAAAACGATTTTTTTGACAATTACATAAGTCTATACAAAAAAGCTATTTCATTAGGTTTTTCTATGTCAGATATTTTTTCATTTGATGGTATGTGTACAGCAAAAATAAAGCACGGATTTATTGTTCAACCTAATGGTGATATTGTAAAATGTGTAAGTGGAGTTGGTCGTAAAGAGTTTATTATTGATAATATTAATAGCATGAGTGAAAATCATAAAAATTACTTTTTTGAGGAATTATATCGCGAGTGTTTAGATAAAGAATGTCAATTTTTACCAATTTGTCACACTGGTTGTAGGTTTGAGGCATTAGTTAAAAATGGAGACATGAGAAAGAACGTGTGCAAAAGGGAATTGTTAGAAAGAATAAACAAAGAAATTATAAAAATAAATTATGTAAAGTGAGGTGATATTGGTGTTAGAATTAAGAAATATTACTATAAGAATGAAGAACACTGAAAGACCTTTAGTCAAAAATTTGAGTATTGTTTTGCATAAGGGGGATAAAGTTGCTATTATTGGTGAAGAGGGTAATGGAAAAAGTACTTTGATAAAGGCAATATATGATAGTGTATTAATATCAAACTACTGCTATATTGAGGGCCAAATTCTTAAAAAAAATATTAAAATTGGATATTTGGAACAATTTTTGGATTCAAGATGGGCCAATGCTACCGTGAATGAGTTTTTCTTGAAAGATGATATAAATGACGAATTGGATTATGATAAATATAGTGAAATATCATCCATTTCATCTACTCTTTCTAAATTTAAACTTGATTCAGAAATGGTATACAGCGATCAAAAGATATTTACTCTTTCAGGTGGTGAAAAAGTAAAAATACAATTAGCAAAAATTATT
>CAZQOT010000073.1:0-5817 GCA_964595115.1 uncultured Muribaculaceae bacterium | reverse complement strand
GCCCCTTTTCTATGTCTTTGTTTATATAGTTTTAAGCACAAACGAATTTATTCAAAGAACAATTCGCTTATATAATTTATTGTAAAAAAGCGAAAAAGAAAAAGTCTTCTCTTTTTTTTCATTAAATGAATTCTAACTGTAATATAAAAATGTTACTAAATGTAACATTAATTATTGAACAATATAAGTTCTAATTATAATATCTGATAAATTACCAGATATATCACTTACTGAATAGTATACATAGTAAGTTCCTAACACATCAGTATCGACATCACCACTTCTTTTTATTCTCTCACTAATATCGCCATCTTGATCGTCTAGCGCTGTTGCCCCAGGATCAGTGGCCTTTTGTCCAACGTTTAAAGTTATAGTCGCTTCTCCTTTCAATGTGATAACTGGTTTGACTTTATCATCCCCGGGCCATAAAAAATCATGACATTGAAAATTTTTATTTGGCAACACCTCTAGTCTGATGCGAGTAGAAGCTGGAATTGATTGATTTGTTAAATGGTTGATTAAAGAAGCTTCTATCATATTAGCATTTGTTAAATCTCCTGTTGTTATATACACAATTTTACCAACAATATCAGTAACATCTTCTTTGTTCTTTTTAGCATATTTAACAGCGGCATTGCAAACTCTTGTATACATTTTATTGTATTCTGCTTGTCTATCCATTGGGGTAAAAAAACCCGAAAAATACAACCATCCCAAAACTATCAAAGCTAACACGATTAAAAGCAGAAATAACCACCAAGGTTTTTTACGTGGTTTATGGTTATAATAACTATCATAAGTAGCAGGCTCGCTATTCATATTATTATCATTAATATAATTATTGTTTATTCCAAAATTACCTTCGCCATTCATGTTACCACCCTTTCTATATCTTTAAATATTTTCGAACAGCCCTAAAGCTTCCAAACATCCCCACTAAAATACCTATTCCTAATAAAACAAGCGAAATTACAAAAATAAATGGTTCCGGTACTACTAATTTAATGAATGGAGACTTTAAGAATATATGAAAATTGGCATACAATGCACTATATCCATATATGACTAATCCAATCGGTACTATTGAACCAAGAATTCCCAATAATAATCCCTCAACAATAAATGGTAACTCTATATTAAAATTGGAAGCCCCAACAAGTCTCATAATTTCAATTTCTCTTTTTCTTGAAAAAATAGTTAGTTTTATAGTATTTGTTATCAAAAATGCTGTTACAAGAACAAACAACAATACCGTTATCAACAACACTTTCTCTATAATTCTAAAAGCTGCCAAGAAATTATCAATAACTCCTTCGCCATATTTAACGACATCAACACCATCTAATGTTTGAATGGCCTTTGCTGTTTGTGAAATTTTTTGAACATCCTTTACTTTTATCAAATATGTATCTTTCAAAGGATTTTCTTCCTCTGTCCATTGTTGCATGATATTTTTAAATATCTCTGATGTCTCCATCATTGATTTAGCTATATCCATTTTACTTTCATATTTATATTCTGATATATTACTATTTTCTTTTATATTATACTCCACTTCTGTTCTTTTATCATCGCTAATGTTTTTATCTAAAAAAACAATAATAGTAAATTCTTTTTGCATTAATTTGGCAAAATTATTAACGTTATATGAAGAAATTACAGCAATTCCAACTAATATTAAAGTAATCGTAATACATGAGATTGATGCCATACTTAAACTAAAATTACGGAAGACACTTTTAATGGCATCCCTAATGTCTCTTCCAATCATTCTAAGCAATCTCATTGTCGTAGGTTCCTTTCGCAAAATCTTTAACCAATTTCCCTTCATCCAAAAGGATTACTCTTTTTTCCATTTTATCGACGATTGCTTTGTCATGAGTAGCCATAACAATAGTCGTCCCCATTTTATTAATCACTTCTAGTACTTTCATAATACCAAAACTAGTGTCAGGATCTAGATTCCCCGTCGGTTCGTCACAAAGCAATAATTTTGGTCCGTTGACTATAGCTCTTGCTATAGCAACCCTTTGCTGTTCCCCTCCTGATAATTGATCGGGAAACTGTTTAGCTTTGTTTTTTAATCCTACAAGTTCTAAAGCTTTTATTGTCTTGGTTCTTACTTCCTCCATTGGTAAGCCAAACATTTCAAGAGCAAAGGCAACATTTTCATAAACTGTTAATTTTGATAGCAATCTAAAATCTTGAAAAACGACTCCTAATTTGCGCCTTAATTTGTACACTTTACTATTTCTTAATTTAGCAACATCAATTCCACCAATAATTATTTTACCTTTATTGGGTTTCTCTTCACGGTGCAGTAGTTTTATCAAAGTTGATTTTCCAGACCCTGAAGCTCCTATAACAAAAACGAAATCACCTTTTTTTATACTTAAATTTAAATTACATATAGCGGTCACTCCGTTTTTATATTGCTTATCAACACCACTTATTCTGATTAATTCCATCTTGCCTCACCTCGTTACTACTATAGATAATTATAACACAAATAATTAAATTTGGTGCTTTTTATGCCCTACTTTCCAGTTCATATGCATCCATTATAACAAAAAATGCATCCTTATCTATAATGTTAATTCCCTCTTTTAATTTAAAGTAATCCCTTGTTGTTACTACATACATAAGTACCTTGTTGCCATTATTTGTATATCCCCCAATTGCATCTAACTCAGTTACGCTCTTACCAAATTCTTTACACACATATTCTTTTACTTCGTCTTCCTTATCGGTGATTATATAAAAGAATTTACTATATGAAATTCCTAATAATACTCTGTCAGTTACTAAACCTATCACATATAAAGTTAGAATAGCATATAAGACTTTATCCCAACCGAATATTGCTCCACCAGCTATTACAATAATAGTATTAATAATTAAATTTGCTGTTCCAACTGTAATACCTGTATAGCTATTCAGGATTTGTGACGCGATGTCGCTACCACCAGTTGTACATCCTCTTTTATATACCAACCCATATGCTATCCCGCTAACAACGGCACCAATTATAACTAACACTAAATAATCGCTACTATTGAATGAAAAAGATTTTACATAATCACTTAATGGAGAGGTTAGATAAACAAATAATGGATACATTAAACTCCCAAAAATAGATTTTTTAATTTTCTTTTTTCCTAAAAATATATAACCACAAATTAAAGCTCCTGCATAGCAACAAAAAACTATAAATGCCGGCGGAATATTAAAAAAATGTTCAAGAATAATAGACAAACCACTACTCCCGCCAATAACTATTTCAAGAGGTAAAGAAGTTGTGTTAAAAGCTATTGCTAGAAATAAAGTTGATAAAGCAACAATTCCATAGTCTTTAAACTTTTCTTTTATCATCTTATGCTCCCCCTTTTACCTCATAAGCATCAGTCACCACAAAGAAAGCGTCCTTATCTATTAAAGCTATACCCTCTCTTAATTTAAAATATTGACGCGCTGGCACAACACATAATAATACATTCTCCCTATGTCCTCCATATCCCCCTTTAGCTTTTAAAATAGTTACCCCATGATTCAAGCTTTTTAAAACATATTCTTTTACTTCATCTTCTTTATCGGTAATTATATAAAAAGCTTTATTATTAGATATACCAAGCAATATCTTATCAGCCATTATGCTATATATATATAACATAATAACCGCATACATAATAATCATAGCATTATTAAAATATAACCCACTAATTACAATAATTATTCCATCAATTATAAGATAACATTTTCCTAAAGACATCTTTAGATATTTTGATAAAATTTGAACAGCTGTATCACTTCCCCCTGTACTAAAACCATATTTCAAAACATAACCAGATGCTATACCCATCAAGAAACCTGCAAAAATAACATTCAACAAAAGATCATTAACTTCTAATGTAATGATAGAACTAATATTAGCTGTTAATTTAATAAACAATGGATATAAGAAAACACCTAATATTGTATTGGTTGTTTTTTCCCTCCCTAAAAATTTGAAACTCAAAATCATTAAGCCTATGTTGATTAATATAACCATTAAAGCTGGGTCAATCATTTTTTGGGTTATTACAGCTATCCCACTAGCACCACCTAAAGCTAAATCGTTAGGCAAAATAAACAAATTATAAGTGGCCGCCATAATAAATACAGCTGCTATAAAAATTAAATATCTTTTAACTATATTTTTTTTACCTATTAATTTTTTAATTTTTGATACTTCTACATTACTCTCCATTACTGACACTTCCTTTTAAATATCCTTCAATAAACAAATTAATATCACCATCTAAAACCTTATCAACATTACTTGTTTCAATATTAGTTCTGTGATCTTTTACCATCATATAAGGATACATAACATACGATCTGATTTGAGAACCAAAGTTAATTCCCATTTGATTTGCTTTCATTTCTTCTAATGACTTTGTTCTTTTTGAGATTTCTAATTGATATAACTTACTTTTTAAAACCGACAAAGCTTTTTCTTTATTTTTTATTTGACTTCTCTCGTTTTGACAAGTAACAATTATTCCGGTCGGCATATGAGTTATACGGACAGCACTATCTGTTGTATTGACTGATTGGCCCCCTGCTCCGCTACTACGGTATACATCAACTTTTAAATCATTTTCTTTTACTTCAATATTTATATCATCATCAACTTGAGGTATTACTTCAATGGATGCAAATGACGTATGTCTTTTATTATTAAAATCAAAAGGAGAAAGTCTGACTAAACGATGTACTCCTCTTTCGCTTTTTAAATATCCGTAAGCATTCAATCCTTTAACAATTATTGAAGCACTTTTAATACCAGCTTCTTCACCAGCTTGGGTATCAATTACATCATACTTGTAATTTTTTAAATCACACCACCTTAAGTACATTCGGAGTAGCATACTAGCCCAATCACAAGACTCTGTCCCTCCAGCTCCAGCATGTATTTCTAAGAGTGCATCACTTTTATCTTCAGGTTCATCTAACATTATTTCTAATGATAAAGAGTTTATTTCTTTGTCGATACCTGGCAATTCTTCTTCTATTACTTTAAGTAGTTCATCATCAGGAGCAGATATCATAATTGATAACATTTCTAAATTATCATCAATTTTCTTTCTAATGCTAATAATTTTATCGACACTTCGTTTTAAATTATTGCACTCTTCTATTGTTTTTTCAGCACTATCCTTATCATTCCAAAAATCAACATTGTTCATTTTCAAAGATAATTCATTTATTCTTTCTTGCTTTCCTTGAACGTCAAAGCAACCTCCATAATTCGTTACTTCTTAATTTGTGATTTTCCCACTCTCTTTTCAATTCTTTCGCTTCCATACTTTATCACCTATTATGATTATAACATGTCCTTATTCTTTTTTTAATAATTTAGTATTTAATTGTAAAAAAAGAGCATTTGGTACTCTTTCTGTTTTCAACAACACTTATATTTTGTTAATTATCTTCTATGATTTTTTTATACATTCCCATTAATTTAGCGACACAATCAGATTCTGACTTTATATCCCAAATTTTGCCATAGGCTTCATATACTGCCAAATCATTAGCCTGATGAGCTTTTCTTAATTCAGGAGGCATTGCTGACTCATTATATAAATCGGCAAGTGAACAGTCTGGATATTTTGCTCTAGCATCTAATATCATTTGTGCCGTTTTTTCAATTTTCTCTTTTTGTTCTTTAGTTGGTGAAGGCCAAGGGAAATTATTATAAACAATATCTTTTGAATATCTATAATCTGATTTCAATCTTCCTGCTACTGCTCTCATCCATGCCATGTGAACATTTGA